>DNGI01000138.1:547-8158 GCA_003486645.1 Cyanobacteria bacterium UBA11370 | reverse complement strand
ATTAGCCATTAGCCATTAACCATATCCTATTTCACAACGGACTGAGACTAGCTATATAATTTCATCATTCATCAGCCATTATTCAAATCATGTCTACGGTTAGTTTAATTCGCGCTAATTCCTATGATCAACAACGCCTGAAAACCTCTCTGGAAACCTTGTTAGCACCCTTGGGAGGGATGGAGGCGTTTGTTAAACCAGGCGATCGCGTTTTACTTAAACCTAATCTACTCACGGCTGCGCGTCCGGGGAAAGAGTGCATCACTCGTCCTGAATTAGTCTATGCTGTAGCACAACGGGTACAGGAAGCGGGGGGAAAACCGTTTTTGGGAGATAGTCCAGCCTTTGGTACCGCGAAGGGTGTTGCGGCGGCAAACGGCTATTTACCCATGATGGCAGAACTCAATGTACCGATTGTTGAATTCCAGGGTCAGCGTTACGAAACGTTAAGTAATACGTTTAACCATTTGCGACTTTGCAAAGAAGCGATGGAGGCTGATGTTATTATTAATCTGCCCAAGGTTAAATCACATATGCAATTAACCCTAACCCTAGGCGTTAAGAATTTATTCGGTTGTGTTCCTGGAAAAATGAAAGCCTGGTGGCACATGGAAGCGGGGAAAGATGCTTGCCGTTTTGGGGAAATGTTAGTAGAAACAGCACGAGCAATTAATCCTGATTTAACAATAGTCGATGGCATTATCGGTCATCAAGGGAATGGACCAAGTGGAGGTGAACCGCGATCGCTTAATATCCTCGCTGCGTCTGCCGATATCTTTGCTTTGGATCAATCTCTGGTTAATATCCTTAATGTTGACCCAGCTTTAGTCCCAACGATAGTAGCGGCAATGAAATTAGGATTGAGTTCTAATTTGGAAGGGATTGACTTTCCCCACCTGCGACCAGAAGATTTAAAGATATTGGATTGGAAATTGCCGGATGCGTTAATGCCCATTGACTTTGGGATGCCCCGCGTACTAAGGTCAACCTTTAAGCATCTTTATATTCGATTTATCAAAGAACCGATTCAGATGGTTTGAATTAGGTTGTTCATTGTTTTAAGCCGTATCTGGAATGATGGGGAGAGAGGAGAGAGGGGGAGGGGGGAGAAAAAAAGAACAGCCAGCAACTAACAACCAACAACTAACAACAAAAGGGAGCGATCACTCCCCATTTAGATTTTATTCTTTAATCAGACTTACTATTCGGGTATGCTGACATTCAGGGTATAGCCCTCAAATTGACTCAATCCCTTAGTGAATTGAGCAGTAGCAAAATTAGGACCAACCCAAGTAATCAATGAATGAAAAAGAATTACTTGAAATTATTGAACAAGCAGCTAAGGAAGAGATAAAATTGCTTGACCTCTCAGATAAGAAACTGACTGTTTTGCCGCCACGAATCGGTCAGCTTACCAATCTGGCAGAGCTATACCTCAGCAATAATGAGCTGAGTGTGCTGCCACCCGAAATTGGTCAACTTAGTAACCTTATCCATCTAGATCTGAGCGCTAATGAACTGATTGAGCTGCCACCCGAAATTGGTCAACTAAAGAACCTGACCCAGCTAGTTCTTCACTTCAATCAACTGAGTGCATTACCACCACAAATTGGTCAACTTAAAAACTTGACCGAGCTATTCCTATATAAAAATCAACTGAGTGCATTACCAACAGAGATTGGTCAGCTAAAAAACCTAACAGGGCTATTTCTCGCCTACAATCAACTGACTAGGCTGCCACCAGAAATCGGTCAACTCACTAATCTAACAGTGCTATTTATCAGCAACAATAAACTAAGTGTGGTGCCACCCGAAATTGGTCAACTCATCAACCTGAGCCAACTCACTCTATACTCCAATAAACTGAGTGTGGTGCCACCCGAAATTGGTCAGCTAAAGAACCTTACCAAACTATACCTAAACAAGAATCGACTGAGTAAGTTGCCATCAGAAATTGGTCAACTTACTAATCTGCAACTTCTAGACATCGGTAAAAATCCATTGACTTCGCCACCCCCTGAAATTGTCGAGCAAGGAACGCAGGCAATTTTGACTTATCTCCGCAATCAGTTGCAAGATAGCCAACCTCAATGGATTTCCAAACTGCTAGTCGTCGGCGAAGGAGGCGTTGGCAAAACTTGCTTATTACAAGCCTTACGTGGTGAAAAATTTAACACCCAAGAATCAACCACCCACGGCATAGAAATCCGAACATTAAATCTGCTTCATCCCACAAAATGCGATATCACCATGCAACTCAACGCCTGGGATTTTGGAGGACAAGAAATCTATCACGCTACCCATCAATTCTTTCTCACTAACCGCTCCCTTTTCCTACTAGCTTGGAATGCCCGACATGGATTTGAACAAGGTAAACTTTACTATTGGCTCGACACTATCCAAGCTCTCGCCCCTGAATCACCAATTTTACTCGTTGCCACGCATCTTGACCAACGAGATGCTGACATTCCCCTAAACGAATTACGCCGCAAATACCCTCAAATTATCGGTCATTGTGAAATCAGTTCTAAAACAGGTCAAGGAATTGATCAACTCCGCCAAACTATCGCGAACGCGGCTGCTAAGTTACCCTTAATGGGTGAAAGTTGGCCTACAACTTGGCTCAATGTTGCTAAACATATCCGTTCCCTACCCGAAAAATCTAAATATGCTACCCCGCAACAATTATGGTCATTCATGACTAAACAGGGAGTTACAAACAATATTAGTCAGTCAGTATTAGCGCAATGGCTCCATGAATTAGGAGATATTCTTTACTTCCAAACCAACGAAGAACTGAACCAAATTGTTATCCTCAAACCCCAGTGGGTCACTCAATATATTAGTAAAGTTTTAGAAAGTGAAGAAGTCATCAATAGTGCAGGGATCTTCACCCGTGATACTATGAATCGACTTTGGCAAAACCTTGCCCCATCCATGCACGATCACTTCTTACGCCTCATGGAACGCTTCGACCTTTCCTACCGAACTTTAGAAAATAAAGATATCAGCCTCGTTGTTGAACGTCTACCGCTCGATCCCCCTAAATACGAACAAAAATGGAACCAAATTAAACAAACAGGTAATTACAATGAAATCTCCATGAAATTCAAACTCAATACTATTCCTGCTGGCATTCCCACCTGGTTTATTGCCCGTCAACACCGCTTCACCACCCGTACTCATTGGCGTAATGGTGCTATTTTTGCCTATAGTCCTAAACAAAAACATTTAGCCTATACTCCTGAACAAGATCATCTTGCTTTAGTCCAAGCCTTTCCCCATGAGCGCTATCTGCAATTAACCGTTAGAGGTGCAAACCCTCATAATTTCTTTGTCTTACTCAGGGATGGTATTGAAGTTACTCTATCACGCTTTCCAGGCTTAAAAATTGAACGAACAATTCCCTGTTGTGGTCATAAGGGTCAGCGCTGCGGTCATGAATTTAACTATGAGCAATTACTGAAACGGTATGAAAAAAAGAAACTACAGATTGAATGTCCAGAAGCGATGGAAGATGTCTCAGTAACTCAACTCTTATTCGGCTTAGATTGGAGTACTCAAGATGCTGTTTTATCTCGTCTAGATGAAATAGAAAGAACAATTGTTGAAGGGCAAGATACTATACTGGATGAATTAAAGAATCTGCGAGAATTAACCCAGCGAGAATTTACTAACGCCTTCCGTCGGGAACAAGCAAAAATTGATTCCCATTGTCCCAATGTATTTGTTTTGCGTCCTCGCGATCGCCAAGGATAGAAAAAATCAATTGCCGGACAAAAATTAGATTTACAACTCTATTGCCAAGCACCTGGTTGTTGGCATCCCACACAAGAGGGTGGTTTATACGAAATTGAGGAACCTGCCAAATGGCTAAGAGTCACAGCCCCTTATCTTCAACGGTTAGTGGGTGTATTAAAATATGCTGCACCTCTCATTGGCCCTTGGGTCGGTTTTTTAAATAAACAAGAGTATGAAAAATTATTCAAAAATGATATTGAATTGATGAAAGAAATGGCAGCCAAATTACCCGATATTCCCGACTGTAATGATTTGAAATTAGTAGCAACAGCTAGTTACCTTGCTGATCCAGATCCAGATTATGTAGAAGGTGCAGCTTTGCGGGGTTTGCGTCAACTCTTAGATGAAAAAGACCCACAGCAAAACTGGGGTGGACTCAAAAAAGTTTTAACACCAGAAGGAAATTACTTATGGTTGTGCCACCATCATGCCGCACCATACAAAATTTAAAACTAAAAAGACTTCTTGCATTATCCTTGAATTAGCCCTGCCCCACTCCCCCACTCTCCCACTCCCCCACTCTCCCACTCCCCACTCCCCACTCCCCAAAATATTCTTTTCGACGGAATAAGCAGACACCGATTAATTTGAAAGCCTAATGGCTACAATGAGAGCTATCTAGGGAAACCAAAAGTAATGATGAGTCATGAGCGGTTGAACTGAGTCCAGGCTTCACCGAGTCGAGCGGTTAAGAGGCTACTTGTTGCAACATGACTCAAAAATCGTTGAGGAACATGGCTATGCAGTCGGAACAACAACAGCGGATCATGGGCTACTTTATTGAGGAAGCAAGAGATCACCTCAATACCATTGAGCAGGGTTTACTCAACCTGCAAAGTACCATGGAAGATGTTGACATGGTGAACGAAATCTTCCGTGCTGCTCATTCCGTCAAAGGTGGAGCTGCTATGCTAGGACTCAATAGCATTCATCACACGGCTCATCGGCTGGAAGATTGCTTCAAAATTCTGCAAGAATCGCCCTTAACGGCAGATCAACAGCTAGAAACACTATTTTTACAGGTATTTGATACCCTTCAGTCCTTGTTGGAACAACTTCAAGGACCATTTGGTTTAACGGATGAAACCACTAGGGAAATTATGGCAGAAGCCGAGCCAGTTTTTGAGCAGCTTAACACTCATCTCAAACACCTGGCTAAAATTGGCAAGAGTTCTCCTGTTGTCACCACTCCACCCCTTCCCCTAGCGAAAGCGCCATCGTCTCCCAAGGCAACTAAAACGTTACCAGGAACCTTTAAACGGGACGTTCTCATTGAGTTGCGGGAGATGTTGCAACTGTTTAAGCAACCCGACTGCCCAGAAAACCGTGCTACCTTACAAGGACACTGCACCTGTTTAGCCAATCTCGGTGAGCAATTTGACTTACCCGGCTGGAGTGAGTTATTAGAAACCGCAAAAGCAGCGATCGCCTATCCTGACAATTCCTACCGCCTCCTTGCCAACGTTACGATCAAAGATATTAAACAAGCTCAAGAATTAGCGCTAGCAGGTCGTTCAGTTGAAATTGCGCCGACTGAACAACTTAAAGCCTTAACGCCACAATTCTCCCTTGACTCTACAGATAGCGATATAGAACTGGCAACCAACAACGAATCAACTATCCTAAGTTCAAAGAATCGGGTTAATACTTCAAACACCCATATCCAAGAGGATACCTATATTCAACAAGAGATTACCTATATCCAAGGAGATAGTCATGACGGATTGAACAAACCGAAAGAAACTTCCCAATATTCAATCTTCTCGGAAGTTTCCGAACACGGAGAACCCGAAGTCGGAATGGCAGAACTCAATAGTTTAGCTGATATTTTTGAAGGTCAAACTCCTGATATCGAGCAAACCTGGGAACAAGAAGAAATCATTAATATCGATGAAAATATCTGGGATTCGGATACAGAACATCCAGGGATGCTGGATGAAAAAAGCGATTTTGCTGACCTAATCGACGATACAAATAACTTCGGAATTTCCCACTCTGGAGCCTTAACAAGTGACGATTTCAACGATTGGTTAGGCAATGACTTTGAAGAAGAAGGTGATCTTGACTCTCAAGCCTTCATCAGCTCACATTCCAACCAAGATCATCCAGAAACCCTATCGAGTTTAACCGATGAAGATGACTTTGCAGACTTATTATTTGAATCGGATAACCGAAGCTCATTCACTACACAACAATCCGCAAGCAATGAGTTAAATGGTTTGTTGGATAATAGCCTTTTTGCAGAAGAGGGTTCGTTAGCAGAGAACACCGCAGATTTAGAAATTGACTCGTGGGACTTCCAGACTGGGGAAGACTATACACAATTTGCTAATGATAATCAGTCCGATGAAACAATTGGCGAGTTAGATTTAGACTTGAATGATCTGTTGGAGATTTCTAACAGTTCCAACAATATGAGGTTTAACGAAGCGATTCCGCACCACCTTCAGACACCATCAATTCCAGATGCTCTAGCAACATCAAATCTTGAATTTAATGAGGTCAAAAATCTTCAAGAAGACATCTTTGAAGAAGAGTTATTTGATGATAATGTAGCTGGTGACGGTAGTCATAATGATGATATTTCGGAGTTTTTCTTTACTGAAGATGTTGAGGAAGATTCTGAAGATGTTGGTGCGGATTTAGAAGCCTTATTTGGTGAGGAAACGACAGAGAAAATAGATCCCTTATCCTTATCAGAAGAATCTGTGGATGAGTTTGATTGGGAAGCCGATTTCTCTACTAGGGAGTCTCCAGCAGAAAACCTGGAGTTACAACCAGTAGTTGAAGCTGAAACCGGACTGTTTGATTGGGAAGAAGCAGAGATTTCTCAAGAGGCTGTCGAAGATTTAGATCTCTTCTTTGGTGAAGAAACTAGGGAACAGGTTGAACCGTTATTCGTCTCGGAAGAACCTGTTAATGAGTTCAATTTAGAAGAAGATTTATTCCTGAGTGAATCTCCTACTGAAAGTGCAACAGAAGACGACTTATTTGATTGGCAAGAAACGCCGGAAACAGTAGAACAAGCTGAGTCAGAGTTAGAGTCGCTATTTGAGGAAGAAACGCCATCAGCAACAGAGGCTTTAGCCGCTGAATCAGGAGATGAATTTGACTGGGAAGCCGATTTAGCCCCGATTGCATTTGTAGAGGAAGTTGAAACAGCAGCCGACTTATTTGATTGGCAAGAAACGCCGGAAACAGTAGAACAAGCTGAGTCGGAGTTAGAGTCCCTATTTGAGGAAGAAACGCCATCGGCAACAGAAGCTTTAGCCGCTGAATCAGGAGATGAATTTGACTGGGAAGCCGATTTAGCCCCGATTGCATCTGTAGAGGAAGTTGAAACAGCAGCCGACTTATTTAATTGGGAAGAAACGCTAGAAACAACCGCACAAGCTGACTCAGAGTTAGAGTCCCTATTTGAGGAAGAAACGCCATCGGCAACAGAAGCTTTAGCGTCTGAATCAGGAGATGAATTTGACTGGGAAGGGGATTTAGGAGGCAGCGAAACAGTAACAGAAAGTGCAACAGAGGAAGATTTATTTGATTGGGAAGAAACCCCAGAAACCTCTCAAATAGATGAGTCAGAGTTAGAGTCGCTATTTGAGGAAGAAACGCCATCGGCAACAGAAGCTTTAGCCTCTGAATCACGAGATGAATTCGACTGGGAAGGGGATTTAGAAGGCAGCGAAACAGTAACAGAAAGTGCAACAGAAGAGGACTTATTTGATTGGCGAGAAACGCTGGAAACGTCTCCAACAGAAGCTTTAGCCTCTGAATCACGAGATGAATTCGACTGGGAAGGGGATTTAG
>DNGI01000138.1:0-263 GCA_003486645.1 Cyanobacteria bacterium UBA11370 | reverse complement strand
GAGGAAGATTTATTTGATTGGGAAGAAACCCCAGAAACCTCTCAAATAGATGAATCGGAGTTGGAGTCGCTATTTGAGGAAGAAACGCCATCGGCAACAGAAGCTTTAGCCGCTGAATCAGGAGATGAATTTGACTGGGAAGGGGATTTAGAAGGCAGCGAAACAGTAACAGAAAGTGCAACAGAGGAAGATTTATTTGATTGGGAGGAAACCCCAGAAACAACCGCACAAGCTGAGTCTGAGTTAGAGTCGCTATTTGAGGA
>DNGI01000095.1 GCA_003486645.1 Cyanobacteria bacterium UBA11370 | reverse complement strand
TATTAAGCTATTCCACCAACAACTAACAACTAACAACCAACAACCAACAACCAACAACTTTTATGTAAGTTTATTGTTCAATCACTACTGTGACTTGCAAATTAGTAAATTTAGCGGCTTTTTTACTTGAGGTTGGATCGAGGGCAATATGAACTTCTATGACTCTGGCATCAATATTGGTACTGGGATCTGTATTAACAATCTCTTGTCGCCGCACTTGAGAATCAATTCGTTCAACGGTTCCGATTAACTCACCAGGAATGGAATCGCTAGTGATTCGTACTTTTTGTCCTGTTTTAACTTTACTAATATCGCTTTGATACACTTCAGCAATGGCATACATCTGCTGAGTTTGCCCAATCTCGACAATGCCATCATTGCTAACAACTTCGCCTGCATGGGTATGGATGTCCAAGATTTCACCTGCAATGGGTGATCGCACATAAGCTTGATCTAACGCTGCTTTTGCCTGCTTCATTGATGCAGTTGCCCGATCAATTTCTGCTTGATTGGCTTTAATATCCACCGGACGCACTTCTAAAATTCGGTTTAGATTTGCCTGGGCTTGATTGAGTTGGGCTGGACTCGTTGAGCGAATCCGCTCTAAAATTGCTTCTGCCTCTTGTAAACTTTTTTGGGCGGTTTCATAAACTAAACTCTTACTATCCCGCTCAGACGCAGAAATTGCCCCTTCCTGATACAATGTTTGATAACGGTTGTACTCGGTTTGAGCATTTTGTACTTCAGATTTTAATCGAGCCACTGTTGCGGCTTGAGCATCAATATCGCCCTGGCGTTGGGCGATTAAACGGCTAATTTCTGCTCGTTGTGCGTTAATTTCTCCCTGTTTTGCACCAGCTTGGGTAATGGCGAGTTTTGCCTGGGCAACTTTTACGTCTTCTTGGGCTTGCTCAAATGCGGCTTGCAAGCGATCGCGGCTATCTAAAATTGCAATCACCTGTCCAGTTTGAATGCGATCGCCTTCTTTCACTAATAATTGTTCCACCCGATTCCCGCTATTGGAGGTAGGGGCTGATAGTTTAATTACGTCTCCCTGGGGTTCTAGTCGCCCTAATGCTGTTACTGTGGTGATTTTTGGCAGACTAGCTTCTACGGTTTGGGGAATTTCCCTAGGTGTGGATTGCAACCGCCAGACATTGTAGGCAACTCCTCCACCCACAAAAAACAGGGCGACAATCCCAAACCCAACCCATCGGCGCGTATTACTAAGGGAAATCCTATCTGGCGCGTTTTGCAGCATTGGCAAACTCCTTTCCGGATTTACTAAACGGTTTAGTTTAATAACGCTATCCTTAAACTAAACCGTTTAGTCATATAAAGTCAAGACGTATAGTAAACAGGACTTAATAGAGTGTCACAATAAAATCAACTTGTAGGGTGCGTCAGACCAAATTATTGAGCGAGATAATCAGGGTTTGATCGTCTGACGCACCCTACTCCATGTGCCAGTTGCGTAAGTCCTAGTAAAAATAGGCAAAAGCCTGTCTGCGGAATAAAAACGATGAAAAAACCGAAAAGTGTAGAGCGTGAGTTATCAGCCGAGAAGACTGAAGCGATCTTAGATGGAGCAATGCAAGAATTCTTGGCACACGGCTATGCTGCCACTAGCATGGATAAAGTTGCCGCTACCGCCGGGGTTTCCAAAGCCACCGTCTACAGCCACTTTCAAGATAAACAGGGGTTGTTTTCGTCTCTAATGCAGCGCTTGGCAAGCAAAAAAGAACTCTTCAATCTCCAAAAGCTGCAAGCTGTGCAGGATAATCCAGCTTCTTTTTTGAAGGGTTTTGCTAGCGGTATGCTCGATAATGTCGCGGCTGATCCGCAGATGATCACATTTCTTAGAATTATTATTGGCGAATCAGGACGGTTTCCAGAGTTAGCACGAGCCTTCGTGCAGAATATCGAAAAACCCGTCTTAGAAATGCTCACCCAATACTTTGTTTCCCATCCCGAAATTCAGGTTCAAGATCCTGAAGTCGCAGCGCGAGTCTTTGTGGGGACACTGGTTCATTTCGTGCTGCTGCGGGATGTGCTGCATAGTGGTGATATTGTGCCAATGGAGCGCGATCGCCTTCTCAATAACTTAGTCAATCATGTCATCATTGCCAAGACTGACCCAAACAAAACGTAAAAGTCAAGTTCGCCGGAGCCTTTGGTTTGAACGACTGATGGCAATTTTAGCCTCAGTGAACCTGTTGCTCGTCCTATTTGACTTGAGCTACATTCCCCTACGGGATTTTTGGTTACATCGCAAACTACAGGTTTTTAGCTTTAAAATCGGCCCAATCAAATCTGAGGGTTCTCCTATTTCAATTCCCCTTCCTAATATCACTCCCTGGTATGACCCAGTTAAGGGAATTATTCCATACCGAGAAACCCAGCAGTATTTAGAAAGGGTTGACGAATTGGAAAACAAACTGATTAATACAGGCTTGCGATCGCCAGAGGTAGCCCAACTTCTTGAAGATCTGCGTCGTCAAAGCGAAGAAATCATTGATACCAATCCCTTTCAGGTAGCCAATAAGACAGGTACTCTGGAACGAATTAAAAATAAGATGCGGGAACATACCCCCAATGAAGAAGATTCGGCCAAAGAAGCCTTTAATCAGTTTTGGAGTGAAGAGTACTTAGGGAATGATCCAGTAACAAAACTGAATTTTTTCAACACGGAGATTCGACCGTTAATAGAAGCTAATTACTACCGTCCAATTGGCGAAAATGGTGAATTTGTAGATTGGTTTGGACTGATTGACTTTCCATTTTTTGTAGTGTTTGGTCTGGAATTTCTAGGACGTACTTGGTTGATCAGTCGCCGTCGCACAGGTGTTAGTTGGCTCGATGCGATGTTGTGGCGATGGTATGATATCTTTCTATTGATTCCACTCTGGCGCTGGCTGCGAATTATCCCTGTAATCATACGTTTAGATCAAGCTAAATTAATCGACCTCAGTGCGATCCAAAAACAAGCACGTCAGGGATTTGTTGCCGAAATTGCGGGCGATATGACTGAAGTCGTGGTAACTCAAGTCATTAGCGAGGTTCAAAACTCAATTCGTGAGGGGGACATCGCCAAATGGTTAAACCAACGAGAAGCTCGTCCCTATATCGACATTAATAATATTGATGAAGTCGCAACACTGACTAAAATCGTAGTGCAGATGACAGTCCATCAGGTTCTGCCCAAAATCCGCTCTGACATCGAAGCCTTACTACAACATAACGTTGAACGGATTCTCAGCCAATCTCCAGCTTATCAGGGACTAGACCAAGTACCGGGACTCGGAGAATTGCGGAACCAACTGATCGAACGACTCGTGAAACAAATCACCGAAGCTCTCTATGATGGACTGAATATGGCGATCGCAGAAGATCCCGTTGGAGAAAAACTCCTGCAACGTCTGATCAAACACCTCGTTGAAGCCTATGGCTCAGAAATTCAAACCCAAAAAACCTTAGAAGAAGTTCAGTCTTTACTTACAGCTTTATTAGAGGAAGTCAAAATTAATTACGTTGAGCGCTTATCCGCAGAAGACTTAGAGGCAATCTTAGACCAAACCCGCGCCATTAAACTACAA
>DNGI01000278.1 GCA_003486645.1 Cyanobacteria bacterium UBA11370 | reverse complement strand
ACTTCAGTCGGGGGAGAAGTCAAGCTATTAAGTTGCCTGTTGAAACAGAGGGGGAGGGGGGGGGAGAAGGTTTAACCGGAAAGTCGCCTAACGGAATATAACTGAATAATATACAGTAAAAATAATTCTTGGAAATGCAAAGCTTAGTCTATTTAATCAGTGTAATCCTGGTATTGAGTACATTAATAGCTTGCGTACCTCAAACCACCAATACTGATCATTCCACAGCCGAAGCAGTGGATTCAACCCCCGATCAAACTCCTGATCCCACTCCAAATACCCAATCTCGACCTGCGACAAAAACGGTCACGGATGACTGGACTCAACAACAGATTCCTGTCAAACTGTATGACCAAGAAGGGATACCTTTTACCACTTATTTTTCCGAACCTGATTTTATTGTTGAACAAGCAAGTTCTGGAGAAGGTACGGGTGTATGGTTCTACTCTAAGCTTGATGGTAAAAAATATGAGCCAGCCTATGTTCATATTTTCTTCCCTTCAAATCCTTTAACGGTTGAGGAGATGAAAGAGGCAGTTTCTGGAGAACGCGGTCTGATCAAAACCAACCAGTGGACTGTCGTTCGTCGCAATGAAGAGGTTGCTTATAGCTGGGCTAAAGAACGAATTGATTTTGAGAAACGCGCCCAGCCTCAAAATATGATTGGAACTGTATATATTGGCGAATATAACGGTAAAGCCTTTAGAATTACCGAGCATTTCCCAGCCGATTATGGCGATGGATTTTCACCTAGAGCTAGCATTATTTTAAAAGAGTTGCAATTGAGAGGTGAATGATTGAATAAGGTGTTAATTTTTAATCCTTGCATCCGAAATGGAACTATAACCTAGGCTAAATAACAAATGGTTCAATGGTTCTATCACTCCACTTACCTTGAAATCGTTCTGCAATAATCGGTTGAACTCGGAATTTAGGAGGATTGCCATCCTGCACATCAATCCGCAAAAATGAGTAGGGTCGTCGCTTTTGTGATCCATGACCCTGACGACCAACAAACAGTAGCGATTTAGCAACTCGGCGGGAGTAACTGTCCTCGCTAAATCCAAACGATTCCATTATGTCCGATCCCTCAGTCCGTTGACGGCGGAGGCTATAACCGCTACCACCACAAACGATCCAGTTAAGGTAGGAATCAGCGTGTCCAGTATCAAGGGTGTACAAATGTTCTAAACAGTGGGCGTGACCTGTTAGAATAAGATCCACGAGAGGACGACCCTGCGCCAGGGAACCAACCACCTCAGATACAGCATTTAATACCTGACGAAGGTAGCCGCGAATGGCTAAAGTCTGTGCTTGATACCACTTGGTCGCCTCGGTAACGTAGGGAGGATGGTGGAGATAGATGATCCGTCCCCGCACCTCTTGAGTATGCCAAGATTCGATCAGTCTTTGCCGCAACCAATTGAGTTGTTCAACGTCGATCGCATTTGTTTCGTCCGATGCCAGTTGTTTGTTAATATCAAGGGTAAGTTCTTCGATTTGTTCTAATTTGGCATCAAGGTCATCAAGCTGTTCGGCTTCCTCGGGGTTGTCGGGGTTGAGGGTGTTAGAGGTTTCGAGGATTTGAAGTTTTTGTTGTTCCAATTCCTGATGACGCTTTTCCAGCAGGCGACGAAAGGCTTCTCCTTCCGAGGTTGCAGGAATCGGCGATGGGGTGTTAAAGGTATTGGAGTCGAGGGCAAAAAAGTCAATTCCACCACTCCGGAAGGTGTAATAACGGTTGGGTAAGCGAGTGAAGTGTCCCGGTTGGTAGCGCAGACAGCGACCTGTGTCAGTCTGAGCTGTATAATGACAGTCGAGATGATGCTCCAAAGTCCCCGGGAGTTTGAAGCCAATCAGGTAATCGAGGAATGCTTTAGCATAGGCTTTGCCTTGACCTGAACCGTACCAGCCTACGTCTAAATCGATGCGGGAACGCAGCAGGCGGCGCAAAGGCCACGAGGCCTGGGCAATGAGTCCGTAAATTAAGGGCAGGTCATAGTAATCGTGATTACCGGGTACGGGCAGAAATGGGAGTTTAAAAACCATGTTGTCATAGGCAATGCGCTGGGGATGGTCGCCGCCGACTAGAAATTCTCGGTAGGGTTCAATAAAGTTTTGGTAGTAGTATTCGCTCGATCCTACGAGATAGACAACATCACCCGTGTGTAAGATGAAACGACAGCGATCGCACTGATGCACCATTCGTTCAGCGAGGTGTCGTTGGGGATCGTGCCCCCGATGGCGACCTGTTCCACTATCACCAATGACTAAAAATGAGAATTCTGGACTGTCTGAGGTGCGATCGTCTAACATCAAACGGGTTTGATCGATTCCCCGTTCGACAATCAACGGTTCTTGCCACCGCACCCGTTGTTTCATTTTGTGGATTTTGATGGCGATGGGTGGGTCAGATGCGAATTGCATAGCGGCTAGCTTGGAGAATGGGGAGTGAGGAGTTAGATTATTATTTTTGGTTTGGGCGACAATCCCAGACCTTCCTTTGTGAGGCTACCTCTCAAATTCTTTCCTGTCATCTATCCAAGTGAGAATTTTGAGCCTTTGGAGATTATTTTTTGTTCAGAGTATAATTGAGTTTTTAATAGGTGTAAATCGTTAGCCAGCAAAATTGGCTAGACTTACCCTAATCCGAGTAACTTTATTATTATTTAATCCTTCAGAACTTATAGGATTTTAGATTTTAGATTGCGCTTTATGCCACTGCGCTAATGGATGCAAGGATTCTGGAAGACTTACTCTATCAGAGTTTTGGGAATTCATGTGTCGCATTTCTTTTTTAAATCGGTATGACTTCTCGGTTTAGCTATCAAACTCAATCCTTTTTGCAAATCAGTCCATAGATAGATTTCAACAATTTGCATCTAAATATATAGTTAGGTTGACTCTTGAATGTTCTTGTGCGGAGCAACATGGCAAATGGCTTTTTAGTAACAAGGTAAAAATCTTGTTATTAAAAAGCTATATTTCTATCAACACAAGTTGTTAGTTATTTCAAATGTACGGGTAATGGTTCATAGCTTTATATATACTTTGAGCGGTCAGCCCTCAGCTATGATGCTAATTGATAAAGGTGAATAGCTTATAATCAAGTTCGGATGATTACTTATAATAAGATAAGTATAAAATCGTAGGTTTTAAAAACTTTGCTGCCAAGCTTTCTGAGTCCAAGCCTCATTACCTAACAACTTATTATCCGATTCGGCTATTGTGGAGTGGAGTGGATGGGGAGGTTGAGGTATGAGTGAGACAGTACCTCGGTGATGAGACTCAATCAAACTGACTATCCACAAGGAAAAATCCAAAATTTCTTCAGGTAATAGAGTTAACTCAAACTGCCAGCTTTGATTAAAGCCTCTACAGTCTTTTCCCCAATATTTTGTTCCGACGATCCCAGCACCTTTGTTGACAGAT
Source organism: Cyanobacteria bacterium UBA11370 (assembly GCA_003486645.1). Classification (GTDB taxonomy): domain Bacteria; phylum Cyanobacteriota; class Cyanobacteriia; order Cyanobacteriales; family Coleofasciculaceae; genus UBA11370. The sequence goes on along the minus strand of DNGI01000278.1, from coordinate 7,134 downwards.
ACGCGAAGAATGAATGGACGTTCAGGGAGTAATTCGTCAGGTGCAGTGTGAACATACACACACACGTAATTCAGTCGTTGCCGATCATCAATCCAAGATGCCATCGGCAAATTACCTGTAGATGGATTGCTGGTTGTAATCTTGACAGGCACTTTCATCGCCGCCGCGAATAGAGAGTAGAACTCACGCCTTAGCTGAGAAACAGTGCGTATTGCTTCGGGGGTCATGGTTTAGTGATACCAAATTGCCTTCTAACGTGTGATTTTTAAATGCCCCATGCCCTATGCGCTATCTCCGAAGCTACGCAACAGAGCTGCAATTTGGTAAGCTAGTATGCACCTAATCTGCACGCTGTAAACTTGGGTTTGTTGTTGGTTATTTTTTTATTCGTTATTTGCCATTTATTGTTTTTTTCAACAAACAACAAACAACAAATAACAAACAACAAATAACTCTTAAAACCCTTTTTTGCCATAGCGGGAAAGTCTACGAAGCTGCTTGTGTCTGGCAATTGCTTTGCGCTTGCGTTTTTGAATCGGCGTTTCAAAATGACGGTGCTTCTTCATATCTGGAAAAATTCCCGCCTTGGAAACTGCTCGCTTAAAGCGACGGAGGGCCGACTCAATTCCCTCATGTTCACCAACAGTTACCTGGGTCATTCTATTTCCTCCTCAGCTTGGGTTGATTGCTCGGTGCTTTTTGACCACCTAGCATAAATTCTTTACCAAGTGAAGCCTGCTTTTTGTGCTACTTCACCTGCTCTCAAAGCCTAACATTCAAGCTTTCAGATCCCTTTGAAACAAGCCGCAATCAATAAGGCTTCTCGTGTCTGCATAATCACTGATTTAGGGTTAGGGTCAATCAGCTCCGTTTAGATAATCGTTGATTTTTCCCTACTCTGACCGATATTGATAGCAAATTGGAATCTAAGGATATTGCTCGCCCTGCTTCCTCTGATCCAGGAGCGAGCCAATAAAATATCTGGACGTAACTCTACTCTCCAGAAACACTTTCGCCAAACCTTTCGTTTGTTCCTACAGAAGCGTTAGTGAGGTGGGGCATTGGCCCGTCACGCTCCTGCAACACTTAGTATGATGTTCGTGCCGACCTAGAGCAAGCTAGAGTTGAAAACAAAGCCAACTACTTTCTCAAGTTCTGCCAGTCTCAAGGTTTAGTAGCGCCGGGAGAAGCCGCCATCCCGATTGCCTCCTCGGCGATTACCCCCTTGACTTCCCCGATTCTCACGAGGTTTAGCTTTGTTCACTTTCAGGTTCCGACCCATCCATTCAGCTCCATCCAGAGCATCAATAGCAGCCGCTTCTTCAGTTTCTGTTTCCATTTCCACAAAACCAAAGCCACGCATCCGTCCGGTATCCCGATCAGTAGGTAGCTGAACCCGTTTCACCGTTCCGTATTCAGCAAAAATAGTGCTAACATCTTCCTCCGTCACTTCGTAGGACAGATTACCGATATAGATCGACATGAAATATCTCCAGAATCCTAGGATGTAGAGACTTATGATTCGGAGAAATGCCTGTCAGTAAATAAAAACAAACTATAAAACCGAATATAACCCTCAGCGATCATGATAGCACCATTTCGGCAATTTGCTCCGTGAACCTCTCCAGAATATTTCCCTTATTAGCTGGGCATTCTTTGAAGAGAGCAGATCCCCTCTGAGAAAGGAAACTGAGTTGCTCGACAGTTGCCACTCCCCGATCTGAGTATATCGTTGATCGCTTTTTGTCGGTTCCCAGTTGTCAGTTGTCAGTTGTCGGTTGTTGGTGGTTGCTTGTTTCCCCCCACTCCCCACTCCCCATTTTCAGTACCGAATGAGTAAAGTAACAGCTTGTTCAACGTTCTGTTCACCCCCAACAACGGGTGTGTTAGGAATTTTTTCCGCTCTTTGTTCGGCGGGTTGGCTAACAGTATAGTTCAACGGTTGAGGGGGATTCGCTGGATTAATTTGAACATTTATAACTTCTCGCTGACGAAGATTGAGAGCTTTTAAAGCAGCATCAGCTTGCTTTTGAGCATCTTCAGTTGCTTTCTGAATCGCTTGTTCTTGGGCGCGTGCGATCGCTTCTTCAGTAGCGACAAAACTGATACTATCAATTCGGGTTGCTCCCGCTTTAATTGCCTCATCTAATAGCGTTCCCGATTTATCCGTATTAATCCGAAAGCTCACCGTATTCGTACCAATATAACTATTGATACTTTGCCGACCGTCTTTATAGATATAGTTAGGGCTGAGGCTAATACCCGTCGTTTCCAATTTTTCCACCTGACGAGATTTCAGCAATTCAACAACAGCTTGCGATCGCCCAGCGACTTGTCGTTGTACATCCTGAGCCGTTTTCCCCTGAATTTCAACCCCTAAACGGACTTGAGTGATCGTTGTTGGAATCGACACATCCCCCTTCCCAGAAACCCTAATCGTTCTAGGGAGAGTCGCTAAATTTTGAGGTTCTGCATTAGTGGGGAGAGATTGACACGCCGTTAGACTCAGCAAACCCAAGACTAACAATAACGTCTTCAAGCGATCGCCAGTCGTCAACGGAGATGAGTAACTAAAAGACCGATTCATAGTGTTGGCTGAAAGGTTGATTGGATGTATCTAATTTGGCATCTCAACTTCCAATTCATTCACCGAGTTACAATTTTGGAAACAGAACACTTTCTGTGAGCATCCTTCAACAAGTCTACAAAACGACAACAAAAAATCCGAGCATCCGCATCAACATCCGTGTGACACACTCTCTCTTCAGACAGAAGCAACCCTGCAATAAACTAGATAAGGTTAAATATCCAAAACCCCACACTCTAGAAAAACTTCGATTAGCAACTTTGCTATTAATCTAAAACTATGGACATCAATGAATTCCAAGAACGCTATAGTGCAGGAGAGCGAAATTTCCCCGAAATAGACCTAACCGGAGCAGATTTAAGTGAAACTGACCTCAGTCATGTCAACCTAAGTAATGCAACCTTAACTGGAGCAAACCTCAAGGGAACGAGGTTTCATGGAGCTAATTTGAGTGGAGCAGATTTAAGCGGGGTCGATCTCAGTACAGCTACCCTTAGTGCCGTTAGTTTGTATGAAACAAATCTGAGGGGAGCCAACCTCAGTCAAGCACAACTCGCTTTAGCAAGTGTGCAGAACGCCGATTTAACAGGAGCTAATTTGAGTCAAGCCAACCTGGTTCAGGCCGACTTAAGCGGCGCAAATTTAACAGATGCTAACTTAACGGGAGTAGACTTGAGTGAAGCACTCGTTCAGGGAACAGATTTAACAGGAGCTACTCTAGAACGAGCCGATTTATCAACCGCCGTGATGCAAGAAGAAGTCGTAATGACAGGTACAATTATGCCTGATGGATCGCAGAATTCAGCTTAGAACTAGAAAGTATTTGTTCAATCATACTCGCCAACTCCTCAGCCTCTTTTCTCATATCAATACTATGTAGAAGTCCAGAGGCAACTAACTCGATAGCTCGCTGATCCGCTTCTTCTCCCCGCATCGCCGCCGCCAGTTGATCCGCCGTGCGTCCGCTACCCGATAAGACAATTGTAGGTCTGCCCGCTTTGATACTTTCACCGACATCCTGCCACGTAATTTCACCCCCATTAACCACTATCGTAACGGATGGTAATTCCTGAGATAAATGGCTCCCAATTTGAGCTAACCAGGGTGATTCATCCCCCCAATTACTGCCAGGAACTAACACAAAATGAGTGTGGTTTGGCTCTAGCATAGCAGCATCAGCGTTGGTACAAGGAATACCAGGGCGAATCACTGTACCGATCGCCGCTACGCCCACCAAGGGAAACGAGGCATTAATATGAGTACGGGCTTGACCGATAAATCGCATAATCCCGGCATCCGTACCGCCATCCACCACGGCAATGCCTAGATTTTCAGCAATGGGAGCAATGATTTCCACGAATAAGTTTTGTAACTTTTTCAGGTCAGATTCAGCAATTTTACTCGCTCCACCCACTAGTACTAGAGTAGGGAGTATCTGTTGCAAACCGATCCGATGCAACGCATCTGGCAACTCGCCCCAATTATGGACTTGAATCACATCGGCTGTGAGTTGATTGTCAAAGGTATAAGTACAGGGCTGTTCCATTGAGAAAAGAAATCAGTGGGAATTGAAGTAGTGACCACAAGTTTAACTGGGGAGAGAGGGAGAGGGGGAGAGGGGGAGAGGGGGGGACAAGGGAGACATGGTGGACATGGAAGGTTTTCGTCTCTACCAACGGGAGCATCTCAAATGTGTAAATTGCCCCGCACTTCGTGCCGCTAGGCTAACGCCTCGCTTCGCTAACGCTAACAGACTGGAAGTCTGGGGCTATACAAACTTTCGTCCGCCTGCGCGGACTAATACATCTAGCCTGCGGAGGCAGGCTTTGTTTGTGTAGCCGCGATTTCTAATCGCCTGGTATTTTTGCTTCTAACCGCCTCCCCTCTCCCCATCTGTCTCAAACGGCAATTTCAAAGCGTGACACTTATTCGGTTTGTGATTCCGAATTGGTGTGAGATTCTGGGGGATGTTCACTAATATCAGACGTTTCAGGAACGGCAGTAACGACTTCAAGGTACTGGCTATCCATTAAAAACGCTCCCTTGGAGAAACGCACACCCCAAAATCCTCCTGGACGGCGATCAAGGATTATACCCTCTTCCCCAATGCGAATCACATCCGGAGGTCGCAACATCGGCATGGGTTCCGCCGTTTTGACATAGCGGGGAAGGGCAATGACTCGCACGCGATCGCCAATATTAAATTCTTTACTCATTGGTTAGTTGTTAGTTGTTAGTTGTTAGTTGTCCGGTGTTAGTTGTTAGTTGTTCCCCCCCCTCTCCCCATCTCCCCATCTCCCCATCTCCTCACTCCCAGTTGCTCAGATCCTGAGAATTAAGTTAAATTTGATTAAGCTACCGTAAATATTTCTGTTGATTCAACTTTTTAAGCTGGGTTTTGTGTTATGCAGAAAGCTCACCCAGAGCTAAAGCCAGCCGATACGACCAATATCTAGAGGCGAATAAGAATGAAAGTTTCCTGGAGAATTATATTACTTTGGACAGTACCCGCTCTCGTCATTGGGTTCTTCCTGTGGCAAGGTGCATTTTCGCCTGCGGCAGGTGAGCTGGGTCAGAATACTGCCAGTAGCCGCATGACCTACGGGCGCTTTTTAGAATACTTGGATGCAGGTCGAGTTACCAGTGTTGACCTCTATGAGGGTGGTCAGACGGCAATTGTAGAAGCGATCGACCCCCAACTTGATGAGCGTATCCAACGGTGGCGGGTGGATTTACCCATCAATGCTCCAGAACTCATTGCCAAACTCAGAGAAGCCGATATCTCCTTTGACACTCATCCTATCCGTCAAGATGGGGCAATTTGGGGACTGATTGGAAATTTAATTTTTCCGATTCTCTTGATTGCTGGGTTATTTTTCTTATTCCGTCGTTCCAATAACATAACGGGTGGCCCTGGTCAAGCGATGAATTTCGGGAAATCTCGCGCACGGTTCCAAATGGAAGCCAAAACTGGGGTTTTATTCGATGATGTCGCTGGGATTGAAGAAGCAAAAGAAGAATTACAAGAAGTTGTTACGTTCCTCAAACAGCCAGAACGCTTTACCGCCGTGGGAGCGCGGATTCCCAAAGGGGTGCTATTGGTTGGTCCTCCGGGTACAGGTAAAACCTTGCTAGCGAAAGCGATCGCAGGTGAGGCGGGGGTTCCGTTCTTCAGTATCTCTGGTAGTGAATTTGTGGAAATGTTCGTGGGTGTGGGTGCTTCCCGCGTGCGCGACTTATTCAAGAAAGCGAAAGAAAATGCACCTTGTTTAATCTTTATTGATGAAATTGACGCAGTAGGACGGCAACGGGGTGCTGGAATTGGCGGCGGGAATGATGAACGGGAGCAAACCCTCAACCAGTTACTAACAGAAATGGACGGGTTTGAAGGAAATACCGGGATTATTATTATCGCCGCAACGAACCGACCGGATGTACTGGATTCAGCGCTATTACGTCCGGGACGCTTTGACCGCCAAGTGATGGTAGATGCTCCAGATCTTAAGGGACGTATCGGTATTTTAGAAGTCCATGCTCGGAATAAGAAACTGTCTACGGAAGTGTCGATCGAAGCGATCGCACGGCGGAGTCCTGGGTTTACAGGTGCGGATTTAGCTAACTTGCTCAATGAAGCAGCTATCCTAACAGCGCGTCGGCGAAAAGAAGCGATTACGATGGCAGAAATCAACGATGCCGTTGATCGGGTTGTCGCTGGGATGGAAGGAACTCCTCTAGTTGATAGCAAGAGCAAGCGATTAATTGCCTATCATGAAATTGGCCATGCCATTGTGGGGACTTTAATTAAAGACCATGACCCCGTACAAAAAGTGACTCTGATTCCGCGCGGACAAGCTCAAGGTTTAACCTGGTTTACACCGAGCGAAGAACAAGGTTTAATTACAAGAGCGCAACTTAAAGCTCGGATTACTGGGGCTTTAGGAGGTCGTGCGGCAGAGGAAGAAATTTTTGGGGATTCTGAAGTGACAACGGGTGCTGGTGGCGATTTGCAGCAAGTCACTGGGATGGCACGGCAAATGGTGACGCGCTTCGGGATGTCGGATTTGGGTCCTTTATCCTTAGAAAGTCAGGAAGGAGAAGTTTTCCTCGGTGCAGGTTTGATGACAAGAGCCGAGTATTCTGAAAAAGTAGCAGCTCGAATTGATGAACAAGTGCGCCAGATTGTTGAACATTGTCACGATGATGCACGGCAGATTATTCGGGAGAATCGGGTGGTGATTGATCGCTTGGTGGATCTGTTGATTGAGAAGGAAACGATTGACGGTAAGGAGTTTCGTCAAATTGTGGCTGAGTACACTTTTGTGCCTGAGAAGGAGCAATACGTGCCTCAGTTGTAATTCAGGTCAATTTAATTAAATTGAGGGATAGGGATGGTGAGGAATCATCCCTATTTTATTGGTTGCCGATTGAGTATGGGAGCATCCCAATGCAAGCAAAAATACCAGGCGATTAGAAATCGCGGCTACACAAACAAAGACTGCCTCCGCAGGCTAGATGTATTAGTCCGCGCAGGCGGACGAAAGTTTGTA
>DNGI01000279.1:4749-5655 GCA_003486645.1 Cyanobacteria bacterium UBA11370 | reverse complement strand
CTCCCCCTCTCCCCCTCTCCCCTCCCTCATCCTTTCACGATCAATAACGGGGAACTTTTGTCTCAGACTGCTGTAGAGCGATCGGCATTTGTAAGGGTTGAGCGCTTTTATTAATCGCCGGGTTATAATCTAGAACCTGAAGACCATCTAAAATAGCGTCCCGGATGATCGCTTCGGGTTCTTGATGCAACATTAAGCAGAAACAGTCTGTAATTTGCCGCCGTCCAGAGGGGGACAAGCGGTGGTCAACTCCCCAGCGAGTTAGCTGTCGTACCGCTAGCAGGCGCTTGAGGGGGTCTGTATCTGTCAGATTACCTAAAAGCTGGTCGTGCTTTGTTTCGTTGGGACTCCCTTGTTGTTTGAGTAGTTGCCAAACCAACAGACTCAGAATTGTTAGAGTCCCAAACCCTTGAAGAATTGCACCTGCCGCAATCCAGGAACTATTTGGGTCAATCCAAATCGACACGATCATGTAAGTACCGAGAGTAGCGATCCCACCGCTACCCACAGCAATGGTTAACTGGCGGTTAGAACCACTAAACAAGCGGCGCAGACTCGACCAGTAAAGTTGCCAGTCCCATTCTTGGATCAAATAAACCAGCAACATGACCAACACACCAGCGACTGTCGCTAGCAGCAGCTTCCAATTCCAAAAGAACGTCGCAACGACACCCACAACACCGATAAACCCGCCTCCTGATCGGCGAAGTTGGCGTAGAGAACGTCGCTTAAACGTTCTACCTTTAACGTTGAAGAGCAACAAGGTATCAATCGATTGAAGAAGTTGCTGCCACGAATACGACACCTTTACCACGAAGATTTCCTTCTAGCCTGCGATCAATAATACCTATCCAGCTTTCTATGCTAATAGAATACAGACACCTTTGAGTTTTAAGTTTTGAGTTT
>DNGI01000279.1:0-4485 GCA_003486645.1 Cyanobacteria bacterium UBA11370 | reverse complement strand
CCGTGGGTGAGTTTTGAGTTAATACTTAATTTGAGTTAATACTTAAGATGATCTAGCAGAAATTTTCCCCATCTCCCCACTCCCCACTCCCCACTCCCCACTCCCCACTCCCCACTCCCCTAAAACCCAAAGCTTAAATCAGTTAGGGTCAGTTGACCATCAAAGGCATAAAAAGTAATACGAGAGATATTGGGTTTGTCCAACCTCAACTCAACATTAGGGGGAAGCGGTGAGTCAGAACCTGCAAGATTCGGTTCACTCGTTAATTTACTAATTAGCAGATTATGGGGGTCATAGGCAGACAGAATCAGGCGCTGAGAACTCGTGACATAGCAGCAGAACCGACTAATGGTTTGTGAGAAGATCACTTCCAGCCAACCACTTTTGGGGGCTGCCATGAGTACTGTTGTACCAGAACGGGGTGGATACGCTGGATTGGATGGCTGTAGAGCGATCGCATTTTTAAACGTTACGCCATATTGGCGAAACTGATGTTCCACCACCTCAAAACATTTTAAGTCTTCCAGGTTAAGACGGACGCTAGAATGCCTGATCACAAGTAACTTAGAGTCACACTCAGCTACACTCCAGCTTGGAGAAGCCACCACCACTTGCGGTTCCACAAAGCCATACTCTCTAACTTCCTTCAACTGTAGACTGCATTGCATTGGTATAACACATTAAAAACGTACTTTCTTAAAACTCGATGACTCTTAACCTCTTGCTAGGTGGGCGTTCCCTTAAATTATGGGTTTGTTGAGTCAAGACTCACTTTTTCACACCGAACGACACAATCCTACCTTCGCCACCTGCTCAATGCGCCCTTCTCCATTAAGACTACAGGAGTTTTTTATCGGATTCCTAATTTTAGTTTGTACCCAAACGCTCTAAAGTTCTAGCTTGGATAAATTCTTTGATGAGATAATAGTTGTTAGAGTTCCTCCAGTCAGATTTTTATCTTGCCATAAAATTTCACACCCAGAAGTTCGGTTTCTTAAAGAAACTCAACTTCTTCACCCCGGTAGGCAAACAAAAGGGATTTTTCTAAAGTTCTAGATACCATAATCAGTAATTAGCCCGATAGTGATGAGGTTGAGACATGATTGAGCCAAATGGTTTTAAACAGCACTCCCTAGTGACCTCACTAGGACGAATGGTTTACTATACAGCCGACGATCAACCCTGGAACGCAACTGAGTTCAGTGAACCTCAAGAACGACCTACGTTAGTATTTTTACATGGGTTTGGTGGGGGTTCATCAGCTTATGAATGGTCAAAAGTTTACCCCGCCTTTGCCAGTGATTATCGAATTCTTGCACCGGATTTAATCGGTTGGGGTCGTTCGGAACATCCAGAACGAAATTACCAAATTGATGACTACATTAGTACAATTATTGAGTTTATTGAACAGACTTGTACTCAAGCCACGCCAGTAATAGCATCTTCTTTGACGGCGGCGTTTACGATTCGATGTGCGATCGCCCGTCCCGATCTTTTCAAGTCTCTGATTCTCACCACTCCATCTGGACTCTCTGATTTTGGGCAAGATTACAAGCGTAGCTTTTTTGCTCAGTTAGTTAGTACGCCAATTCTAGATCGCCTTCTTTACAGTACTGGAATTGCGACTAGTGGAGGAATTCGGAGTTTTTTAGAAACTCGACAATTTGCCCATCCTAACCGAATTTATGAGGAAATTGTAGACGCTTATTTAGCCTCCGCTCAACAGCCCAATGCGGAGTATGCGGCACTTTCGTTTGTGCGGGGAGATTTATGTTTTGATTTATCTCTTTATATTACTAAACTGACGACTCCTACCGCAATTATCTGGGGACAAAAATCTGAATTTACAAGTCCAGAAATTGGGAAGCGGCTTGCTGACCTTAATCCGGAAGCGATTCGAGTCTTTCAAACTTTAGATGATGTGGGACTGACTCCCCAGTTAGAATTACCTGCTGTAACGATTGGTTTAATTCGACAGTATTTGAAGGTATTAAATTAGGGAAACGGGGAATAATTCTCAACTTATCCTAATGTTCCTTTAGGATAATTTTATTCCTCCATTACTATCCCCAAGGAAAGATTCCAAAACTAAGACTATTCTGATATAGTTAGCCTAGGAAACGAGTAACAGGATAACTCATGAGTTCATGGCGCGATCGCTTGAATAAATTCAGTGGCAAAACTCGATTTATGGTCTGTCGATTGTTTGTCCATTTAGCCGGTGATGAAGTAGCACCTCTATTGGGTCTTTTAAACCGTGTAGCGCGAGACGCTGTTGAAACGGATGGAGAACTTGAGGTTTTAGGAGAAGGGCTGGTAGAAATTTGCCAGAGTCTCTTACAATACCAAACTTATTGGCAATCGGCTGCCAATGAAGGCGATGTATTCTGGAATGAGGGTGAAGCGGGAGATTATGTTACGGAATTGTTTACAGACTCGGCTCAACGATACCTCAGTGAACCGGATTTTAGCGCACCCTTGCCTAGAGATAATGAACTCTTAACCTTGCCCGTTACTCGTAACTTAATTGTAATGCTTGCTGTCGCTTGTGAAGGCGAGGTTCCGGATTTAGAGACAGATCTCGCCCATCTAGATGCCTTAGAAAGGGGTCTAAAAGCGTTGATTAATCTCCACTATCAAGAAAGATTACGAGCCATTCAGATCCAGTTTTCTCCAGCACAGTTAGGGGATGAACTAACTAACGATCAACTGTTACTCAATTTTCCCGAACTGATTCCCCTCTAAGATAAGTTTAGATTTGCTAAAGTGGAGATATTAGGATTGAAAAGAAGGGGAAAGGAGAAATAGAAAACGGTGAAGGGGGAAGAGAGAGGAGTAGATCTTTCCTTTGGTAAGAGACACTTATGAACTAGCGTTCATGAACCGAGCGATAAAGATTTATTTTCCTTACTCCCCATTTTCAAGGCTAGTCTAATATAATGTTCAGGAATTTTTCTAACAATTTTCTAGGATTATGCGTCGTCAATTTACAATCTTTTTCATGACTTTGGCATTATGTTGGACTACATTAGCCTGTAGTTCTCCTTCGCCAAACCAATCTCAAAATCCAACGATCAATACAACCTCGACAACCACTCAGTTAACTAATGGGAAATACCCCGTTCAACAAGCCACTTATGATGATGGGACTGGGGAATATACGGTTATGTTACTCAATACCCCACCGGGTACTCCTCCAGTTTTTCGGGGGACAGATTTGCGGTTAGCACGTCTGACGGATGCCGAAATTGCCGCAGGTGAAAAAACCTATCTCAATATTAATAATGGTCAAGCCGATATGCACGTGACCGAGGACTTCAAAATTGAATACGTCCACAACGTTGCTGAAACTCAAACGAATCCTCAAACAGGTCAAACGGAAACCGTAATAGTACGCCAAGAATCCAGCTTCTGGACACCTTTTGCTGGCGCATTAGCGGGTCAAGCGTTGGGTAGCTTGTTATTTAGACCGACTTACTATGTACCCCCAGTCTATCAACCTGGTGGAGTGCTGATGGGTTATGGCGGATATGGTAGTACTTATAACCAGGCGATAGATCGCTATCAAACTCGCTATAATTCACCACCACCAGTGGTTAGAAACCGTCAAGTTTTCCGAAGTACAGGTAGTATTAGGCGATCGCCTTCCTCTAATCCATCAACCGCTGTTCGTAGAACTCCACAAAACAGCAATCGATCTACAGGATCAGGTGTTGGTTCCAGTAATCTGCGCCAGTCTGGTAAATCAAATTCAACCCAAAGAAATCGTTCCAGTAGCTTTGGTAGCGGATCGGGACGTTCCAGCGGTTTTGGGAGTAGACCCTCGGTTGGACGTAGACGGCGGTAGATCCAGGAGGGGAAGAGGGAAAGATAGTGATACCAATTTAAAAAAGAAATGCAGCACATGAGTGACTGAAATGGTGAGATATTGCGTTTTCCCCAATCCAAAACCCAAAATCCTTGCCTCAAAAATGGTATGCCTCTGTTCCCTGTCCCCTTTGCAAAAATGTTGATATACAGTTGAAATGCACAACAGCTTAATGATTCACTGACGAAGAATTCCGACGATCTAAACTGAGTTCCCCAGCACCAAATGCTACCACCATCAATAAGCCCCCCATTAGCCCTATATTTTTCATAAAGTTAACCTCTTGATTGGGGAAATCCGTATGAAAAATTAAGGTTGCAGGAATTAAAAATCCAATCAGTAATAGCGCTCCCCAACGAGCTTTGTAGCCGAGCAAAACAGATAATCCTCCTCCCACTAATACAATAATTGTGGGAATTAGTAACACCCCTGCCAGAGGAATTCCTTTAGCGGTCATATAGTCTTGAGTATTAGCTGGATCTAAAATCTTCTCTATTCCAGACTTGATAAAAATAGCGGACAAAAATATTCGTGCCAGCAACGGAATGTACTTTTCCATATTTCATACCTATTAGGATGTTGTTTTCTAATACCCAGTTGCAGTCAAAGATAGTAGA
>DNGI01000447.1 GCA_003486645.1 Cyanobacteria bacterium UBA11370 | reverse complement strand
CAGTCAAAGATAGTAGATAGGAAAGACTTGGAGGACAAGGGGGACAAGGGGGAAAGAAAGTACTAAGCTAATCGGCATTTAAGTTGCATTATGGAGGAAGTAAGGCAGAGGGCTCCAAGGAAAGAGAGTTTTTTCTTCATCGCCAAGCTGTGCAATTGAAACACACATCAGCTTATCACCCCTTAGTCCCTAAAACCGAGAAATTTGTACCTCGTGACTATGAGAAATGCTATCAATGCAAGGGTTCCTAATTGTATTTGAGGGGGTTGAAGGGTGTGGAAAAACGACGCAACTCAAGCGATCGCAGGATTGGTTACGATCCAGGGGTTTGGTTGAATGTTGGGGCAATCAGGGGGATGAAACTCCTGTTGTAGTCACGAAAGAACCCGGAGGAACGTCATTAGGTTTAGAACTCCGGCAAATTTTACTAGCTGGACAATCTTTAATCATTCAAGACCGAGCTGAACTTCTACTATATGCGGCTGACCGGGCACAACATATTGAAGAATTTCTGAAGCCTCAGTTAGCGAAGGGCGCGATAATTTTATGCGATCGCTATACGGATTCTACAGTGGCTTACCAAGGTTACGGACGGGGAATTGATTTAAGGTTGATTGAACAGATTAATCACATTGCTACGGGTGGATTAGAAAGTGATCTCACTCTCTGGCTAGATGTGGATGTGGAAATTGGCTTAAAACGGGCACGAGAACGCGGAATTGCTGATCGGATGGAGGAAGCGGAGTTAGCGTTTCATCAACGAGTGCAGCAGGGTTTTAGGGAATTGGCGGCGTTGTATCCTGAACGGATTGTCAGGATTGATGGGAGTCAGAATGAGGAAGGGGTGCAGTTGGAAATTCAGGAGGTTTTGCGTCAGCATCTTTGGCAACGGATGTTGTAGCGGATGTAACGGATGGGTTAATGGTGTTGGGTTGTATTTCAAGGTAGGACTTTATTAATATTATTCTCCCTCTCCCTCTCCCCCTCTCTCCCTCTCCCCCCTCTCCCCAATCCAAAATCCTTGCATCCAAAATGGTATGACTTTTGCGACTATCGTAGGACAAAACCAAGCGATCGCGCTATTACAGGGGGCAATTGCGGCTAATCGTATTGCTCCAGCTTATCTGTTTGCGGGTTCTCCGGGGGTGGGACGGAGTTTGGCGGCGCGGGGGTTTATTGAACTGTTGTTTTGTCGGGATATTTCAGTCGAGAAGCAAGTATCGGTAAAACGACGTTTGCAGCAGGGGAATCATCCGGATGTGCTTTGGGTGGAACCGACTTATTTGCACAATGGGGTATATTTATCTGCAAAAGAAGCCGCAGAAAAAGGGGTTAAGCGTAAAGCACCGCCTCAAATTCGGTTGGAACAAATTCGAGAAATTAGTCACTTTTTAGGTCGTTCTCCATTAGAAGCATCGCGTCAAATTGTTGTGTTGGATCGGGCAGAAACAATGGCAGAAGCGGCGGCAAATGGTTTACTGAAAACACTGGAAGAACCGGGACGGGCAACGTTAATTTTAATCGCACCGAGTACTGAATCGTTATTACCGACGTTGGTTTCTCGGTGTCAGAAAATTCCGTTTTATCGATTAGCGCAAATGGATATGGCAGTAGTGCTGGAACGGACGGGTTATGGGGCAATTCTTCAGGAACCGTCGGTATTAGCGATCGCCCAAGGGAGTCCAGGGTTAGCGATCGCCGCGTTTGAACAACTCCAGGGGATTCCTCCAGAGTTATTGGCTAAACTCAATCAGTTACCTCGTTCCTGCCGAATGGCATTGGAATTAGCCAAAGAAATTGACAAAACTTTGGAACCTGAATCTCAGTTATGGTTAATTGATTATTTGCAGCATAGTTATTGGCAAAATTTACAACAAATGGGCATTATCGAGAAGTTAGAGCAAGCCCGAAAATACCTTCTTAGTTATGCACAACCGCGCTTAGTTTGGGAGGTAACGTTGTTGGAAATGATGAATAGGTAGTGACTGAAGAAAGGCAAAGGCCAAAAGGTAGAAGGGAACATTCTCAATGCTATATTGAGCCTATCAGCGCCTATCTGTGAAGAGACGATCGAGGCGGCAATTCGTCCGGCAAGTGTGGAAGTTAGGGATGGTGCATATAATTCCTTTCAACTCTCAGAATTGGTGGATAGAACAGAGATAATGATAACGGCTCAGAAATTGCTCGATTTAACGTATGAACATTCAGCAAAGACGTTACTAGCAATCATTGATGAGAATTTAGTTCAGCTATCAGGTGGGGAAGAGTGGAAAGAGGGTAGGCGATGAAAGTGGTTCTCTTGCTACACTCTGGATAGCCTCTATACCTGTAGGAAATTATGGTTTCTGTAGAGCAAGTCATGAAAGAAGCTTTATCATTGCCCAGTGCATGGAGAGCATGGCTGGCAGAAAAGCTGATTGAAAGTCTTGAGTTTGATGTAGACGAGAAATTGCAAGCGCTTTGGGTAAGTGAAGCTAAGAAGCGTAGAAATGAAATTAGAAGTGGTATAGTTCAACCTATTCCTGGAGAGGAGGGGTTAGCTAGAGTGAGACAACTTCTGGAGCCATGAAATATGTTTTTCACCCAGCAGCATTGACTGAATATGGCGAAGCAGTTGAGTTTTACGCACAGCGTCGGGTTGAATTGGCACAGGCATTTATCAATACGGTTGAGGATGCAATTTTCCGAATAGTTGAATCACCGACTCGTTGGGCTGTTGTTGATGAAGATATTCGTCGATGTCTGACACGGAAATTTCCTTATGGGATTTTATACACCATTGAGGAAGATTACATTTTAATTGTGGCAGTGATGCACTGTAGTCGTGAGCCAGGATACTGGGAAGAGCGTGTCAGAGAAAAACCATCAGATGAATAAGACGAACTGAGGTTTGGTACGTCACGAAGAGAGCTAACCCAGCCTACCTTGCAGCCGCTTCTCAATTTCAGACATAGGCAACAACAATGTATCCTCAATTTCCTGCCTGACTTCTCGACTTACATAACAATCACTATTCAGGCAATCTACTAGTAGCTTATTGGCATCGTAGTACTGCTGCAATAGTTGTTTTTGTGCATCGCTGAAGTGCCATTCATGCCCAATATTGCGATAGTGTATCATTGCTGCTCTTAGTTGTTTAGTCCATGTTTGACCGTTTATCTGCCACCAACTCTCAAGGCTTTCTTTTTTGGTCAAATCTGGTAACTGATCTTTAAGTTTTTGAAGCCTGAACTCTAGCTCCGCATCGCCAACTGTGGCTAAAGCCCAATCAAGGTAGCCAACTTTTTGGTCAAGAGCTAAGTTAAGGGCACGATCAAGAGCAAGATCACGAGCAACAGCTTGTTCCAATTCGTGAGCAAGAGTTTGATAAGTAGCATATGTGTCCCACTTGAGGGCACGATCAAGG
Organism: Cyanobacteria bacterium UBA11370; assembly: GCA_003486645.1. Taxonomy (GTDB): domain Bacteria; phylum Cyanobacteriota; class Cyanobacteriia; order Cyanobacteriales; family Coleofasciculaceae; genus UBA11370. Next base: position 5,943 of record DNGI01000447.1, on the reverse strand, counting down.
GCTTCAGCAAGGTCATCGGTAAGTTTACGAACATACTCGATGTCGGGGTAGATTGTTGGATCAAGAGTACGAGCAAGAGTGAGATCGCTAGCACGAACAAAATAAAAAGCTCTCAGGGCTACGGACTTATAGGAAACTCCAAGAGAACGTGTCTTCTGACTAAGCCACTCCAGAAGTTGCTGTAGTTTCTCATCTGTAGCAATTAGTCTATCTATTTTCTGCTTCATCAACCGTAATAGATTATCAGCTTTTCGCATCATGCTTGCTGTGAGCAAAAAAACCTCCCGCCAGCGTTTCTCAGTGATGTGTTCCACCAAACTTTTCAGAGCAGACCTTTCCTTAATTTCCCTAGCAGCAAAATACTCCTGAAACGTCAGGTGAGAAAACGAATAAATCCCTTTTGCTCGTTCCACCAGTAACCCATGCTGGGCTTCAATCGACTTCAAAACAGCTTCGCTATCTAGTTGCAAGACTTCTGGATCTGGATCAGCATCGCGTAAGTTACGGATGAAATCAGCGATGTATGCCTCAACAGTTTTTTGCTTAAACAAGTAGTCCTTCTGCTCAAAGGTAGTCAGGGCAATTTGGCTCAGCAAATCTTCCTTACGCTGCACAGACAAATTTTTATAAACCTGATCTCGTTCAATGTTGCGTTTAGCATCCCATTTTTTCAGCAACACATCCAACCCTTCCTTGTAAAGCTCGGAACGATTAGCTGGAAAATCTGCGTTTTCTCCAAACACCAGACACAGCAGAGTTAGCAGCAGGGGATTAGTTGCCAGTTCTTGAATCGGCTTGTTCTCTTTTAGTTTTTGGCTGAATCGCTCGGCTTTCACTGGGTCACTTAACCGGAACCAGTTTTGGACAAAAATGGCGATCTGTTCTGGATCAAAATCCGCCACTTCCACTTCAGTAAACCGTTCAAACGTATAGTCTTTGGCGGCAATCCGACAGGTAATGACAAACTGATTGCTGTGAAACTGGTCAGCAAGATCCCGAATTTGCGTTAAGACTCGTTTCGTATCTTCCTCCCGCACTTCATCTAAGCCATCGAGTAGCAGCAATCCTCGACCATGCCTCAGTAGTTGCTCTGCTTTAATGCTGCCGTCCATCACCCCGCAACTAGAAAATTGTTGAGCAATATATTCTGGTAAATCCGGCTGTTTAGATTTTTCTGCAAAATCCTTGAGGGTAATAAAAAAGGGAACTTGATTTGCTTGAAACTGTCCCTCAATGCACTGCATCGCCAGATACTTCAAAAAAGTGGTTTTCCCCGCTCCGGGTTTCCCCAACACCATCAGTTTGCTGTAGCGCTGCACAGCGGTTAGCCCCGGTACTCGTTCCTCAGTTACCCGATTGAGTCCAAACCGCTCAAAGTCCTCCGAATCACAGTTGTGCAGCAGTTCAGGAATATCAAGTCGCCTGCGTCCCGTGATTTTCTCCAGAATATTGACGTTAGTATAGATACCCCGCTCTCCGGTCAACTCAATTGGCTGGCTCATATCTAACACCCGCATTGTCCCACACCATTCTCGGATGTTGGGCTTGACCTTCTCGCGGATTTCTTGGACTAAAGCATCAATATCAGAACCTTCGTTGTGGTTTTGCTTTCCCTCAAGTTCATCATCTTTGTGTGCGATCGCCTGCCAATCCAGTTTCAATTTCTCACATATCCGGACAAACAGCTCACACGCCACAGGCTTACCGTTAAAAAACTTACTGATTGGTTGGCGAGTAACTTCTAACGCATCTGCCAATTGCTGCTGAGTCAGACGAAAGCCAATTAATGCTGTTTCTGCTGATTTTATGCCTTGTGGAGAAGCCCGAAGCGATCGCTCAACCATAGCCTCATCATCATCTTTCGTTCAATTGTAGCTACATAAAACAAAAATAACCCATAGCGCGTACATAACTCACACAATCGAAAAGCCTTGCTATTACGGCATTTCAGTGACTTTAGAAGGGTAAATCTACAGTGAGGTCATGGAAATGGTTGAAAATCTAGTAATTCTGGCTCTACAGAAATCTGCTGAAATCGTTCTGTTACTGCTGGTAGAGAAATTATGGGCGTGGGTACTAAGCGATCACAACACCAAGCGCTTAAGCAATTATCTGAAAATGCAGATTCTTCTCCTCTATCTCGATTGGGTTTTGCTCAAAACACCGCTTAAATCTCTACCTGATCTAAAGCTCGCCCTAACCGTTTTGCCACTCAAACAGGTAAATCTCCCGTGATTGTCACCCTCGCTCCCGACATTGCTGAGGTTTTCAAGACATCGGAAGCCGTAAATAATGCCCTCCGTGCTTTATTGTCTGCAATTCCCAAAACAGCAAAATGACAGGCTTGATTTTCTTCCATTTTCTAATTCTTAAATCTGCTTTCTTATCTGCGGAATGTGGGTTGAGTTATCATGGTATAAGCATTCCATGATAACTCAACCATAGCCAATTCACTCCAAAAATCATTCGTATTTCGCACCTCTAACAGCCTTGTTGCACAGCCTTCTCGTCCTAGAATACTGCAAGCCCAAGAGAGCAAACTTTCAAAGCTAGTGGATGTACCATTGGGATAGTTCCAAATTGAGCCGAATTTTGCCGTTTGTCCGTTGGGGTAGTTCCACGTTGAGCCAAATTGGGCGGTTTTCCCGTTCGGATAGTTCCAGTTTGAGCCGAATTTTGCCGTTTGTCCATTAGGGTAGTTCCAAATTGAGCCGAATTTGGCGGTTTGTCCATTGGGATAGTTGAATGAGGATCGTCCCCATTGTTCAGAAAATCCACAAGCTAGTAGTTGTTGACTCTCCACTAAACTAACCAGATTACTATTACCCTCTGCGATCCGGGCTAGCCGAGTCATCACCGTTAGATCAACACAATCTTGAGTGGCTGTAGGGGATGGCTGTGTGATGGAACTGGGAGGCTGGGCGGTTGCACAGTACTGATATTCTAGGGTAGCAAGATTGTCATCGTCTAAGTTTTCTCGAATTGCCAGACGGCGCACTTGACGAATCTGCTCACACGTGTCTGAATTGGCTAAAGTCGTATCGGTGGTAAAGCCAAGCACCAGTAGGGGGAAAACGACGATTAGAACTGGGATAGCACGTTTCATCGGCAAAGCGGTGGTTATCTTAAAATTAGAATAGGGAATGGAGATTTTCCTATATTAGGGTTTAATTACACCAATGTGCCGATTTGTCCGGGTTTTTACTGTTGGTGAACGAGGAATAAAATAACTACGCTAAAGAAGACTTATTTCCTGTGAGAGTCGGATGGCAAAATGCGAAAAATTCTCATAATAGAAGACGATCCAAATATCCGAGAAAATCTGCACGAAATCCTCTCTGAAGAAGGATATAACGAATCAAACGGCTATGAGTTAATGCTAGTTGATAATGGCTCTAGCGGCATTAATTTCAGTTTGTGTTTAAACCCGGTATTAATAATTTGCGATATTACGATACCTGGGTTTGATGGATATACAGTTTTATCACAGCTACGGCGTTTTGGCAGACAAACACCTTTTATATTTTTGTCATCCAAGTCAGATCAAGCCGATATTGAACTAGGGATGAGCAAAGGGGCTAACACGTATTTGACAAAACCTTATACCCGCCAGAGATTATTAGATGCTGTGAATCAACTCCTAAATACTGACTCCTGAATGGTGAGTTTTATTTACCTCTGACTTCGCTATAATTTTCTAAAAACCAGTTATAAGTTACTTCAAGACCCTGCCTTAAAGATAGTTCTGCTTTCCAACCTGCGGCATTGATTTTAGAGGTATCTAACAGTTTACGCGGTGTACCATCAGGTTTAGATGGATCGAAGGCTAACTCACCTTCATACCCGACAACATCCTTAATTAACAAAGCAAGGTCTTTGATCGAAATCTCTTCTCCCGTACCAACATTAACGAATTGGATATCATTATAATGATTCATCAGGAAGAGTAACGCTTTAGCTAAGTCTTCTACATATAAAAACTCTCTTAAAGCAGAACCCGTTCCCCAAATTTCCACTTGTTTAGCGTTAGAAATTTTAGCTTCATGGGTTTTTCGGATCAAGGCAGGAAGGACATGAGAGTTCACCAAATCAAAGTTATCATAAGGACCATAAAGGTTAGTTGGCATAGCCGAAATGAAATTTACCCCATACTGACGGCAATAATTTTCACAGAGTTTGATTCCGGTTATTTTAGCGATCGCATAGGGTTCATTCGTCGGTTCAAGAAAGTCGGTTAGAAGATACTCTTCTTTCATCGGTTGGGGACAAAATTTAGGATAGATGCAGGAAGAACCGAGAAAAAGCAGCTTTTTAACATTGTACAAATAAGCGCTATGAATAATATTCGCTTCAATCATTAAATTATCGTAAAGGAACTCAGCGCGGTAGGTATTATTCGCGTTAATTCCACCCACTTTAGCTGCTGCCAGAAAAACATAGTCAGGACGTTCGGTGGCAAAAAAGGTTTCAACATCGGTTTGCCTGGTTAAGTTCAGTTCTTGACTCGTTTTCAAGATAAGATTGTGATAACCATTTTCCCGTAAGGTTCTCACAATCGCGCTGCCGACTAAACCCCGATGACCGGCTACGTAAATTTTTGATTCTTGTTCCATAAGAATTTTCCTGATATAACTTCTGAATTCTTAAGGGACACGATCAATCATGTCCCTACAAACAAGATACTAAGACTCGTCAGCTCAATCAACAATCGGGCCAACTAACATTTGACGATTGTAGGCACTATCTTTCTCCTTTTCAAATAGGGCTGGTCCATTACCATTCGATGAAGACAGCTCCAAAGCTCGCAAGTCTGCTTCTACCATTAAAGCAACTAACTCTTCAAAGGTTACAGACGGCTTCCAACCCAGCTTTTGGTTTGCTTTTGTGGGATCGCCAATGAGTAAATCGACTTCAGCAGGACGGAGATAGCGTTCATCAAACTCGACATAATCCTGCCAATTGAGATTGACACAATTAAAAGAAATATCCAGAAACTCCCGAATTTCGTGGGTTTCACCTGTGGCAACGACATAATCATCCGCTTCGTCTTGCTGGAGCATTAGCCACATTGCCTTAACATAGTCTTTAGCATAACCCCAGTCCCGTTTAGAATCCAGATTACCGAGGTAGAGTTTCTTCTGGTGTCCTGCCACAATTCGGGCGATCGCACGCGTAATCTTGCGGGTGACAAACGTTTCCCCCCGACGTGGTGATTCGTGATTAAACAGAATGCCATTACAAGCGAACATCCCGTAGGACTCACGATAATTCACCGTCTGCCAGTGAGCATAAACCTTAGCACAAGCATAGGGACTACGGGGATAAAACGGCGTTGTTTCCTTCTGAGGGATATCCTGAACCTTACCAAACATCTCCGAAGAACCCGCCTGATAGAATCGCACATCAATACCAGTACGCTGGCAATAGTCACGAATTGCCTCCAACAGGCGCAGCGTACCCATCCCCACCGAATCAACGGTATATTCGGGAGAGTCAAAACTGACCCTAACATGAGATTGAGCGCCTAGGTTGTAAATTTCCGTTGGCTTGACTTCCTCTAAAATGCGACGCAACGTTACCCCATCCGTCAAGTCGCCATAATGCAGGAATAACCGTGCTGTCTCATTATGAGGATCTTCGTAAATGTGATCAATGCGATCCGTGTTAAAGGTTGAAGTTCGCCGGATAATCCCGTGAACGTCATAGCCTTTTTCCAATAACAACTCACTCAAATAAGAACCATCTTGACCTGTAATACCAGTGATTAGTGCGCGCTTGCGTTGCGTCATCCTCAAAACTTCCTGTGACGAATAGGGCACTTGCGGCAGCAGATGCTTGCCTGGAGAACATGAATAGCCCAACAACCCTAACTAGGATCGTGGGGAATCATTCCCTAAGTTAACCTAAAATCTTCGCCATTGAGAGGGAGATGGGGAGATGGGG
>DNGI01000167.1:7473-13519 GCA_003486645.1 Cyanobacteria bacterium UBA11370 | reverse complement strand
TCGACTTTTGCAAGAGGTCTAGTCTCCTAACATCTCATACCATTTCAGCTTTATACTCTGACAAACAACAACCAACAAACAACAAACAACAACCAACAAATAACAAACTCACACCTCCGGACTAACTTTCCCCGTCACATCCAATTTGCCATCAGTTTCCACTTTCCACGTATCATAATCCCCAATCACATCCCCATTTTCATCAATATCAACATTCCCACTAGCCCCTTGATAATTAATATCCTCACCTTTGCGTACCATCTCCATCGCTTGGCAAAGATCGGTAACTTCCGTACCTCCAGCAGAAACCTCACGAATTTTACTTTTAATTCCTTCCCCAGTATTCGCTTTGGCTGCCTCTGCTGCCAACATTAATAATGCCGCAGCATCATAACTGTGAGGAACATAAGCCGTTACTTCTTTGTTCGTTTTCTCTTTCCAAAGTTTAGTAAATGCTTCTAACCCCTTACCATTTGCCCCTGGAACCGTCCCAATTGCGCCACCTAACAAATATTTCCCATCACCCGTTTTACCCACTTGTCCCGGAAAATCTGATGAATAAACCCCATCAGTTAGCATTACCGTTACCCCTTCCGCTAACCCTTGTTGATAAGCCGCTTTAAGCAACAAAGAACCTGTTTCCGCATACAAAACAGCCGCTACCGCTTCCGGTTTACCGCCAAACGCAGAGGCAGCTTCACTATCAAATGTTGTCGCTTTTGGATCGTAGCGAGTGGGCTTATCTTTATTAATTACGGTTCCTCCCAATTTCTCAAATGCGGCGGTAAATTCTTTCTCAAACCCAACGCCATAGTCATTATTAATTACTACAGTCGAAACTTTCTTAAAGCCTTTTTCCGTCGCAAGTTTTGCCAACGCCCTTGCCTGATAAGTATCTGGCGGTGCAGTCCGTGCCCAATACCCATTAAATTCTTTTGCCTGTTGCGTAAATACCGGACTTGTGCTACCGGGAGAAATCATCATAACGTTATTCCGAACAGCAATGGGTAGCGCCGCCGTGGAAACGCTACTCGCAAACGAACCCACAACCCCAGCAACCTTATCGACTTCTGCTAGTTTCGTCATCCCTGCTGCGCCAGCATTCGGATCGGTTTGGTCATCTTCCACCACTAAGGAGACGGGTTTGCCATTGACACCGCCACAAGCGTTAACTTGATCAACCGCCAAACGTACTGCATCTGGGAATGCTTGTCCAATGGAAGAGAGATCCCCTGTTGACGGCGTTAGCGTACCAATTTTTAGCCCATCACTTCCACCGCTGCCAGAAGAACTAGAACCCTCCGTTGTAGGGTTATTTTCTCCTGAACTAGGAGGATTAGGATTTTCACAAGCAGTCGTCAAAATACTGGTTGTAAAGGTAGTGATGGCTAAAGCGATCGCTACACTCGGTCTAATCTTATGACCCGATGCTAAATTACTCATCTCGTTGTTACACTCCTCTGCTAGCTCTAGACAAATCAGATTCGATTAAATCAGAATTTTAAGAGTTTTCAACTTTAACACAAATCTGGCTAATCACCTCTAATCAGATTTTTCCTCCTCTCCCTCTCTCCCCCTCTCCCTCATTCTTTTTTAGCTTTCTTCGCCGGAAGCCCCACACCAAGCGGAGTACCGCTATGGTGTGGGATGGATAGGCAGGTCAACGTAGGTACGGAGTTGACCAATAAATTAATCGGGTGAGTTTTGATTTTCGATGTACTTCTTTAATGATGAAACCGTTACGCCTCCACAAGAAGCAATAAAGTAAGAGCCGTTCCACAAAACATCCTTGTAGTAAAACTGAGCAACTCGACTTTCAAATTCTGAGCGCAATCTTCGTGTATACTAAAACACTAATACTAAGTAGACAGAAGTGTGAGAACAGCCTACCAGTACAAACTACGACCAACAAAAAAGCAAGCAGCAGAAATTGAGCGATGGCTGTCAATGCTTTGCGCTCAGTACAATTACTTGTTGGCTGATAGATTCAACTGGTTTGAGCAGAACCGTTCTCCGCTCAACTCCTGTCCATTGGTCTGCCATTTGCCTGAACTAAGGGACAACCCTGACTATTACTCACAGAAGAAAACGCTACCTCAACTTAAGAAAACCCATCCTTGGTACGGAGAAATATACTCTCAAGTACTACAGGATGTGGTCAAGCGAGTCAAGGTAACATTTGACCGTTTCTTGAAGGGTGATAGCAATGGGAAACGTAGCGGTAAACCGAGATTTAAGGCTCGTCACCGCTATCGCACTTTCACTTATCCCCAGATGAAAGAGGGTTGTTGGCAAGGGAATCTGATTAATTTACCAATGCTTGGCAAGGTCAAGGTTGTCTGGCATCGCCCTATTCCTAACGGCTTCAAAATCAAAACGGCATCAGTCACTAAGAAAGCCGACGGTTATTATCTAACTCTTGCCCTAGAGGACAAAACAGTTCCTGAAATTAAGCCAGATTTCGCTCCAGAATCAATTACTGGAATTGATGTCAGATTAAAGGACTTTTTGACAACATCTGAAGGTGAAACAGTTGCAATTCCTCAACACTACCGCTCATCTCAAAAACGTTTGAGGGTCATTCAAAAGCGGGTATCGCGGCGTAAAAAAGGGAGTAACCGTAGACAAAAAGCTATTAAGCAACTGGGGAAAAAACACAAAAAACTTGCCGACAAACGAAAAGATTTTCACTTCAAAACAGCTAATTATCTGCTGTCGAAATATGACGTAGTGGCTCATGAAGAGTTGAACGTCAAAGGGCTGGCGCGTACCAGATTGGCTAAATCTGTGTTGGACGCTGGGTGGTCAAGCAACAGTCGATACTAGCAAACAAAGCCGAAAATGCTGGGAAGTTGGTAATTCCAGTCAGCGCTGACCATACCTCACAAGATTGCTCCAATTGTGGCGAGAAAGTACCCAAAAAGCTGCATATCCGCTGGCACGACTGCCCTCACTGTGGGTGCAGCAAGGGTCGTGACCATAACGCAGCAATTAACGTAAAAAATAGAGCCGAGGGGCATCCGGTTCTTAAAGCACAACGCCTCCTAAGCAATAGCCGGATTGGTTGTGTTAGCGAAGCGAGGCGTTAGCCTAGCCTACACCATACCTGTACTCAGGTTGGTGTAGGAGATGTCACGCTTATTCAAGCGAACATAATACGATTACAAGCTTACTGATCAATAATCCCGACGAGGATTTGAGTCAGTTGTTCGAGATCATCTGGCACTCGGTAAAGCGTGATGTCTTGCGTAATCTTGCATTGCTTCGCATCCAACGTCCCAAAATTCCAAGCATTACCAATTGTTACAGCGCCATATAAAACCTCCTGTTCTTCTGCCTGTGCCAAGGCGATCAGTTCCACTGCCAATTGAGTAAATCCCCTGGAAAGGTCATCGTTTTTAGCCTCAACCACCAGCAAACTATGTTCTCGACGCAGGAAATAGTCTAGATTGCCTTTGAGCCAATTATTGACACTTAGGGGATACTCAATGCGAATCTGACACTGGCAAAATCGAGCAACTTCCAGTAAAACTGGAAATACTAAGGCTTCCCGCCTTGCTGCTTCGCTACTTAAACCGATTAATAATAAGGTATCCTCTAGACGTTGCTTCAGTTCGGGCAATTGCTCTAACCGTTGCTCACTCTTCGGCAGAACTAAACGCGATCTGACCAAGGTGTAGCCAAACTCTGCCAGAATTTGATCGGCTTCGTAGGGCATTTCAAAATAAGAACGAAACGTATAGGACTGCCCTTCTTGCAAAATTTTGGTCTTTGGCATTGCGATCGCTTCTCAACCTCGATAGTCATCCCCCTATGCCAATCCTAGTTAATGTATTACTCCATGACAGGAAGTTTAAGGAAGAGGGGGAGAGGGGGAGATGGGGAGATGGGGAGATAGGGAAATGGCGAGTAGAGTAGATAACCAACAACAACAAACAACAAACAACCAACAACCAACAACCAACAACCAACAACCAACAACCAAAATAAGCTGCCCTTAAGGAGCAACTTAGTATCAAGCCAAAACTGGCGAAGGGTTTAGGGAACGGAGAGGGAGGGATTCGAACCCTCGGATAGGACTTACGTACCTATCAACAGATTAGCAATCTGCCGCTTTCGACCACTCAGCCACCTCTCCAAAGTCACAGTTAATCATCATACCACAGGTTGAGAAATTACTGCCACTATTAAATTCTATAGCGGGTGGATTTGATTCGTGAAACAAGGGGGACAAGGGGGACAAGGGGGACAAGGGGGACAAGGGGGACAAGGGGGGTAGGGTTTCACAACTCATTTCCCCTCGCTATAGATTCCCTCACTCATTCTTCATACCTCCATTGGCTCTCTACCCTAGGTCTTAACTTAACTATAAATTGCGTTACATATTGCAACTTTTGGATTGTAACGATATACTTCAATTTATAGAGAGCAAAATCTCTCTATTTCCAGCAATGCCCAAAGATTAATTCTTGACCAGACCACTGGTAGAGGTATTGCTGCTTAAAAGGACTATCAGGGGCATTCTACCGTTTAGATGCCAAAAGTTAGGAGAGGGCAAACCATAGCACATTCTATCGGTTAAGTTATTCAGCACCCCTCAGTTCTTAAGATTTTTTTTAATAAGAACACGATTAAAACTGGCGGGTCAGCAGGGTAACAACCAAAGGAAGGCTAGCCCTAACCAACGTCGAAATCGAGGACTAGACAAAATACAATGAACAGTACAAGCAAACAGCACATTGCTTTGATTTCAGTTCACGGCGACCCCGCTATCGAAATCGGCAAAGAAGAGGCTGGGGGGCAGAATGTTTACGTGCGCCATGTGGGTGAAGCCTTGGCTAATCTGGGATGGCACGTTGATATGTTTACCCGAAAAGCCAGTGCTGAAGATTCTGCAATTGTTGAACATGGTCCGCGCTGTCGGACCATTCGTTTAAAAGCGGGTCCAGAGGCATTTGTGCCGCGAGACAATATTTTTGGGTATGCTGACGAGTTTGTGGAAGAACTCCTGAAGTTTCAGCACCAAGCAGGCATCAAATACGCACTTGTACATACTAACTACTGGATCTCATCTTGGGTAGGGATGCAGTGGAAAAAGCGCCAGGGAATTCCCCAAGTTCACACGTATCATTCCCTAGGAGCCGTAAAATACCAAGCCGTTGATACAATTCCCATGATTGCAACCACGCGCTTGGAGACAGAAAAAACAGTTCTAGAAACCGCAGAACGCATTGTAGCCACATCGCCCCAGGAAAAAGAGCATATGCGATCGCTCGTTTCCCAAAAAGGCAATATCGATATTATTCCTTGTGGTACGGATATTCGTCGATTTGGTGCAATTAACCGCCTCGAAGCACGGCAACAACTAGGACTCGACCCTGAAGAAAAAATTATCTTCTATATAGGACGCTTTGATAAACGCAAGGGCATTGAAACCCTCGTCCGTGCTGTGGGTCGTTCGGAATTGCGGGGTAATGCTAATCTAAAATTAATTATTGGCGGTGGTTCTCGTCCTGGTCAGAGTGATGGGATTGAACGGGAACGGATTGAAGGGATTGTTGCTGAACTGGGGATGACCGACTTTACTATATTCCCTGGACGGATTAGCGATGAACTTTTACCCGTTTACTATACCGCCGCTGATGTCTGCGTTGTTCCTAGCCACTACGAACCCTTTGGTTTAGTTGCCATTGAAGCGATGGCGTGTGGAACTCCAGTGGTTGCGAGTGATGTAGGTGGTTTACAGTTTACTGTTGTGCCCGAAGAAACCGGGTTACTGGCACCGCCTAAAGATGAAGTTGCGTTTGCTACTGCAATTGACCGGATTCTATCTAACCCAGAATGGCGAAATCAACTTGGTCAAGGGGCAAGAACCCGTGTAGAACAGAAGTTTAGCTGGGATGGTGTGGCTCATCAACTCAGTGATCTTTACACTACGTTAATTCCAAAATATGAGAAAGTTTTGGTCAAAGCTGGCGCTTAATACCAGGTTGCGTTCTCAGTCGTAACTTTGCGAAAGGGAGTGGGGGACAAGGGGGACAAGGGG
>DNGI01000167.1:0-7252 GCA_003486645.1 Cyanobacteria bacterium UBA11370 | reverse complement strand
ACAAGGGGGACAAGGGGGACAAGGGGGAAAGAAACTACTACATATGAACGCAACTTGGTATCACTGCTCCTGAGCAACCAGTGCCTTGCGGTAAACGATCTTGTCATCGCCCGCTTTGTAGAAGTCGCGGATTCGGGCTTCCTCATCGTAACCACACTTGCGGTAGAATGCCCGCGTCCGCTCGAAACTCGGTAGCCCCGACGTTTCCACCAGCAGCAGGCGTGCCCCCCGCGCCATCAAGGTTTGCTCAACATAGCGTAGCAATGCCGTACCGCGTCCTTGTCCCTGGCGATCAGGTTGGACAGCGATCAAGAGCAGATTCCATGTTCCGTTGGTCATTCGTTCGGGGGCACAGTATGCGACTCCCACAGGTTCGCCGTCGTCGTCAGTGAGCCAGAAGCGATCGCTGTCGCTGTTGCCGCCGAGGTCATCGGAGAGCATTTCTCTGAGTACCTCAAGCTCATTTGGCTCGAACCCGATCGCGTCGGCCAAGGCGATCAGCGCAGCCGTGTCATCGGGCGTAGTCGGTCGAATCATGGTAAACTCCAGCGTCTTGTTTAGACTCTTTGGCAGGATTAGAAATAAACCTTTCAATATCCTCGTATTCGAGAAACTTTCCTTCCGACATATATTCATAAGAGGAACACTCTCTTTCCTCAAAGTCAACTTCAAAGCACCTGGCAATATAATTCTTTCGAGTAAATACGGTTTGACCTTGTGAACCTTGATTGACTGAAATGACGGAAGCTATTTTATACAAATTGGGGTTAATAGAGCTAAGATTATCTTCATAAACCTTTTCAAAATCATTCAGTGTTAGTAGACCTTTTGGTTTGATTTCTACCAGCTTGGCATAAGTGCCTGAATATCCCTGTTCAGCCCAGTTTCTCTCTAAAATAATTTCATTAATTCCATCTCCATTAACATCGGTAATTTGTTGAATAGTAGAGTAACCTGTCACATCTCCATAGGTTACTACCTTACCTGAAGAAGCAACGGCTATTCTGATTGTGCCTGTATAGCCATGATGGCATGAATCACCCAAGTCTACTAGATAGACAACCTGATCCTCTTGGGGATCTGTAAATGAGCCAATAGCATAGTCTATAACTGTTGGCGACAAATTATCGAAGCAGGCTTTATCAGTACTTCTCACAACTTGAGAAATGACAACGTTCTCAGTGGTGGCGGATAGTTGAGGGGATGATTCAAAATTGAAGTCTTCTGTTCGGTAATCGAGTAAAGTCTCGGTTTGAGCTAGTGTTGAATTGGCAAACAGAAGTAAGAAAAATCCTGCAAAACTAACTTTGTTCATATCTTTTAATAACAAGAGTTTGAGGTAGTCGATAGTTTACTTGAGTCTAGCACTGTAAGATACCAAAGGTTTAGATCCCCGACTTCTCCAAGAAGTCGGGGATCTTGGGTTCAATTCCTACACAGCGACACGGGGTAGGCGATGTTTGAAACTACACAGAATTTCCCAGGAAATTGTTCCTAAAGAATTTGCCCAGTCATCAGCGGAAATTTCTACATCTCCATCCTTTCCGATCAGGGTAATAACTTCTCCGGTTTGTAAATCGGGAATTTCACTCACATCTAGCATCAGTTGATCCATTGTAATTGCGCCAATTTGTTGTACTTTTTGACCTCGAATTAATACGGTCATTTTGTTCGATAGCAGGCGTGGGATGCCGTCAGCGTAACCAATCCCAACCACAGCAAGACGCATTTGTTTTTTTGCTATAAATTTATAACCATAACTGACTCCCGTACCAGCAGGAATCGTTTTCACTTGTGTTACCCGCGCTTTGACTTGCATGACGGGTTTGAGGTGAATGACATCCTGTAAGTGTTCTGCTGGATACAAACCATACAAGGCTAATCCTACTCGTACTAAATCGTAATGCAATTTGGGGTCAGCTAACGTCGCGGCGGAGTTGGCTAGGTGCAGGCGGGGAGGTATAATACCAGCAGTATTAAGCTGGGAAATTGCTACCTCAAATCGTTGATGCTGTTGGTTCATGACGGTAGGATCAAGACTATCAGCAGTGGCGAGATGCGAGTAAATGCTAGCAATTTTGAGATGGCGCAACCCCTGAACCAGTTGGGCAAATTCCGTTGCTTCTTGCCAAGGCATCCCTAACCGGGACATTCCGGTATCTAATTTAAGATGTACGGGTAGGCTTGTGTTTACACCTGCTAGAGTTTCGGAAAAAATTAAGGCTTGTTGGGGGGTACAGATCGTGGGTTCTAATTGCCAGTATGCGATCGCCCGCACTTGTTCTGGGGTATTGGTTGCTCCTAATAATAATATCGGCGCTTCTATCCCGGCTTCTCGGATCTGAATTCCTTCTTCTACCGTAGCTACACATAACCCAGCCGCACCCGATTCTAACGCAGTTTGAGCTACCATAATCGCCCCATGACCATAAGCATCGGCTTTTACCACCGCCATGAGTTGGGTATGGGGTGCTAAAAATTGCCGCAGTTGTCTGACATTATGGGATAAGGCGGTGCGATCGATTTCTACCCAGGCGCGTTGGCAAAGTCCCCCGGAAACATCCCATAAGCTGTGCATTGCGCTTGCAGTCGGTGTTAGATTTTGCATCCTCCGTCACTCCTCAAACACTCACTCTAAAATGCACAACAGCTTAACATAATGGAGGGGGAAGGATGGAATAGTGTAGGTATAATAATGCGTAAGCTATTGATTTTGTAGGGTTTGTTTGAGCATGGCTAGCGCTTGATCAATTCCTGGAAAATCAGAGGGATAACGAGCTAATATTTCAGCAGATTCTAGAACACCGTAGCGAATATAATCTATATCTGAGGGATGAGTTAGGGTGCTAAGGGTTTCTTGGAGATTTTCCAGCCCTTCTTGTTGTTGACCTAGGACAATTGTACCGAGAGCAAAGTAGAGTTTTTCTTTTGTATTCTCACGGTCACAACACTTTAAGCTTTTTTGGATGAGTCGTTTAGCTTCTTTATCGTTGCCTTTAAGGACGTGGACTAAGCCCAGATTGAAGATTGGGATAAAATTATTTGCTGTAGTCTGAATGGCTCGGTTTAGACAAGAATTGGCTTTTTCAATCCTGTTTAGTATCAAATAAATGAACCCTAGATTATTCCATAAAATAGAATGTTGATGAGGATTTTTTCTAATTCCACGCCTAAGACAATCAATAGCAAGATAAAATAACTTTTCTTTGTAGCAAAATGAACTCATTTTTATATAATTAAATTCTAAGTTTGGTGCATTTCTTATAGCTTCTTTATAAGAGGCAATTGCTTCTATATTTTTGCCTAATTTAGCTAATACCTCTCCCTTGGCAATCCAAGCATAAAAATTATTGGTATTAATAGAAATTGCTTGCTCTATACTATTTAATGCTTCCTCATGTCGTTCAATATTTAATAAGCTTATACCATGGCATACCCAAGCATTTGATTTCAATAAAGCTACAACTTTTTCCCATTTATTTACTACTTTTGAACCAAATTTGAAATACGATGATAATGTTATACTACCCCAAAAATATATTTGCTCATATTCATTATTAGTAAGTTTTGACTTGAAATTATTATTAAAATTCGAGTTTCTGATAGTTAATGAAGCTGCTAAACTTATAGTCACACTAGATACTAAACATAAACTTTCTGGCTCATAATTGAAGTCAATAATTTGGTTAAAAATCAGCAATGCTTCTTCGTATCGTTCAAGCGCTAGTAATGCTATTCCGCGATTATACAATAATAAATATTCAGCAGAATTGAGTTTAATCGCTTGATCAAAACTAGATAATGCTTCCTCGTAGCGCTCAAGAATCAATAGAGCTACACCACGGTCATTCCAGGCTCTATAGTTATTTGAATCAAGATTAACAGATCTATCAAAGCTACTAAGAGCTTCCTGATAACGATTAAGGGTTAATAAAACTATCCCGCGATGATACCAGATACTAGGATAGCCGGAGTTGAAAATAATTGAGCTTTCTACCAAAGTTGCTGTTTTATTATAGCGTCCTAATTTAGCTAGGGATCTAGCTTTGTGTTCTGCAACGTTCAATTCATCAGGTACAGGTACAAGATCAATTAATTTTTTCCAATTCGTTAATGCTTCTTCTTGCCGCCCAATAAGCATTAACAACGATCCTCTGATATCCCAAATTCTAGGGTTATTAGGGTTGATTTCAATAGCTTTCTTAAAACTAGCCAGTGCTTCTTGATAGCGTCCTAAGAAGAACAAAATAAAACCTTGATTATGCCATGCTGCATAATCATTAGGATTGAGTTCAAGTACTTTATTCCAAAGGCTAAAAGCCTTATTATACTGCTTTCCACTCCAAAACAGTAACCCTTGATCAAACAGTAACTTGGCTGTAGTTTCAGGACTATTATGTCTTTGTGCCATTAGGTCATCAATTTGTAATTTTGTATCAACAAGTTCTTGAAGAGTTAACTTCAGACATTCTTTAACGCGCTCTGCTACCAAATTATTTTCTCTAATATACACCTCTTCTTCAGTCAAGGGAAAATGAAATAAGCCTGAGCGCCAGTCGAAAAAGTCGGGTGCGCGTTGAATAAAATAGTTAATGGCAAAGCTAGGAGCAAAAAAGACCAAACTACAAGGGAAATCTTGACTAAAACGCTCTCGCTGTTGATTGAGGTGGCTTAAAATTGGGGGTACGCCTTTCCAGCTATAAGCATAAATTTCTTGCTCAGTCCAACCACTGATACGTTTAGTGTCTTGGTATTCATATAAAGCATTTTCAATACCTCTGATAAATAAAATATCAAATGGTTCCTGCTCTTTTAATTCGGCAATTTTGTCATACAGGGTTTTGGTTTTGCGATCAATCTGCAAAACGGCTATTTTTTTCTGGGGTAAATCTTGCCGTATTCCCTCGATAATTTGATTACCCTGAGCATAATCCGATTGCAGGACGAAGAACAAGCCAAACCCTTTTTTACGCCGTAACGCCCGTAATAGCCTGCGGTAGACTTCCTCAAAGGTTTCTAGTGGTAAATCAGGCGCGATCGCTTCCTCAAGTGTCATCTGATTGCTTCAGCGCATCTTGAAACTTCGGTAATTCCCATATTAACGGATGAACATCGTACCAGGTGTACTTTTCTCCCTTCTGATTCAGATAGCGATATTCCAGCAAGCAACGGCTGAATAATAAACTGCGATGGAGATTATCATTCCCAATTTCTTTAGTTTTATGTACTTGGGCTAAAGTCTGCCATTGATTTTCTTCGACTGCCCTTTGATAAACCTCTCGTACTTCAGCGATCGCCCGTTGTACTGCCTTTGCTGAAATCGGTAATTGATCGGTGCGATTGATTGCCTCTTGCGCCAGTTGAATTAAGTCTCGCATATAACCCCCACTCATTCGACAGAGTTGCTCTAAAACCTCTTTCGATTCAAAGATTTGCGTTTCTAAATCCAGATCTGTATAGGGTTCAATCCGGCGTTTAATTGTTTCCTTTAGCTTGGTAATACCAGCTTCGTAGCGGCTACCGTCTCGATACAGTACCATCACAGAGGGTAATACTTTTGGAATGCCATAATTGTCTTTTAAATCCGTTGCCCATCGGGAATAAATCATGGAAATAGGGACGGTATAGACGATATGGCAATTTAAAGCTTTAAGCTGTTCGTGGCGATCTAGGAAAATCTCTTCATGATTGCTGCGTCCGTTATCTCGAAAGATCGGAACAATCCGATCTAAATTATCAGCAATTATTACCAGTTGGGTTTTACCATTCGGTAATTTTTGTTGAGCATCAGCAATAAACTCATTAAGGGCTTTAATCAGAGTTTCCGTATGGGGTTCAACTTTCTCCCGAATTTTTTGTCGTTGAGTGGGTTCGGTACGAATGGCAGTCGTTAGTTTAGCAAACTGCTGAATTTGTAGTTCAATTGTCAGCGGTTTATCCAACTTGATGTCTGTGAGGAGTAAATCTTTAAGATCTTGCAAGCGATCGCTCAACCAGTCGGCAATGGGTTTAGAATTAGCTTGTTTAAGGTGGGCGAGTAAGTGACGAGTGCAAGCTAGCAAGATATCGGCATACTGAACATCTTGTGTGCTGATATCCTCTACATCCGCTGCAAAATACACCACAAAACAGTTTTTCTTCTCTAAATCATCTTTAAGCCGCAACAGTTCTGTGGTTTTACCAGTACCACGATAACCCGAATACAACTGACAAGTTAATTCCCGCGATCGCCGAATGCTTTTACCTAAATCTTGTAAAATCTCAACATCGCCCCTAACCTCCCGACACTCAACATATTTTGAGTCACCTGCTGGTAGAGGCATCGGTGTAAAGGCATTATAGATATTATCCAGCAACTCTTCGATATCAAAATCAACTGCCACGACTTCCTACTCCCAGCAACGCAAACTTTCTTTTCCAGATAGTAAACGCTAGATGCGATCGCTGTCACCAGGCAGATTTTTGAAGGTTGAGTTAGATCACCATCTGCTATTGATGTACAAAATGTTCAGGCGATTGCGTTTGAGATCCCAAAATGACTGAGCCATCAGCAGCAATCAGATTAATTTCAAAATATAGCTCACCTTGTTACCAAAAGTTCCTTCAATTTCTTATCAGGATGTTTCTGTTTTACCACTTGCCCTAGAAAGGTAGACAAAAAAGTTTCTTGTTTAAAGGTTTATTTTTCAAAAATATTTGATTATCTCAGACACTAAAAATAAAGTCAATATTCGCAGTTCTGCGAATATTTTCAAAATTATAATAGTCGCTTAAAGTGAATACATTGCTTATGTAAAAACAGGAAAACCCTAATGGTTCAAAGCTTTGTGACGGATACCAGCCAACCTAAATCAGCACCCGTTCAGATTCGAGCATTCAGCGATCGCCATTCCGGACGAGAATTCGTTAAAGTAATCGTGGTTGGTTCACCCAAAGGCGTAGTCAAAATCATCCATACCCTCTACCGCCTCGGTTTTGCTAACGTAACCGAATGGAGTCCACCTACACCTACTGCAAATCCTGGAGAAGTGATGAGTGTGATGAGGCGGTGTGTTCTTTTGGATTAATACTTTGAAGATAGGCAATCACTTTTTAGAGCAGAGGAGGAAAAGCGATCGCAATTGATTGATTGAACAGAGCGATCGCTCTTGCTACTGCTTGCTATTGCTTAAGAATTTTATTCAACAACATTCTCCAATCTAGCGAATAATTCTTGAGGGGATAACTGCGGTAATTGTGATAGCAATAAGGC
>DNGI01000202.1:19775-39297 GCA_003486645.1 Cyanobacteria bacterium UBA11370 | reverse complement strand
ACAGTTGACAGTTGACAGTTGATATCAAATCCGGCTCGACAACCCCTCTTCTCTTCTTCTTCTTGGCGTTCTTGGCGTCTACCCTACGGGAAGCCGCTGGCGCGTCTATATCCCTTAAAATGGGGAGTGGGGAAAATTCGGACTTTATTCTACCTCAAGAATTAGTGTTGGGGTTTTTGAGTTGTATTGTTGATATTCAAGTGCGTCAATGGGTGGGTTCGATCTCGTTTCCCCTAATGGAATCGCCAATTAAGGAATGGTTGCGATCGGCTATGCTGGTGCGCGAAGGGCGATCGCTCTCTACTCCATCAGATATTCTAGAGGTAGAACCAACAGCAATTTCTCGCCTGGAAGCTGCACTCCAAACTTGGACAATACCCATACAACAGAATTTAGTTACACCGAATTCCCAAGGTTTAGTTCAAAATTTATTTCGCACTTGCTTTGTCTTGCAACCTCCAGAATCGGGGGAGGAAAACTGGCGGTTGGATTATTGTTTGCAAGCAGTTGATGATGCAGATTTTTTAGTGAATGCGAAGACCATTTGGCGGCAACCTTTGGAACGGTTAGAGTATCAAGGACGAACCATAGAATTACCTCAAGAAACCTTGCTGAAAGGGTTAGGGTTGGCATCTCGACTTTATCCACCGATTGAGTCGAGTTTACATGAACGATGTCCCCAATTTTGTGAGTTAACCCCTGTTGAGGTGTATGAGTTTATTAAAGCGAGTGCGTGGCGGCTACAAGATAGTGGTTTAGGCATCATAATGCCGCCTTCATTAACACCAGGCGCAGGATCAAAACGTTTGGGAGTTAGTATTAGTGCGGAGGTAGCATCTCAGAAGAAAAATGAACGTTTGGGGTTACAAAGTTTACTCAAGTTTAACTGGGAACTGGCAATTGGTGAACAAACCATCTCGAAGCAAGAGTTTGACCGTTTGATGGCATTAAGATCGCCGTTAGTTGAAGTAAATGGTGAATGGATTGCGCTACAACCGTCGGATGTTCGTGCGGCACAAGGAATGTTTGTTGCCTCACAAGATGAGATGACGCTGCGTGTGGAAGATGCTCTACGATTGAGTACTGGGGATACAACAACTCTGGCAAAATTGCCAGTCGTGCATTTTGAAGCATCGGGAGCATTACAAGAGTTAATTACTAATTTAACCAGCAATCAATCCATTAAACTGATTGAAACACCCGCCAGTTTTCAAGGCACATTACGTCCTTATCAAATCCGAGGCGTGAGTTGGTTAGCGTTTCTCGAACGCTGGGGAATGGGTGCGTGTTTAGCGGATGATATGGGTTTAGGAAAAACACCCCAACTTCTGGCTTTTTTGTTATATCTAAAAGAACAAGATGCACTCGAAGAACCCACCCTAGTGGTTTGCCCAACTTCAGTCCTCGGAAACTGGGAACGAGAAGTTAAAAAATTTGCTCCAACCCTTAAAACGTTAGTTCACCACGGCGATAAACGTTCCAAAGGAAAAGTATTTGCTAAGGCAGTTAAAGATAAGCATTTAGTGATTACCAGTTATCCGTTAGTTTATCGAGATGCCACAACCTTACAAGAGGTTTCTTGGCGAGGCGTTGTCCTAGATGAAGCTCAAAATATTAAAAATCCCAGCGCCAAACAGTCCCAAGCAGTACGACAAATTGTAGAGACGTACCATGGTACGTCTCTACAGTTTCGTATTTCTTTAACGGGAACGCCAGTGGAGAATCGGTTATCGGAATTGTGGTCAATTTTAGATTTTCTCAATCCCGGATATTTAGGCAATCAACAATTTTTTCAGCGGCGATTTGCGATGCCGATTGAGAAATTTGGGGATAGGGATTCACTGCAAACGTTGCGATCGCTGGTTCAACCCTTTATCCTCCGTCGCCTGAAAACGGATAAAGATATCATTCAAGATTTACCTGAAAAACAGGAAATGAATGTTTTCTGTGGACTTTCATCCGAACAAGCCGCATTGTATCAAAAACTGGTGGATGAATCGCTGGTAGAAATTGAATCAACCGATGGGATTAAGCGTCGAGGGCTAATTTTAACCTTACTCTTGCGACTTAAACAAGTCTGTAATCATCCGGCACAGTTGTTAAAAGAAAAAACGTTAGGAGATGCTAAACGATCTGGAAAATTATTACGATTACAGGAAATGCTAGAAGAAGCTATTTCGGAAGGCGATCGCGCTTTAGTTTTCACTCAATTTGCCGAGTGGGGTAAACTCCTCCAACCTTATCTCCAAAAACAATTGGGTGGAGAAATACTATTTTTATATGGTTCAACCAAGAAGCAGCAACGAGAAGAAATGGTTGACCGATTCCAGAACGATCCGGAAGGGCCACCCATCCTTATTTTATCATTAAAAGCGGGTGGTACGGGATTGAATTTAACAAGAGCTAATCATGTTTTCCATGTAGATCGGTGGTGGAACCCAGCGGTAGAAAATCAAGCAACAGACCGCGCCTTTCGGATTGGTCAAACTCGGAATGTTCAAGTTCATAAGTTTGTGTGTACTGGTACTCTTGAGGAGAAAATTAACGATATTATCGAAAGCAAGAAACAGCTAGCCGAACAAACCGTAGATGCAGGAGAAGACTGGATCACTGAAATGGATACGGATCAATTGCGATCGCTCTTGTTACTTGACCGCAATGCTGTAATTGATGAATAGTTGTTTGTTGTTTGTTGTTTGTTATTTGTTATTTGTTGCTAGATGTTTGAAAATAATCAATAGCTTAGACCTTTCCTTAATAACAAGATAAGAAATAATAAACAAAAGCCAACAACAACCAACAACCAACAACCAACAACTAATAACCAACAACCAACAACCAACAACCAATAACCAACAACTAACCAATGACAAATTACGAAATTGAAAATCCGGCTTGGTGGGTGCAACGATGGAACGATCTGCTGAACTCCTATCGATTTAAAAAACGTTTAGAACGAGCCAGAAAATATGCAAAAGAAGGTAACGTTCTGAGTATTGAATTTAAAAGTTCAGAAGTATTAGCAAAAGTACAAGGCACTGCACCAGAACCCTATCAAGTGTCCCTATCCATAAATCCTTTTACCGAGGAAGATTGGAACTATGTCGTACAAACAATGGCTCAAGAAGCCATTTATTCAGCTCAACTTTTAGCCGGAGAAATGCCAGAAAATATTGAAAAAGTTTTCACGGCAAATGGGTTGAGTTTATTTCCCTTTACACTTTCAGATATTCGTTCTCGGTGTACTTGTCCCGATCCCAAAAATCCCTGCAAACATATTGGAGCAGTGTATTATCAATTAGGCGATCGCTTTAGCGAAGATCCTTTTGTATTATTCCAGTTGCGGGGACGCACCAAACAACAAATCCTCAATGATTTGCGTCGCTTACGAAGTACAGGAGTAGCAATTCCGGAAAGCACAAAAACAGAGGAACAATCTTCACTCCCGACTCCCGACTCCCGACTCCCGACTCCCGACTCTCCACTTAAGATGGAGCAATTCTGGGAGTACAATCAACCCTTAGATCCGTCTCTGGTAGTCATTGCACCACCCCCCGATCATCGCACGGTTTTAGATGTTTTGGGAATGATTCCTTTGACAGCGGTTGATGCTTCTGTGATGCAGTATTTAAGGGAGGTTTATCAGATAGTTAGTCAGCAGGCGGTGATGTCGGCGCTGAAACGAGATGAATGAAAAAATTATACCATTTTGAATTTTAGATTTTTGACTTCGGCGTGAACGCTCAGTCGAAAGATTTTGGATTCAAAAAGACGTACTCTGTTAGAGTTTGAGTAATATCATTTCCGGCTAATTACCCCTAATAAAATAAAATTAAATTTCTCCCCCTCTCTCCCTCTCCCCCTCTCTCTCCATCTTTTTTAGGGTTATTCAACGGGACATCATATTACTCATGTGTCGTCTTCAAGACAATGATATAACTTAGTATGATAGCCATCTACTGAGGTCGGATATTCAGAGATATCTTCGGCAAAACAGTTGAGTGGATCGACAACTGGGGCTTTAAAATTTACTAACCATACATCTAAGGGACGCGGCAGTTGAGATAAGGTTTGTTGGAGAATTTTAGAGGCAGGACAATCTATTTTTTCACATTCTTCTTCGTCTTGATGGGCTAGGAGAAATTGAGGATTCTTTTGAGATAGTTTAGATTTAGCGCTACGTTTAAATTCCCAGCCAAGTCCCATCATTTCACCTGTTTGTACTAAAGTATTATGAGTTGTAGCCATTAAAACTGGTACAGACGATACATTTTGTATCATAGGAACTAAAAAATCAGGACGGTAGTATTTTTGATATCCGAGATTACTCACAACAGTAATACCACTCACGAATCCCATGACCCAAATAATGGCTACGGCTTGTTTACCGTTGGTTTTCAAGGATAAAATGTTAGGGAATTTGAGATTTGAGATTTGGGATTTGGGATTCTTTATAAGAAGAAAAAATTGCAATTCTGAATCGATATTTTTATCATTATTCCAGATAACGGCTAAGGCAGTAGCTACTAATACGATTACAGCAGGGAAGTAGAGAAAATTGTACCTAGCTCCTCGTGTAAGATCAGTACCGATAATATAGGTAATTCCGAAAAATAAGGCAATTGCACCTAAAACAAAACCGCCTAAAACCTTGATCTGCAAACGGGTTTTTGGATTTTTTAACTGAGCTTTAATCCCGCTATAAAAAATTGGAATTGCCCACACAAAAAAGCCAATCATTATAATACCGGAAGGAATCACAATGAGTAGAGAAGATGCTTCTACGGGTAGCAGGGAAATCATGGTAATCCAAGCTGCCAACGCCTGAAAAATTGGAGCAATCCAGGTTATAAAAGTGCGATCGCTCGTTTGAATCCATTGCATCATTTGTGGGTCATGGTTATTCTGCCACACGGGTAGCCAGAGTAAACCCGCCACACAAGTAGCGACAATAACGATATAAATTCTTGACCAATAAGAAGGGGGAGTGGGGAGTGGGGAGTGGGGAGTGGGGAAGATTTTTTGAAATAAGGGATTTGTTGATAACCAAAATCCTATGAGTACGATTGCTTCAGCACACAGAGTTAGACTAAAAAAGTAGTGGGTGGCGATGCCTAAACTGTTAATGATTATCCAGCACAACGCTATCCAAATCGGTAATAAAATTCGGTGTTGGAGATGCTGTAATGCAACGACTAAGCAACTCAGAGAAGCAATAACCCAAAGAATCCCTAAAGTATAATGACGTGCTTCTTGAGCGAGATAGATGCCATAGGGAGAAACTGCCATCATTGCGGCGGCAAGTTGAGCGATTAACTGAGAACGAAAGGCTAACCAACCGAGTCCGTAAACCGCTGGAATTGATAATACACCCAAAAAAGCCGGAAGCGATCGCGCTACCCAAAGTGAGACATATCCTTCGGGTATAGAAAATAATTGTATCCACCAATGAGCGAATACAAAATAAAGGGGAGGATGGTGATCTTCTGTTAATAGATGATGAATTACCGCTGATACTCCAACACTGGAGTTAAGTTTCAGCGGTTGCAGAAGAGTTTCTAAGGAAATTGCCTGATCTAACGGTACAGTTTGATAAGTATTACCCAGACTAAAAATCATGGTGGCAAACTCATCCGTCCACGGCGATTTTAAGGTTAGCTGGGTAAAGCGCAAACCGATACCAATGGCAATCCAAATAAATAGCAATAAGTAATTCAAAATTCAAAACTACTATAATTTTAGGAACTGTACTTAATCTTGGCACCTTTGGCGATCGCACTCCAACCCCAATTTCCAATGTGCGTTCTTTAATGTTATTGCGATCGAGGCTTAAATGGGTGAGCTTGGTCAATGCTAGTAAAGGGCTGAAGTTGATCGCATCTGTCAGGGCATTCCCAGAGAGACGGAGACTGGTCAAATTCTTTAAGGCAGCCAGAGGTGATAGATTGGTGATGAAGTTTTCAGAAAGATCTAATTCTGTGTCTGTCTCAACTACTACGTTTTACTGCAACTCGTTATGAGCAGCTAATCGCAGCGCATTGATGCAAACAGTTGTGTAGCTTTCTCCAGCTTAGAGGCTGGCTAACTTATAAAGGAACATATGAATGGAGCAAGTATGAATTATGTTTCTCTATAGACATCTGAAGATGATCAGTAGATGTTTCAAAAATTC
Organism: Cyanobacteria bacterium UBA11370; assembly: GCA_003486645.1. Classification (GTDB taxonomy): domain Bacteria; phylum Cyanobacteriota; class Cyanobacteriia; order Cyanobacteriales; family Coleofasciculaceae; genus UBA11370. The sequence goes on along the minus strand of DNGI01000202.1, from coordinate 33,125 downwards.
AATCTACAAACAAGTATTAATTAATTCAAATGCTTAGCTTTCGAGGTGAATTTTATGTCGTCTAACAATAAAGATAATTGCATTAATAAAAAATTAATAACATCAATAATGAACTCTTTAGTCACATCTCCTTTTTCTGTAATAGAAGGATCAAGCAATAGTGTGATACTAGTTGAATTTAAAGACTTTACTGAGCAGTGTATTGAACATGAAACGCATATACCATTTTTTGAGATTTTTGATATAAAATCACAAGCTAAATATACGCATTTTATCAACGGCAGAAAATTAAAAAGGAATTCGGATAGTAGCGGTTTATCATTTTACATGAATAAAGTAGGATATGGAGTAGAAGTAAAGTCTAAAGATCATATCCATTGCGAGCTGCTCGGCATCAATCCAATATTTTTTAATAAAATACTTGGTACTCACCAGTTAAATGGTTTCTTATTAGATTATCAGAAAGAAATCAAAAATAAAACATTACAAGGGATTATTGAGCGTCTCGTTCTGTCCATAAAAAGCAACTTATACGAATCAAGCAATTTTAGCAAAGGAGATATTCAATCATATATTGACCAGCAAGTTATTTTCCTTTTAAAGTGGATTGAGCAACAGCATATTTCAAGTAGAGTATATGACTTTAGCAATCGTCAAATCAGTGAAATAATAGAGTATTTTGATGATAAAATTAAAAGTAATCATTTTTTTAAATTTGAAGAACTGATTGACGATTTTTCGGTAGAAAATCCTCTCAACTGGCTAGACTCTTTTGAAAAAACTTTCAAGAAAAAGCCCTATCAATATTATATGGGTAGAAAAATAGAAATTTTGAACCAGAAAAAAGATGACGATGAGAGAATGCTATTGTGTAATCAGAAAAGAATATTTGAATTAATTCACGAATTAGTAACAAGTCAAGATTCATCATTAAGACAAGAGTTGGCAGAGCATAATAATAGCCTAATTCCTTTTCTGGCAAAAAAATTAAATTATCAAAACCAGGGAACATTCAAGAATCATTGTAAGGCAATGAGTATTAAGGCATACCATATATTTCTCTGTATGGAATATGCCAAAAATCTTTTGTTAACAACCAATAAAGAAATCCCAGAAATTGCTGATCTTTGTGGATATCTGGATGCTAGATATTTTCGCAGAGTTTTCAAGAATAAAACAGATAATTTAACACCTGAGCAATTTAGAGAAAGGTTTAAAACAACACCGATTACTATACAGATTCGCAGGGTTTAATTAACTTTCTTGAGAGTCTAGTGACTTTTTTCCAAAACTTCAGTGACTTTTTTTCTGGCTTATATTGATGAGCTGAGTTAAAACATATTTAACACAACTTTTAGTCCAACTCAAAACCTAAAACAATTGTACTGGTGCAAGATATCAGTTTAAGTAAAATTTATAATTTGATGCAGCTCACAGTGCTTTCGGAAATACTTTGATAACAATTGTTTTAACAAAGTAAATATAGCTGACTGGTTGAAATAATCTGCTCGCGCCCATTCATCAATAGCATTGTTTTAGAGTTCATCCCTAGTTCTATTTATTTTTAGCTCCCGTCAAAGGTAACCCTATGGAATTCGCTCTCCATTCCTCTGCTCCGGTTACGGCTCCAAGTGAAGATAGACAACTTGTTCTTACCCTTGTCCAGAACTTAGAGTATTTGCACCGTACTGCCAAAACGTTAGCTCTCTCTACACGTGACATTGAAAATGCTCTGGTACAAGTTGAAAATCAAACTTTCTCTGTTGTAGTAGTTGGCGAATTCAAGCGAGGTAAGAGTACTTTCATTAATGCCTTGTTAGGTCAAGATATCTTGCCATCGGATATTTTACCGACAACTGCAACTATTAATCGTGTTGTATTTGGATCAACACCCTCAGTTACCATTCACTTCAAAGATGGTTCAGATCAATCAATAGCTATCGAACAACTAGCAAACTATGTTACAAAGTTAACGTCAGACGCAGAAGCCGTATCAAGTAGAGTGCAAGAAGCTTTAATTCGCTACCCTTTGCACTATTGCCGGAATGGGGTTGAAATAATCGATACTCCTGGTCTCAGCGATGACGACATTATGACAGAGGTTACCTTATCTGTCTTGCGTCGTACAGAAGTTGTAATTATGGTCACTTCTGCTATTTCTCCGTTTGCTGAATCAGAAGGTGTGTTTCTAACCGAAACTCTTCTGAAGCAGGGAATTAACCATATTCTATTTGTGGTAAATGGTATCGATCATTTCAAGAGGGCTGAAGATGCTGATCGTATACTTCAAAGCATCACACAGCGAATAAAAAAACATATCCATGACTGGGCAACTTGTCAGTTTGGAGAGGAATCACAAGAGTATAACGCCTATATGAAACGTGTGGGTACTCCTCGCGTTTATGGACTGTCGTCACAGCAAGCTTTACAAGCTAAACGCACGAGAGACACCTTTCTCCTGAAACATAGTAAATTCCAAGAGTTTGAAACGTCGCTAAGTCGTTTGTTGACAGAAGAACGTCAGCGGATATCGCTGCAAATGTCAGTAGAAGCAGCGATCGCTGCTGCCAATCAAATTCTCAAAACTATTGAAACCCAGCAGTATAAGCTGCAAGTGTACCAGCAATTAATAGCGAAAAAAATCTTCAGTATTATCGAAAACCTCTCAATGCTCCGAATAGAGAGTCGAGAAGAGCTGAACCATGTTGACCGAGGAATTACAAATATTGAGTCTGAGGTTACAACAATTCTCTATTCTTTGAACTATGGTCTTGAACAAGCAGCAGAGCAAACGATTGATAATACCTCAGTTGATATGTCAAGCCATCTGAATGGAATCACCAGCTATTTCGCAGAGCGGGTTGCAAGTGCGTTGAGGAGCGTAATATCAAGTGTTGAGTCTGATATTACAGAAACTGTTAAGCGAGAGACTGAAAAGCAACTATTAGAACTTAAAGTTTTATCAAATTCCATTGATCAGCAGATTTGTCAAATTCAGGATCAATGCTCACAACTCGAAATCAATTTTACTACTCAAAATTCTGTATATCAGTATTGTGATGCTGGGCATCAGGATAGCCCAAAGCCTGTTTCTAATCTGTTGTCAATAGACTCCAATCTATTTCGCATCCAGGAACAAGCCAAAGGAGGATATACTGTTGCGGGTGCCGTGATTGGTTCATTCTTTGGCGGTTTTGGCGCTCCAGTTGGAGCTGCAATTGGAGCAAGCTTAGGAGAGCAGCGTCGAAAGCAAACGTTTAAACAGTTTTACAAACCCGAAGTTGTGTCTGTAATCAAAGCAAAACTTAATTTGCAAAATGTGAATCAGAAGGTAAATCAGTATGTCATTGCAACAACAGGTAGCCTGAAAACCTCTGCATATAGAGTGAGGCAACAGACTGAGGCAATAATAGATAGCATTGAGCAAGATATTTCCACTTTTCAAGGAAAGCGAGAAGCGGAGGCTATCGCTGAACAACGACGATTGGATCAACTCATGTCGGAAATACAGAAAATTCTTGATGATTCACATTTGTTATTGAGTCGCTTGAATTAACTAGGAAAAGTCTTCATTTCTGGGCAAGTATCAATCTACCTACTACTGAAAATGCATTTTTCTGGAGAAGTATCAATGGAATCTACTACCGATCAGTCCCTTTCACTAACATCCTTAATTGATCAGAAGCAAGTCGTCATCACACTAATCACTGATTTGGAAAAGTTGCGAACGATTTCTAAAAAACTGAAGTTGGACAGTTCGGTTGAACTTATTGATGATGTTATTGATCGCATCAAACAACAAGCTTTCTCGGTTGCTATTGTTGGTGAGTTTAAACGTGGCAAAAGTACATTAATTAATGCTTTTCTAGGTTCTGAAATTTTACCATCTGACATCTTACCTTGCTCTGCTACGCTCAATCGTGTGACTCATGGACTTAAACCGCAATTGAAGATTACGTTTAAGGATGGGCGTGAAGAAGAATTAGAAATTGATCGCCTCAAAGAATATGTAACTAAACTTACTCCTGAATCGGAAGAAACGGCTACTACGATTGAGGAAGCGACGGTTTATTTCCCAATTCGTCATGATAATGTTGATATCATCGATACACCTGGACTAAATGATGATGTCAGCATGACAGCAGTAACATTGTCTGTGCTGCCCAGAGTAGAAGCTGCTGTAATGGTAATGATGGCTCCTGCTGTCTTTTCGGCTTACGAAAGAGATTTTCTGGAAAACAAGTTGCTGACTAATGACTTAGGAAGGGTCATCTTTGTTGTCAATGCTATTGATCGTTGCACTCGTCCAGGCGATAAAGAACGCCTGTTAGAGAATGCAGTTGATCGCCTGCAAAAATACATTTTGAGTCGGGCAGAAGAGCAGTTTGGCAAAGACTCAGAAGACTACAAAGTTTATATCAAGAAGATTGGTAAGCCTAAAGTTTTTGGTATTTCAGCAGAGCAGGCATTAGCAGCAAAGCTCAACGGTGACGAAGAAGGATTAGTGCAAAGTGGTTTTGCTGAGTTTCAAGCTGCTTTGGAAGAATTTTTGACAACTGGACAGGGAGCAGTGAGACTACAGGTGGCAGTAAACCGAGCAATTGCTTCTGGATCTGAAATTTTAACCGCTATCAATATTCAGGAGAAAGCATTAGCGATGCGGCAGGAAGAATTTAATGCTGCTTATGAAAAGTCAGTTGCTGAAATCGCTGCTTTGAGAGAGAAGAAAAAAGAAGAAATGAGGTTGATTGATCGAGCTACGGAAAATGTTCGATATAACGTTCGTCCATTACTCAATCAGTTAGAAGATAAAATTAAACACGCCGCAGAACAAACTGTTAACAATGCAATAATCGAAAAGGGTGAACTGCGAAACAAAAAAGCTTTAAGCGAGAAGCTTGCAAAAGCAGTTTCAAATAGCGTCCAGAATGTTGGACAGCGGATGGCAGATCAAATTCAATCTGAAATCCAACATGGATTGGAGCGCGAGATTGACCGTCTCAAAGAATTTGCTGAATCAGTTGATCAAACTTTGAAACAAATTGAGATGAATTTCCTGGAAATAGATGCAGATGCTAACCGCAAAGTTAGTGGAGGTGGAGAGGCAATCGCTGCTGCTGTTTCGGTGTTTACTGGTTTTGGTGGTATCTGGTCAGGTTATAAGAAGGCAGGGCTGAAAGGAGCTGCTATTGGTGGAGCAGCTAGTTTAGCTACCGCCTTTGGTGGTGGTGCAGTGATTGCTCTCTTAGGATTACCCTTTACCTGGCCCGCAATATTGGCAATTAGTGTTGTATCAATCTTTACGGGTGGATGGTTAACAGATGTGGTCTTTTCTGGCGAACGGGTTGAAGCATTCAAAACTAACTACAAAGAAAAGGTTCTCAAGGAGATTGAGAAGCAGCTTAAAGTTAACCCCATCCATCAGCAGGTAGACGATCAAATTTCTCAAACCTTTGCAAGCCTTAAGCAAACTCTTAATCAGGAAGTAGAAGCACTGCTTGATAACACCCAAAGCACTTTGTCAGAAACTAGCCGCAAGCGTGGGAGTGACTTGATGCAAACTGAGACTGAACGCCGCGAACTGAGTGATATTCGAGCAGAGACTGAACGCATTTTGGGGAACGCTCAACGGCTTTCGGATGAACTAGTTCAAATCCTGAGTGTATAAGGCAGGAAAAGAAGATGATTAACCGCCCCCAATCTAATTCATCCAATCCTACTCAAAGCATCAATCTGGATTTTGGACGCTATTTAGCGCAAAGGCAGCAAGAATTATCAGAGCATTTTACCAGTGGAGTTCCTGACTACTCTTTCTCACTAGATCGGACACTGCAAAAACAAATTGCCTCTATTAGTCCTATTCGAGCATTAACCCAGACAATAGTATCTTTTGCGGTTCCCATCCAGAAGCAAATTCAGCAAATGCAGAGCATCGCGGTAAGCCCTCGCCAGTACCCTGAAATTTATGCTATCGGTGAGGAATGTGCTCGTCGTTTAGGAATTGGCATCCCACAGATTTTTATTTGCTCGGCTTTAGAGGGATATGCCTGTACAATTGCAACAGATGATGTTACACCGATGATCATTCTGTCCAGTGGCATCGTGGAGCGATTGGAGTTGGAAGAACTAAAGTTCGTTATTGGACATGAATGCGGACATATTCATAATCTGCATGGTGTTTACAATACGGCTGTGGAGTTGATGACCAACGCTTTAATCAGAATGGTTTTGGAACAGTTCGTCGCAACTGGACTCCCGAATCTATTGGATGCTGCTGAGAAAGTTATTCACGGAGGAATCATGCTATTCCTCCTGCGTTGGAGTCGGTGTGCAGAAATCACTTGCGATCGCGCTGGACTGATTTGTTGTGGTGATCTTAATACAGCCAATGTTGCTCTTGCAAAGCTCATCACAGGTGGGGGCGATCGTCTCAAAAACATCAATATTCAAGAATTTATTAACCAAGTTCGCACTGTACAGTCTACTCCAGTCAGACTCTTGGAGTTGGCTAGCACTCATCCCTTGTTGCCAAAACGTATGGAAGCATTGAATTTATTTACTCAATGCGACACTTTCTATGCTTGGCGGCAAGAATTGCAGTCTCCTAAAACACTTCGGAATCAAGTTGAAACAGATCGACTGTGTGAGCAAATTGTAAGCGTTATGAGTAATAAAGTGAAATTAAATTAGCTCTAATGGCTGGTAAATCAAATGAATGAAGATGTAAAACGTATATTGCTTTTAGCAGCAAACCCTAAGAATACATATCCACTTCGATTAGATAAGGAAGTGAAAGCAATTGAAAGTGGTTTGATGCTAGCTAAAGAGCGTGAATTATTTATCTTCAAGCATAAATGGGCTGTTGATCCCACAGATGTTCACCGGGCAATGCTGGAGTTTGAGCCACACATAGTTCATTTTTCTGGACATGGAGAAGGAATTGAAGGATTAGTCTTTGAATCTAATGAAGGTGATTACGGACAGCTAGTTAGCACAGATGCTTTAGCAGGTTTATTTGGGCTATTTGCTGATCAGGTAGAATGCGTAATCCTCAATGCTTGCTATTCAGAAATTCAAGCAGAGGCTATAAACCGCCATATAAGCTACGTGATTGGGATGAACCAGTCAATTGGAGATAAGGCTGCAATCGCATTTTCTGTTGGCTTTTATGATGCTCTTGGGGCTGGACGACCAATTGAGTTTGCATATCGCTTAGGTTGTAATGCGATTCAGCTCAGTAGTAGTGGAAAAATTTTTAAGTACCCACAACACTTGATTCCTGTCTTGAAAACTAAGTCAGCGAGAAGCATTATCTTTCCAGAAGCATTCACACCAAATCCTTCTGAATTACAACCGACTAATCCTACAGATGCCCTTGCAGAATATGATGTTAGACGAAGTTCCAATCCACAAGATTTAAGTATAAATCAACAATCGATAAGCTTTCATTACAACCTTGAGCAGCTTTCACAGGAATTTATCGCTGGGCTAGACGATTTTTCAGATTGGGTAGAAACTGAAAAAATTCGTAACGTACTAGGACGTGATTTAATCCGTAAACTTCGGACACAGGAGAAACAAATCCGAGCGCGATTAGACTCAGATTTTTCGTTAGTGGTTGTGGGAGATTTCAAACGCGGTAAATCTACTCTTATCAATGCTTTATTAGGTTCCCAAGTTGTTTCAACCGCCGTCACATCAGAAACAGTAACAATTAACGTAATTCAATATGGAGATCATCTTCGGGTTGAAGCTTGTCTAGTAGATGGAGGACGTGTCGAACTTCAGCCGGATCAACTGCCTTCTGAGCAACTATTACCTATCCTAAAAGGATTACCAAAGCCTATCAGTCATTTACACATTGAAGTACCAGTCGAATGGTTAAAAGGATTGTGCCTAGTAGATACACCTGGAACAGGTGACATCATGAGGCAATTTGATAAGCAGGTGCATACCTACCTTTCTCAGGCTGATGTGCTGATTTATGTAATGTTCACTCCAGCCGTATTATCTGAGTCAGAACGAGCATTTCTTAAATGTTCTGTATTACCCCAAGACTTTCCCAAGGTGTTTTTTGTTGTCAATCGGTTGGATGAAATTAGTGAGATCGAAGCTCAACGATTGATGGAACGAACACGTTACCAAATTTCTAACTTGTTTCCTAATTCTTATACATTTGGACTTAGCGCCTTGGATGAGTTTTGTCGTCTTCAAGATATAGAGCGTCCTAATCCTAGTCGTGCATCTGCATTGGAAGCAGAGTTCCAATTATTTCGTAACTGCATACACAACTCAATCTTATTAAATAAAAATCTGATTCAACTAGATCGTGCTACCGACTTAATGGATCAGATGTTATTTAGCTTTGAAGCAAGTATGGCATTGATCAAAAGTGCTATGCAGTCAGATCAGCAGCGGCTTAATGAAGCAATTCAGCAGTGTGAGAATACCACTTCCGATCTTTATGCGCGGTTAGACCAACACAAACAACAAATACGCCAAAAGATCGACTTGCTCTGTGAGGAAGCTCTGGATTGGATGAACATCTTTGTAACACGCTTGGAGCATGAGTCAATTACGAGTATTCCTCAATCTGATCTTAAAGAAGTGCAAAAACATTTTCACTTTTTCCTGACTGATGCTCTTCGTAAAGCAGTGAGTCAATGCATAGATACTCATTCTCCATGTATTGCCGAAAGTGTTGACAAAACGCTCAAGCTAATGACAGATGAGTTTCAAAGCCTATCTAACAGTGATTCATTCAATCTTGATGTGGCACAAGCTACTTTTGGTGACTTACCCTGGACAAATCTCGATACCTTTAATCTGTTACTGGAGCTAAGCGGTTCGGACGGTATTTTTGAACTTGCAGGACATTTACTACTTCGACAAGCCAAAGATCTACAGGAATTACGTCAAGCCAGTCAGTATGTTAGACGATTGAAAGATAGCCTTCATCAACTACGTCAAACAGTGGCTCAAGAGGTACGGTTGCTCTACGATAATATTGCTCAAAAAATCGAAACACGTATTACAGAGGTCTACCAGCAAGCTATCGAAGCATCTATCTCTGCGATGCGCCAAGCACAAGAAATTGCCAGTCATGATAGTCAGCATATAAACAGCACTAATGAGGGTCTCCGAGAAGCTCTATCACTGTTATCTGATACTCGTGCATTTCTTAAATCGTTCAAGCAAAAACTTTGGTCAAAAGATGCAGTCGAAATCAATCGATCTGCTTAGTCAGACTTATAGAGTCTCTATTTACAGAATAGATCCGATAGAGCCAAAAAGTGTAAGAGGTAAAGTATGAGTTTTTTAGAAGATCTTTGGCAAGGAACTAAAAGATTCTTCTCCAAATCATGCCAAAAATGCAAGACAAATGATGCTGATCTTCCTAGTGGACAAAGGATTATCACGGAATTAGTTCATCAAGAGTCCCATTGGCATACTCATTACCATTGGCATGATGGCAAATTGCACCAAAAACGTAGCCAGGTTTGGGACAAGGTTTGGAGTCATGAGTGTCAAACATGTGGGCACGCTTGGAGATCTTCTAGTAAAGACTCCTTTTCCAGTTGAGCAAATAAGATCCAATCCATTGCAAGAGGTACACCGCATTCAAAAGCGTCTCGCCTCACTCTTTCATCGTCTACAGAACAAAAAATCCATTCCATTATTTACCACTTTCCATACTTTTCCTGATGCTTTTTTATAGCTGCTTTCAGTGCTTTGCTGGGTTCAGGTGGGTTTTCAATAGCTGATGCCAAGATTTTCCAGTCGCGATCGCTTAATACAATTTGCTCTATTTCTGGAGTTTCTTTTGCTAAAGAGAGAGCTATTTTAAGCAGATACTCGCTCAGAGTTTTACTTTGCGCTGCGGCAGCTTTTTCGAGAGTTTCTTTGTCTTGTTGGCTGAGGGTTAGCTCGATATTTTCTGCAACTTCTGCTCTTTGCTTCTCAATTCGCCGTTTCTGGATGAGTTCAATCAGCAAGTCTTGGTCTTCTGGGGAAAGTGCCTCAACGTATTCGATAACGGTTTGTAATGCGATCGCATTGCTCATGTTTTTAGTCTCCAAATCCCCAAGAGGCTACCTTGTGGTTATTACCAAGATAGCGTTTGCGATGGGAGCATCCCAATGCAAGCAAAAATACCAGGCGATTAGAAATCGCGGCTACACAAACAAAGCCTGCCTCCGCAGGCTAGATGTATTAGTCCGCGCAGGCGGACGAAAGTTTGTATAGCCCCAGACTGGAAGTCTGTTAGCGAAGCGGCACGAAGTGCGGGGCAATTTACACATTTGGGATGCTCCCTTTGCGATATGCCTCCGGCACGAGGGTAAGTTTGATGCTGAGTGGAAAGCGGCGTTTTAGGCAGCGAGTGGGACTGTTTTAGATATAGCACTAAACCTTTGTCACCTTTGGCGATCGCACCCCATCAATTGTTAGGTTTCTATCGTTTCACATCAGTTACTCTCCAACTGAGCTTTAAGTTAAGCCAGAAGTTCCAGACGGTGACAACTGCGATCGCAATCAGGTTAGCGACATATCGGTTTATCCCAAAAACATTAAACAGTAAATTCAATATCAACACATTGAGAATCAACCCACCCAGACAAATTAGGTTAAATTTCAATAGCCGTTCCAAACGCTGACGCATCCCCGGTTGCCGACGCGCAATATCCCCAAACGTCCAGACATCATTCCACAAGAAATTATTAATAATTGCCAACTCGGAAGCAATAATTTTACTGCGAGTCAGCGGCAATCCTAACGTTGTGGGATCGCTGAGTAAGAAAAGCATTCCCATATCCACAACCACACCCGTTAATCCTACCGTACCAAACCGGACTAACCGACCAATTGGACCAAGAGAAAGGCGCAAGCGAATCAGGTGACGCAAGTAATCAACATATTGTTTTGCGGTTACCTTGCTCTCACCTTCTTGACGCTCTTGAAAAACATAACCAACTTCTCCAATCCAAGGTACCCTTCCTCTTGCTAATACCTCAATTAATATTTTGTAACCCAAAGGACTTAAAGTGCGATCGGCGATACATTTACGGCGCACCATAAAGTAACCACTCATCGGATCAGAGACGCGACCGACAACTCCTGGTAGTAAAATTAAGCCAACAGTTTGAGCGCCACGGGATAAAAATCGACGCACAATACTCCAGTCGCTAACACCGCCGCCTTCCACATGACGACTTGCCACCGCCATATCGCCTCCGCGTTTAATTTCCCCCCACAACTTTAATAACAATTCTGGGGGATGCTGGAGGTCTGCATCAATTACGCCTAATACTTCTCCTCGCGCCGCTTGCCAACCGCGAATTACAGCGGTAGATAGTCCTCGTTCCTCAACTCGCCGCATGACTCGTAATTGAGGATAATTTGGCATTAATTCCTGCGCCACTTCCCAAGTACCATCGGGACTATTATCATCCACTACAATAAGTTCGTAGTCTCCTGGTAATTCGGGATCGAGTAATTGGGTCAATTGTTCGACAATTTTAGGGATATTTTTCGCTTCTTTATAGGTAGGAATAATCAGAGAAAAACGCAGGGGAGGTTCGCCATTGGTGGGTAGATCCGCAATTTGTAAAGACCCTGACGGAACGGGTAAAAGGGAATTGGATTGACTTAAACTCATCGTGATTAAGGATTAGATGCTGAACGCTGGTATAGGTAGGCGGTGAACTGGTCTAATTCCCAGGTTCCGAATAGTTGCTGTGTTTTTGTTAACTGGAACTGGTCGTTTAGAATTTGCTGGATTTGCTTTTTTTGAGCTTCTGTCGTTCGAGAACCCCAAACAGGTCTAGCACTATCTAACCAAAGAAGGCGTTGATAGTTGGATGGTTCAGAGGTGAGTGTTTTTTCTAGCATAGGTGCAAGTTTGGTAGAGGGTTGAGCTAACAACTCTACGGGTAATTTAGGTGGAATATAATAAGCCAGACGCAGAACGTGACCCCAGGCGTTGGAGTTCATAGCAATTAAAGTTGGTGTTGTTGGTTCCTGCTTAATTATGTCTGCAATTTGGTGGAACATCCAGCGATGGCGAGTACTAAAGTCAGCAATGCTAACGCTCAAATACAATAGCAGTAAAACGGTTGCCACGGTTTGCCGCCATTGTCCTGTGGCACGTTCGATCCACACGGCGAGTAAGAGTAAGCATCCTGGCAAAATATAAATCGTTGACCGTCCAAAACCAAATCCAGTCGTAAACTGACCTTTGAGGATATCGACAGCGACAGCGATTAATAAGGGTAATATCCCTAATATTAACGCCACGCCTAAAACTCGACGCTGATTTTCGCGCCAAAGGCTGATACTACAGAATACTAACAGAGCGATCGCCCCTACACCTGCTACCGTTGCGATCGCCGGAGGTAAAATGCTTACCCAGTCTCCCAATACTAAATGAATTCCAAAGGGTTGGATGGCTCCTTCTAAGTGTTTTACTACGGTTTCAATTAAGCTTTGAGATTTTCCGAACCGTTCAAAATCGGCATTGCGTAATTGTTGCGTTGTTCCCCAAAGTACCCAAGGACTAGTAAGTAAAACTCCTGCACCCATGGGTAAGGCATAGTGCCACCATCGTTGCCGATCTAACCACAATACTAAGACGGCAAGAGCGAGGAGAAAATAGACAAAGTAATAAAAGGTTAAAAACCCAGCCGCGACGGAACCAATGAGTACGAAATTCCAAATAACTTTGTTTTTTTGAGACGAGATATTGGGATCTTTTCGTTCCAATATTTTATCCTCAATTAGTTCTAGTAACGCCCAGGCACTTAAGATTATCCATAGTACTAGAGGACCATACATTCGCACATTTAAGGAATGAAATAAATAGTAATTATTAGTTCCTAAAAGTGCCGCGAATAATAAGCCGCCGCGATGTCCTAACAAACGACGACCTAAACCATAAGCACTAGCAATTGCCCCAATACTTAATAAGGCTCCCAAACTTCGCATGGCGACTTCTGTATTCCCAAATAATCGCAGCCAAACGTGTTGACCCAGAAAAAATAGGGGGGGATGAGGTTCGCTTGCTAAACCTCTGAAAAAGTTTTTTAGAGTGACTAGAATATCGCTAATTCCATTTTCGATAGGCAAACTTAACAACGGGGTATAGTTAGCTAAGGTAACGGGTGTATCTTTCGGGGTTTCATAGGCCATTTTCTGACCTGTACACAGGAGAAGGGATAACACTTCGTCATACCAAAATTCGCGGCTACCTAAGTTAATGACTCTGAGTAAGACGGCGATCGCAATAAAAATCAACAGGATTGAAGAAAACTGTAGGGATCGTTTCAAGTTGGTCATTTGTTGTTTGTTGTTTGT
>DNGI01000202.1:0-19536 GCA_003486645.1 Cyanobacteria bacterium UBA11370 | reverse complement strand
GTTTGTTGTTTGTTGTTGGTTATATCTATTATTTATTATGTTGTAAATTGTTCCCAGAATATTTAAGATTGGTTAATAATTTCAGCTTCATAGATCGGGTATTTGCCAAATTTCCCTAATTCTGACAATTCAATCTTAAAGGTTTCAGTTCCTTTATTAAATTTAAAATTATCAGAATTCTCTTCAGCAATATTACATTTACTAAAGGGATAGCATATGTAAGTAAATTTTTGCTGTCCCTGCTCGACTAAAGCTGCTCCTAATTTTACTAGCTGATCCCTATCCTCAGCTTTAAAAAATAGTCTTCTTTCGCCAAGACCCGGTTCGAGAGCTTGAGCCACAAATTGATGAGATATAGCTATTGGTGTATTTTCTTGCTTTTTCAAGAATTCAATAGCGGGTAAGATACCCTGATGGTTCTTCTGTAAATAAACAACCCCATCATAAGTATTTTTGTGTAATCCAATGAGCAGAAGCATAGAAAAGATAAAAAGAGATATGTAACCTAAAATAGGCTTATCGGTTTTTCTAATTAAGGTTAACTCTTTAACCACCATCAGAGAAATAATCGGTACTAAAATCAACAAGAAGCGTGCCCCCCATTGCTTGCCACCAGCAATCAAACCAGCCGTTCCAACAGGAACCAACAGAGAAACTCCAATAGTAAACAATAAACAAATTAGATAAATAATTCCTAAGTGGGGAGTTAAGCCAACTCCTCTTCTAAATAGACATAAGCCGAGATATAAGATTAAAAAATAGGTAATTGGCAAGTATTCAAATAAAGCAAATCCCAATCCCTTAAAATTGGTCAACCCATCGGATAATCGTTTAAACAAAGACAATTTTTCAACAACCTGAATCGCATGAATTCCCAGAGGGTGACTATAAGCTAATTGATTGGATAGAAAGAATAAACCAACCATTAAAACCATGCTAATTACCAAAAATTCTTTATTTTGTGCCAAAAATCTTAATTGATTTAAATGAACTAACGAAGCACTATAAACCAGTAACGCGACAATACCCACTAGAGCGAGAAATTCGGGTCTAAACCAAACCGATAAGCCAATAAAAACTCCACTCAATACTGCCTGTTTTTTAGAAAGACCTTCAGAATTATCGGGAATCAAAAGATGGGATAAGCCATAAAACGCAAGTGCAACAGCTAGAGTATGCTCCCAATACATGGCACTGTATAGCGTTAAGGGGGAGGCAAAAATAAGAATAACGAGACCAATCGATGTACTAATTTTTGACAAGTTTAAACGTTGGCAGGCAAAATAGAAAATCAGCCATATTGCCCAGGTCGAAATCAGAGGAATGAAATAAAGTCCTCGATAGCCAAAAAGAGCCTGAAAGGGGGCAGTAATCAGAGGAAATGTATAAGGAAAAGTAATATAATATCGATTATTTAAATTGTAAACAAAAGGCTCTTCAAAGGGATACAATCCATTTTGCCAGAGGTCACGTACCCAGGTTTGGATCGGTGGGGCTAGGTCGAACCGAAACTGACCGCTACTAAACTGTTGAGCTAATAAGGCTTTAAGTCCAGCATCGCCGCTAAAGAAGACCCCTTCAGGAATTTGCCATTGCAAGTATAACGAAAAGATAACACCGAGGATGAGGACAATCAGGGGAAAATTGTATCGTTTGATTCTCATTGTCAACTGAGGAATTCTTAGAATTGATCGCAGTTTAGGGAAGTAATATCACCTTATTATGAAGCTGGCTTGATATTCATTAAGTTTCTTTGAATGCCAGATCCCTTAAGGCTCTTACTGAAGGAAGATTTGGGGAGCACTCATTTGTGTAACTCTGTAGTGTGTTTGGATAGTGTACCGGAAAGAAAAAGATCGGCGATCGCACTCTTTCCCTTTAGGTGTTTAGCACGATCCAGCCCACGATTCAACGGTTGACTTGCATTGGGATGCATCGGAGATTTTTGACTATGCCTCTAGATTTAGTCCCTGTAGAACTTTCTGTCGTAATACCTCTTTATAACGAGGAATCTAGCATTGACTCCCTGTTTCAGCGACTCTTCTCAGTATTGAGGAGGATAGATACAAGTTATGAAATTGTTTGTGTCAATGATGGATCTCAAGATGATACCTTAACCCGTCTAGTTGACTATCATTATCGCAACCCAGCCATTAAGGTCGTCAACTTGTCACGCAACTTTGGGAAAGAAGTTGCCCTAACGGCTGGAATTGACTATGCGGCGGGGGCGGCGGTCATTCCGATTGATGCCGACCTCCAAGACCCGCCAGAATTAATTGGTCAACTGATAACGAAATGGCGCGAAGGGTACGATGTAGTTTATGCAACACGGCGATCGCGTCAGGGCGAAAGTTGGCTGAAGCGCTGGACTGCCAATGCGTTCTACCGAACCATCGGGCGGATGAGTCGCGTACCCATTCCCCGCGATACTGGGGATTTTCGCTTGCTAGATCGACGGGTAGTCGAAGCCCTCAAACAAATGCCAGAACGGACAAGGTTTATGAAGGGGCTGTTTGCTTGGGTGGGTTTTAAACAAACATCGATCCTATTTGATCGCGAACCCCGTCTTCAGGGAACGACAACGTGGAATTATTGGAAACTTTGGAACTTCGCACTTGATGGGATTACTTCATTTAGTTTTCTGCCTTTGAAAATCTGGAGTTATGTTGGCTTAACGATATCTCTGCTTTCATTTCTCTATGCCACTTTTTTAATTATTCGCACGTTGATATTAGGAATTCAAGTTCCGGGTTATGCGTCCATCATGGTGGGAATGCTGTTTTTAGGCGGCATCCATCTGGTGACGTTGGGTATTATTGGTGAATATTTGGGTCGTGTTTATGAAGAGGTTAAGGGACGACCGCTTTATTTTGTGCGAGAATCCTACGGCTTTGATAGAAATCGACGGATAGAACAGGAAATTTATCACTCTCTCAAAGACTAGAAAAGATTTGGCGCAGTTTTTTAAACTCAACTCCTCGATTGAAGTCACAATTTTTGCTATGTTTCGTAATTCATCTCAACTTGCATCTACGCCATCCAAGAATCAGCTTTTATTGAATCCTTTGTTAGTAGAAACTGGGATAGTTATTCTTTTAGCTTTAGTAGCAGTAGTCATCAACTGGAAGATGATTCATGATGGCATCAATGGCATGATAGATATGCAATGGCACATTACATGGCTTCAGCATTTCTCTAAACAACTTGCTGAAGGGATCGGCTATCCTCGCTGGCTCGCTGGAACTAACTTTGGGTATGGTAGTCCAACTTTTATTTTCTATCCACCTCTAGTTTATTACCTGGGAGCGCTGCTCAAATTCAGTGGGTTAACTATCGAACAAACGGTTATTGTTCTGTTTTATTTAGCTCTTTTTTTATCGGGGCTGACGTTTTATATTTATGGTCGAAATCACTGGGGAGTTATTCCCTCTGTTATCGGCGCTTTAGCTTACATGACTGCTCCTTACATGGGCTTTCTGATCTACTGGGTGGCAAGCATTCCATCAATGTTTGCACAAGCATTAATTCCTCTAGGCTGGTGGCTAACGGATAAGGCTCTTTTGCAACCTAAATGGAGAGTTGGACTAGCTTTATTTTGGACAGTACTGGCTTTAACTCACTTACCAAGTTTATTGCTTTGTGCAATTGCTTGGTTAGGCTATACCTTGTTTTTTTTCCTCAATCGGTCTTGGAAAGATGTAGTAACAACCCTTCTATCAGCGGGAATAGGTTTAGGAATAGCTTCGTTTTTCTTAATTCCAGCTATTTTAGAACAGCCCTTGATTAATATTGACGAAATGCAAAAAGTTGGAGGGGGATTTCGGGTAACAAATATTGGGGGTATGCCTCTGTTTCCACTGAGTATTGATCGGGGCGCTCCTTATGTTTTTTTTCTTCAGTCATTAGCCATTATTGCTCTAACAATTATCGCGTTAATTTGCTGCCGTAAAAATGCAGCAATTATTCATGATACTTGGCGCTGGCTAGTTTTTGTTCTCCTCTTAGCCTTTCTAATGAGTTCTTGGTCTTTGCCTATTTGGGAGGCTAGTCCGACCCTACAAAAAGTTCAGTCTCCTTTGAGATTACTGCAACTTTTTTCGTTTGGAGGAGCGGTCTTATATGGGGTTGTGACGAGTGGAATTCTCAAACTTCGTTTACAAATTCGTTTCGTTATTTCATTAATCATTTTTGTCATTTTTATTAGTAATTTCGCCTATTCTTATAAACTCGCTCGTAAATTTCCGACGTTTAATAAACCCGGTCGAGCTAATCTTGAACATCTTGAACCTGTTAGAAAAGCTCTCGACGATCCTTACACCGATAAATTAATAGATGTTCCTCAGTATATTCCTTTACTCCCTAACGGTAATCCTGCTCCTGATCCGGTTATTGGACAACCCCAACTTTCTATAATTAAGGGTCAATCCTCAATCGAGATCAATCATTGGGGAAGCTACAAGCGAATGTTTAATGTAACAGCAGAAGAACTATCAACAATCCGAGTCCGCACCTATTACTATCCGGCTTGGCATCTCTATGTTAATCAAAAATCTCATCCAATTGATGTCTCTGAGGATGGAACAATGAAACTGACGCTAGAACCGGGTTCTTATGCAGTGGAACTGCGTTATCAGTGGACTCGTGCTTTCACCTTGGGTGTAGTATTGAGTGTTTTAAGCCTTATCGCTTTGAGCTTATTTGGGATTAAACTTCAAAAATTTTGATAAGATGAATTATTCTAAAAGTTTAGCTGTCGCAATTCTCAAAGTTACATCCTTTAGTTACTTACTCCTTTAACACTGAAAAAATATTTGTGACAGTGCGCCCTTTTAGGTAACTATTTGAACCTTACAAATTAGGACAATGAACAGATTCATTACTAATTCTATTCGATTTTTTTTGGATAGTTGTTTGCCTCCTATTATTCGGGATAATAAGTATTTTATGTATCCCTTGTTCTATATATGGTTTAAAGGAAAAAACATTAAAAAAATAATGGACTTTAAATCTCGTGCTTTTTCGATGACGAAGGAGGAGATGGCAGAATTTTACCAAAACCGAGACTCTCTCGCTACAGACCGCCCTACAGATTTAAATGAACCGAGTATTAACTATATACTGCGTAGATTCGATACAGATGCGAAAACAGTATTAGATGTTGGCTGTGGGAATGGTTATTTTATAAATAAAGTTAAAAGCCTTGGTTATGAAGCCTGGGGATGTGATATGATGCCAGAAATTAAACTAAAAAATTTTCATTATGTTAAAGCCGATATAGAAAATCTGCCTTTTGAAGATAAAGCGTTTGATATTGTAACTTGTAATCATACTCTAGAGCATATAGTCAATCTTGATCAAGCTATTAGTGAATTAAAAAGAGTCGCTAAGAAACAGTTAATAATAGTAGTTCCTTGCCAACGGTATTACTATTACACCTTAGATGAGCATATTTGGTTTTTTCCTTATCAACAGTTGCTGGAACATATCATAAATTTAGAAGTTTTTACCTGTCAAAAAATATGGGGTGACTGGGTGTACATTGGCAGAATAAAATCCTAGCTATAGTTTTTGACGAATATGACGCGATCAAAAGATAGGAGGAAAGGTTTAAAAACTACACGATGAAAACCCATGTTAAATTTAAAAAATGGTTTTTTGCTACTCATTATTGTTTGCATTATCGCCACAGGGTTAGGAGTTTACTTACTAGCAGATATCGATCAAGCTCAGTTGCAAACTTGGCTGAAACAAGCCGGGATTTGGGCACCACTGATTTATATCATTCTCTATACAGTAGGAACGATATTAATATTACCCTCAACACCGCTTAATCTCAGTGGAGGCGCGATTTTTGGAGTTTGGTGGGGGACAATTTGGACCAGTATTGCGGCGATGGTTGCAGCCGTTGTTGCCTTTGCTTTTACGCGCACAGTGGGACGGGAGGTAGTCGCTAGAAAGTTAGCTGGACGTTGGGAAGCTATGGATGCGGAGATGCGTCAAGGAGGCTTATTCTATATGTTTGCCATTCGATTGTTACCCATTATTCCCTACGGATTAGTTAATTTTGCAGCGGGTTTAACGTCGATTCGTTTCCGAGATTACTTAGTAGGTACGATGCTGGGTACTGTTCCGGGAATCTTGCCATTTGTAATGATGGGTTCAGGTTTACAGGCGCTCAAACGTGGTGATATTCTACCTCTAATGTTTGCTTTAGCGTTAATAGGAATGTTAGTGGGTGGTGCGACTTGGTATCGACGGCATCGACAATCCCCTCAAAAGGCTTTAGAGGAAAGGGAGCGATCGCAATCTTCTTCCTTAAAGTCTAGGGAAGATGTTGATTAATGGGATTGGTTAGTTCTAAAAATTATCGCTGAATGCTGTCAAATTTATGGTAGCCTCTAGACAATTCAGGAATAAAATCTAAAGTTAATAAAAACCGATAAAGCGATAATTTATGTTACCCAAATATTCCTTTATCATTCCAATCTACAACGAAGAAGAAACCCTTCTTGAAATGTACCGTCGAGTCAGTACCGTCATGGATCGGATGGACGGCGCAGTAGAGTTAATTTTCGTTAATGATGGCAGTCGTGATCGGTCTATACAAATCATACGGGAATTTCATCAGCAGGATGAGCGAGTTTGCTATCTTAGTTTTGCCCGTAATTTTGGTCATCAAATTGCTGTAACGGCAGGTCTAAATTTTACGAGAGGTAAGGTAATTGTCGTCCTAGATGGAGATTTGCAAGACCCGCCGGAGTTAATTCCAGATATGGTGGAAAAGTGGCGACAAGGCTATCAAGTGGTTTATGCTCAACGCATTAAACGTAGTAAAGAGAGTTGGTTTAAACGCTTCACCGCTTACTCATTTTATCGCATTCTTAAGTATTTAGCGGATGTCGATATTCCTACAGATACAGGCGATTTTTGTTTAATGGATCGGCAAATTGTTGAGTTACTTAATGCGATGCCAGAACGTAATCGCTATATTCGAGGACTGCGATCATGGGTTGGTTTTCGGCAAACAGCAATTCCCTTTGAACGCGATCCGCGTTTTGCTGGAGACGTAAAGTACACATTTCGTAAATCCTTAGCGTTAGCGGTGAACAGTTTAGTATCATTCTCAAAAGTACCATTACGAATATCGACTTATTTAGGATTACTATCAGCCGCTTTGGCATTATTAATGTCTGTGTTAATCCTATATTGGCGTTTAACTGCACCCAATTCTCCCTTAACTGGGTTTGCAGCGATTGCGATCGCAATTTTGTTTTTGGGTTCAGTACAGCTTATTAGTATCGGTATATTAGGTGAATATATTGGCAGAATTTATGAAGAGGTAAAAGGTAGACCGCTTTACACGCTAGCCGACGTAGGTGGATTTGAAATTAAAACGAAATCCTAGGAAAATTAAATATGAAATATCAGGTAAACTCTATAAGCAGGGAAGCTCATAAAACCATTTATGGACTTCATTTAAATGTGTTACGTTTCTTAGTTATTATTCTGTTGGCTATAGGAGTATTTTGCCGATTTACGAATCTTGAAGAAAAACCCTACTGGGGCGATGAATCCTTGACTTCACAACGAATCTCTGGCTACACAGATCGAGAATTGCAGCGGATAGTGCTTCGCGGGAAAGAAATCAGTGTAGGGGATATGTATAAATATCAACGCCCTACTTCTGAAAAAGGCTTAATAGATGTAACAAAAGCTTTAGCAGGAAACGCTGAACATCCTCCTCTTTATTACCTGATAGCACGATTTTGGATGCAACTATTTGGTGATTACCTTACAACACCTAGAGGTTTGTCCTCTCTTATTAGCTTGTTAGTATTCCCTTGTATTTATTTGCTATGCCTAGAATTATTTGAATCACCGTTAGTGGGGTGGATGGCGATCGCACTTGTTTCTATTTCTCCCTTCCAAATTATCTATGCTCAGGAGGCAAGGCAGTATAGCTTGTGGATAGTCAGTATTTTACTATCGAGCTGGGCATTGCTACGAGCTATGCGTATTAATACCAAAATCAATTGGGGCGTTTATACACTCACTCTGGCGTTAGGACTCTATACACACCTGATTTCTGTAATGGTTGCCATTGGACATGGTATTTACGTGGCTGCCAATGAACGCTTTCGATTTAGTAAAATTATTATTGCTTATCTAATTGCCTCTTTGACAGGATTTATACTTTTTGTACCTTGGATTATTGCTATTATTTATGACTCAACAACTAATACCGATCAATCTCCAAGTTGGAGTAAGATACCTACACCTTTTACCTCTTTAGTTCAAACCTGGATTCTCAATCTTAGTCGTGTTTTTTTTGATTTTAATGCTAGCTTTACCTATAAAAATTTATTGCCCTATCTATTCGTTATAATTCTGGTTATATATTCGATATATTTTATCTGTCGCTACGCACCAAAGCGAGTTTGGCTTTTTATTACAATCTTAATGGTAATGCCAGTTCTACTCTTAGCAATACCAGATTTGATTTTAGGCGGAAGGCGCTCCACTCCCATTCGTTATTTTATACCTTCTTCCTTGAGTCTTCAGCTAGCTATTGCTTACTTACTTTCTGCTAAAGTTACATTTTTGTTTGTGAATAGATGGCAACAGAAGCTATGGCAAATTATTACAGTAGCCATAATTTCAAGTGGAGTTTTGTCCTGTATCTTGTTTTCTCAAGCAGATACTTGGTGGAATAAACAAAGAGAGTATTATCATTCTGAGGTAGCTAAGATTGTTAATCAAACCGAGCATGCCCTTGTGATAGCGACTTGGTACGATATGCGTACTCTCAGTCATTCACTCGATTCTCATGTGGTACTGCAAGATATTCGCCTGCGGAAGGAAATAAATTCTGTAGGAAAGGGTTTTAGTGATGTGTTTGTTTATGAAGTTAAACAGTCATTAAAATATTTTCTGGAACACCATTCTAACTATAAAATCAAGGAGGCTTACACTTGGAAGCGACAAACCACACCAGTTAATACAACTGAAACAACCTTGTGGCAGTTGAATAAGACTAATTAGATCAAATTTTCAAATAAAGCTTAGAATCCAAAACTTTGATAAGTTATCTTTGGGATAAATATGCTAGTATTACTGCCTCTGTTATCATTAATTCTTCTATTTCTAAGTGCTTGGAGTCCAGATCGAGAGTGGCGTAGTGCTGTCTTATCAGCAGCGGTTATTTTTGGAGTTTTAGTAACCGCATCTACGGAAATCCTGAGTCTTTTTAGATTAATAACATTTGGGTTAGTCTTGAGTTTTTGGCTATTAGTAACTATAGGATGTGGTTTTATCTATTATCAGCTGATAAAAAAAGGGAAGCGATCGCTAACTCTCCCAACAATTCCTAGAATTCCCCCCGTTTCGTTGGTATTGCTAATCGGTATAGTTTTTCTCGTTGCTACAGTTGGTTTAATTTGCTTAGTAGCACCGCCCAATAACTGGGACTCGATGACTTATCATATGGCGCGGGTTGTTCATTGGATTCAAAACCAAAGTGTTGCCCATTATCCAACTTACTACGCAGCGCAATTAGTCCACCCACCTTTTGCCGAGTTTATCATCATGCACTTACAGATTTTGAGTGGAAGCGACAGGTTCGCAAACTTGGTGCAATGGTTTAGTATGATCGGGAGCATTATTGGGGTATCACTAATTGCTAAACAACTGGGTGCTGATCGGCGGGGTCAAATTTTGGCTGTCGTTTTTTGTGTTACGATCCCTATGGGAATTCTACAAAGTTCCAGCACGCAAAATGATTATGTAGTGGGTTTCTTTTTAGTTTGTTTAGCTCACCATATCCTACTAGTGTTGCTTTATACAAATTATCCAAATCCTTTAACATCAGCAGGTATTGGTGCTAGCTTAGGGCTAGCTATTTTAACGAAGACTTCAGGTTATATCTATGCCCTTCCATTAATGATTTGGGTTGTACTCTCGAAGCTGAACCACTGGCGTTGGAAATTAATCAAACAAATTGGTGTCGTTACTGTTATAGCGTTAAGTTTAAATTTAGGTCATTATTTACGCAGCCTGGATTTATATGGAAGTCCTATCGCTACAGCCGAATACTCAAAACACTACAATATAGAAGTCTATAGCCTACAAACTTGGGTTTCAAATATAATCAGAAATCTTTCTCTCCATGTTGATATAGTTAGATATCTAGGACTTCAGAGATTTATTACACCACTCACGGGCAAAGTCGAAAAATTAATTAGCCTAATCCATACAGGGTTAGGTGTGGATATGAACGATCCTCGCACAACCTTCCCCATTAACTCTTATAGAGTCCCGGCAATATCCTTTAATGAAAATGTTGCTGGCAACCCACTTCATCTTTTGTTGATAGTGGTGGCGATCGCTTTGTTCCTTATCTATAAAAAATTAAGAACTGATAAACAAATATCAGGATATATGCTGAGTGTTATCGGAGGGTTTCTACTCCTGTGTTTGCTCCTAAAAATCCAACCTTATCAAAGTCGCCACCACCTCTCCCTATTTGTCATGTTTTCTGCTATCGTTAGTTTAGTTTTTTGCAAAACCTGGAATCGCCATATTCTAACAGTGATAGCTGTTATTTTATTAGTAACATCAATGCCGTGGGTCTTCGGTAATAAATTCCGTCCCATTACTGCTGAAACAAATATATTTAATACCCCTAGAAATGAATTATATTTTACAAACAGACGTTACCTAAAAGAGCCATATTTTCAAGCCGTTAATTTCCTCAAAACCACAGACTGTTCCAATATTGGACTATCTTTAGGATGGTCGCCTACACCATCAGGGATGGCTTGGGAATATCCATTTTGGGTACTTCTACCCAAGAATAACGGTCAAGTCGTGAGATTTGAACATATTTTACATCCTCAAAATATTACCAATAAAAAATCTAATATTTATCCTTTTAATAACTTTATTCCCTGTGGAATTATTACAGTTAGAAGTAGTCAAGACGAAACTCTTGAAAAAATAATGATAAAAAAGAATAATTATGTAAAAAGCTGGTCTGTTGACCCCATTAGTGTACTCATGAAAAAATAAGAGACTAACGAAAGTAGAATTAAGGTTTCTCGCTAGCATTCCAATGCAAGCAAATATATATTTTTTCTCAGTACTATCCCCCTTGTCTCCAAGAGTCCCTTCTGGAAACTATTTGTGCAACGCAAGGGATGCACCCAGTTTTCTCCCTTCCGAGGCGAGGGTTTGGCAAATGTGACAGTAGATAATCCTAGGGCGAGAAGCAAATAATTAGCCTCCAGTAACCTCAAGATGAGTATTATTTGCCAAAATAAGAAGCACTGCTCTTATTTTTACCTACTAACCTGTAATGACTAAAACCGTCGATGCCATCCTTCAACGTGCCTTAACTGGCAAAGATATATCTCCAGAGGAAGGGGTTATTCTTCTCCAGCAAACTGAACCTAGTGTTATTGCACTCATTCAAGAAACCGCTGATCAACTACGTCATCAACAAGCTGGCGATAGCGTGACCTATGTGATTAATCGCAATATCAACTTTACCAATATTTGCGAACAGCATTGTAGTTTCTGTGCCTTTCGTCGTGATGCAGGTACAGAGGGTTCTTATTGGTTAGATTGGCAGCAAATTAAACAAAAAGCAACTGATGCAGTGCAACGAGGTGCTACCGAAATTTGTATGCAGGGTGGACTCAACCCACAAGCAAAAATTAATGGTTCTTCTTTAGACTATTATTTAGAATTAGTTAAAACAATTAAAGAGGAATTCCCTCAACTTCATTTACACGCGTTCTCCCCTCAAGAAATCCAATTTATTGCTGAACAAGATAGACTTTGTTATGCCGAAGTTATTGCTGCATTGCAGGATGGTGGAGTAGGTTCAATGCCGGGAACTGCTGCTGAAATTTTAGATGATGAAGTGCGACGTATCTTGTGTCCAGAAAAAACCAATACAGCAACCTGGCTAGAAATTGTCGGAACAGCGCATCAACTCGGAATGCCTACAACAAGTACTATGCTTTCAGGTCATATTGAAACTTCAGAACAACAGATTAGGCATTTGGAAAAATTGCGATCGCTTCAACAAATTTCTCTTAATAAAAGATACCCTGCCCACATTACTGAATTTATCCTCTTACCCTTCGTTGGTCAAGAGGCTCCTAAACCGTTACGTCGCCGAGTGGGACACGATCAACCCATCCTTAAAGATGCTTTATTACTTACAGCCGTAGCCCGAATTTATCTAGGAAATTGGATTATTAATCATCAGCCAAGCTGGGTAAAATTAGGTCTAGAAGGTGCGACAGAAGCTCTAAAATGGGGCTGTAATGATATTGGCGGTACGTTAATGGAAGAACATATTACTACCATGGCAGGTGCGAAAGGGGGTACTTGTATGGAAGTAGAAACATTACAGAAGGCGATTAGTTCATTAGGGCGTTCTTATCAACAACGAGATACACTCTATCGACGAGTTATTATAACACCTGAACGCACCTTTTCTACTGTCTAAAATTTGCATTAATTAATCGTTTAGGCAATGAACTATTTAACACTAAACCTGCGTCCAGTTATCAAACTAACCCATAACCAATTTCAGAAAATTGCCTCAGCTAACCCAAATTTAAAATTAGAACTTACAGCTAATGGAGAACTCATTATTATGCCCCCAACTGGCGGAAATACAGGTAGACGAAACGCCGATTTAACCTATCAATTACGCGCCTGGAATCGCCAAACCCAACTCGGCGAAGTTTTCGACTCCTCAACAGTTTTCCAACTTCCCAATGGTGCAGAACGTTCTCCTGATGCAGCTTGGATCAGTTCAGAGCGATGGAATGCTCTTACACTGGAAGAACAAGATACATTTCCTCCTCTATGTCCTGACTTTGTAATTGAATTGCGATCTAAAACAGATTCCCTCAATACGCTACAGAAAAAGATGCAAGAATATATAGATAATGGTTGTCGTCTGGGTTGGTTAATGAACTATCAGCAGCAACAAGTTGAGATTTATCGTGCAGGGCAAGCTAAAGAAATTCTACAATCTCCCCAGACTCTCTCTGGTAAGGAGGTGCTACCTAATTTTGTATTAGACTTGCAGTTCATTTGGAGATAATCTTGCAAGAGCGATCGCAATCCTGTACGCTGCCCATAATCACGACTAATACCATTTAAATTTAGAGTGGCAACACTTAAATTGCTCAAACAATCAACGAAATCCACAATCTAATCTCCATCTGCTACAGTGGCAATACCACCGCCTAAAATAACGTCCGTGCATGCTTAATAAAAATCTTAATAAGAAGAAACTGTTCTTGTTACTAACACTAGGGACAACGGTATTAGTAATCGCGGGTGGTGTAACCGCCTACTCCTTACTAATAAAACGCAATCTTTTTATAAAAAATGCTCCCCTAGGTTCCCAATTCATACCACAAGATGCCCTAGTAACAGCCTCAATCTCTACAGATCCAAGCCAATGGCAACAGTTACGACAATATGGAACACTTCAAACTCAAGCTGCTTTAGATAAACAACTAACTCAACTCCAACAAAATCTCCTCAATAGCAACGGTTATGACTATCAAAAAGATATTCAACCGTGGTTAGGCGAAAAAATTATGATCGCCTATCTAACCTCTGGAACCTCAACTCCAACTCAATCCCAGAAGTCATCCTCAATAATACCCTTTATAACGCCACCCGATTTAATCATACTACCGATTGAAAATCCAACTCAAGCCAAGCAAATCTTGGATAAAACGAAATCCCAAAAAGTAACACAGTTTAGCGAGAGAATCTATAAAGGAATTCAGATTCGAGAAACTCAAAAAAACAACGCTCAAAATTATTCCGCTGCTGTACTAGGACGTTTCGTTGTAGTCACGAACAACCCTAAAACAATGGAACGAGCAATTGATACCTACAAAGGCGAAGCTTCAGTTGCTACGACACCTGGATATAGTGAAAAATTAGGTAAAATTAATGCCTCACATCCCTTTGCTCAAGTTTATTTTAATATGCCAGCTTTTTCGGCGTTAGCAGCAGCGAATTCTAAGCGATCGCTCTCTCCTGAAAACCAAGCAGCAAAGGAACAAAAGCAAGGAATCGTAACAACAATAACCTTAGAAACCGAAGGAATTAATTTTCAATCCATTTCCTGGCTCAAACCCAATAGTAATCAAAAATATCAGGTAAAAAACACCACAACTCGCTTGCCAAGACGTTTACCTGCTAATACCTTACTAACCATCTCTGGAGGTAATTTAGCTCAATTATGGTTTGATTATAGTCGTGCTGCCGAATCAAATCCAATCACCCCCATTTCACCCCCTAATCTAAGTAGTGGAATACAAACAACTCTAGGTTTAAATTTAGAGAAAGACTTATTACCCTGGATGGATGGTGAATTTGCCCTCGCGCTAATACCCGCCTCAGAGGATTTGCTGGCACTACCAGAAAATCCGGGATTACCCACCTTGGGAGCAGGGGTTGTTTTAATGGTACTATCAAGCGATCGCGCCCGTACTGAAAAATCCCTTCAACAACTGGATCAAGTAATAGAAACTCGCTATCAATTTAGCGTAGAAAAAACTCAGCTTAATGGTCAACCTGTAGTAAATTGGACATCTCCTCTTAGCGGAATTAGTGCTACCCACGGCTGGTTAGAAGGGAACATTGTTTTCCTAACCCTAGGCGCACCCATTGCGGATGCGATCGTTCCTCAACCCAAAACTAGCCTAATCCAAACTCCGTTATTCCAAGAAACTTTACCGAGTAAACCAAACCCCAATAACGGTCAATTTTTCATAGATATTGAGAGTATTATTAACCAGAGTAATTTGAACTTTGCACAACTTCCTTCAGAACCAAAAATGTGGTTAGAAGCAATTCGGGCTATTGGATTGACAGTGGCAATTAACGATGAACGTAGTACCCGTTTCAATCTCTTTGTGAATCTAAAAACAGTTCCCACACCCAGCACTTACCCAACTCCAGAAATTGAATTGAGTCCCCCAACTCTTCCTAGTCAAACCCCTACTCTTCAGATCCCTCAAACTCCTCAAATTCCTCAAACTCCTCTAAATTCTTCACCCTAATCTGACATTAAAATGAGAATAAATAGCTCAAATCTCGCTGATCCACCATAAACTGTAGAAGCCTATGACATTGACTCCAAAAACTATAGATCAGTTGTATGACACAGATTTGGTAGCGTGGACAGAACAAACTGTACAACTGATTCGTGCTGGACAATTTGAACAAGTAGATTGGGAAGCTGTAATTGAGGAGATTGAAAGTTGGGGACGATCTGATCGCAGAGAATTAAAGAGTCGTTTGGAGGTATTATTACAACATTTGCTCAAATGGCAATATCAGCCTTATTTGCGAAGTGGATCTTGGCAAAATACGATTGATGAGCAACGAAATCGGATTGCTGATTTACTGGACGATAGTCCTAGTTTAAAGTCTTATTCAGAAGAAGTTTTAGCGGACTGTTATCGTCGAGGACGAAAAGCAGCTAGTAATGAAACCGAATTGCCCTTAGATACGTTTCCGGTAGAGTGTCCTTATACTATTATCCAAGTTCTTGATGATGAATTTTTACCAGGAGTTGTGGATTTTTAAGTAGCTAATCACTCATGAGTGCTTATACGGAGTTACATCCAAACATATAGCAGTTCGGTCTCCCAGAGTTACAGTACAAATGTTCTAAAAAACTCCTAAGCAAGCATCCATATTCTAATGTGTCAATACACTAGCAATTTAAATGCGTCTTAACTTACGATCGCTGATGAGTGCTTATTGACACCTTGTCAAATAACAGTCAAATAAGACTGATATTGTTGTAATGTACTCAGGGCAAGAGTTTTACTGGCTAAAGTGGTTAAAAATTTTTCCTGATTCAGGTGATTAGTCAAATAACAGTCAAATAAACCTCATGCCCAGAATGGCACATATCTAGCGTGCTTTTTCGATTCGTTCTCTGGGTCGTAGGGCTTGATCAATTTCTTATGGACTTCATCCATTTTTCTAGAGTTTAATATTGCAATTTCAAGTCAGCGTCTGAGCTTAAATCCTATCACCTAATACATATAGTGTTTCCATTTGATTTGTGAACCCCACCCCTGCCCTCCCCTTACTCGCGGGGAGGGTTTAGGAGGGGTAAGATTTTTACGTTCTGTATGAAAATACTATACATATCATGGGCTTGTGCGATCACCCTATCCCCTACTCACCCCCTCTCCTACTCACCCCTCCCCAAGAAACTTCAAGCAATAGAGTACTAGACCCGATAGGATAAAATTGACGGATTAACGCGGGAATCACTCAATCTAAATAACTCAGTAGACAAATAACTTTATGGATCTAGTTGCCCTCCAGAACGGATTGGATAATATTTCATTTGCTGTCCTCTTGGTGACAATGCTAATTTACTGGGTAGGAGCAGCTTTCCCCAGCCTTACCTATCTGCCAGCATTCGGAACAGCAGGGATGGCGATCGCTAACCTCTGCATCGCCGCCTTACTTGGTGCGCGGTGGCTAGAAGCAGGCTATTTCCCGTTAAGTAATCTCTATGAATCCCTCTTTTTCTTAACCTGGGGAATTACGACGATTCATCTACTGGCAGAAACAATGAGTCGTAGTCGCTTGGTGGGTGTAGCAACCGCACCCGTAGCAATGGGGATTACCGCCTTTGCCGCCCTGACATTGCCCGACGATATGCAGCAGTCCGCACCCTTAGTCCCCGCACTCAAATCGAATTGGTTAATGATGCACGTTAGCGTCATGATGCTCAGTTACGCGACACTCATGGTAGGCTCGGTTTTAGCGATCGCCTTTTTAGTCGTTACTCGCGGTCAAAATGTCGAATTGCGGGGCAGTTCTGTCGGCACAGGTGGATATCGCACCAAAAATGGCTTAGTTACTCATCCTAATTATCGCCTACAACGTCATGGAGAAGAATCCGAACTTCAACCCCAAAATTCCTCAACGGGAGTTAGTTTCCTAGAAAGCAATGGGGCTGGTAGTACAGCCGTTCTGAATCGGATCGCCCCCGTATCATCGGAATCCGAATTGTCTAGCACGCCACCCCTCTCGCCTCAACGCTTGAATCTAGCGGA
This sequence comes from Cyanobacteria bacterium UBA11370, assembly GCA_003486645.1. Lineage (GTDB taxonomy): Bacteria > Cyanobacteriota > Cyanobacteriia > Cyanobacteriales > Coleofasciculaceae > UBA11370. The sequence goes on along the minus strand of DNGI01000202.1, from coordinate 2,404 downwards.
TACCCTTGATAATATTAGCTATCGGATTATTGGATTAGGATTCCCCCTCTTGACAATTGGCATCATTGCAGGTGCGGTTTGGGCAAATGAGGCTTGGGGTTCCTATTGGAGTTGGGACCCGAAAGAAACCTGGGCATTAATTACTTGGCTGGTTTTTGCCGCCTATCTCCATGCCCGGATTACTCGCGGTTGGCAAGGACGACGACCAGCAATTTTAGCCGCAACTGGGTTCATGGTCGTCTGGATTTGCTATCTTGGGGTGAATCTATTGGGTAAAGGATTACATTCCTATGGCTGGTTCTTCTAAACCTTTAAAGTCATTGTAGGGGTTTCCCATGATTGAGAAGGCTCCTATAACCAAGCCAGTTATACTTTCCACGGACACAAACTGAAAGTGCGATCGCTAAGAGTTAACCGCTTTTAAACAATTAGCCATTAACAATTAGCAATTAGCACTATCTATAACCCCGTGAAGTATAGTTACCCAAACCAAATCATGATTGAAAATAAAACTACCCAAGACATCTAGGAAGTTGAGAGCCACCGTTTTTTAAGCGATGGATGAAAACGACAGGAAGGATTTATCCTTCTGTTTCCGGATTAATTTTACTTTCATAGCGTAGAATTTATGTAGGAGGTAATGAGCAAGTGGTAAGTCTGACCTATGAGTACAAAGCAGTCCCCACGCCGGAACAAGTCCAGATAATTGAACACACTCTAACTGTGTGCCGAAAAGTTTGGAATTTTGCTTTGCGCGAACGCAAAGATTGGATAAATTCTCGTAAGTGTCAAATTAACGCTTGCTCAATCATATCTGAATACATAATTCCCGCAGATGCGCCTCGTCCCACCTATGCACAACAATGCCAGACACTAACCGCAGCCAAAAAAGAGTGTCCAGAGCTTAAAACCGTCAATGCTCAAGTTTTGCAACAGGTTTTAAGGAAGCTAGAAACAGCCGTATTAGATATGGGACGTAAGGGGATGGGATTTCCCCGGTTTAAGAACAGATACCGGATGCGGTCGTTTGTTTATCCGCAACTGGGTAAATCTCAATTTTTGAGAGGTAATCAAATTAAGTTACCTCAGTTAGGGTGGCTCGAATACGTCAAGTCGCGAGAAATTCCAGACGGATTTGCTCTCAAGCAAGCTCGAATTGTCCGTAAAGCATCTGGATATTTTGTGATGTTGACGCTTGAATGTAATGTTAACGTACCCGATACCATACCTGATGGACATCCAATTGGTATTGACTTGGGGTTAGACAAATTTGTGGCAACATCTGATGGAGATGTGATCGACAGACCTAGATTCTTAAGCTCATTGCACCGCAAGCTGAAATTGCTGCAACGCCAACTCAAGCACAAGAAAAAAGGGTCAAATAATCGTCACAAGTTAAATCGGAAAATTGCACGGCTACATCAACGCATTAGTGACACAAGGAAGGACTGGCAGTTTAAGTTAGCTCACAAACTGTGTGACGGTGTTGGAATGATATTTGTTGAAAATATCGACTTTCGGCTATGGGCAAAAGGACTATTTGGCAAACATACTTTAGAGGCTGGTTTTGGTCAATTTTTGTCCATCTTAAAGTTTGTGTGCTGGAAGCGAGGTGTGTATTTTGCCAAGGTAGACAAGAATTACACTTCACAAGTTTGTCCTCAATGTGATGCACACACAGGCAAGAAAGACCTAAAAGACAGAGTTCATTCTTGCCCAGAATGTGGATACATCACAGATAGAGATGTAGCCGCAGCACAAATCGTCCGCAATCGTGGACTATCTGGGGTGGGACGCATCCTGGACAATAAACAAATTGCCTGTGGAGACGATCTGACGGGGACGGGAAACCGTCTAGTTAAGAGTTTAAGAAGCAGGAAAAAAGGTGAAGAGGCGTGTCTTAAGACCGCCTCGTAACAACCTTTAACAATCCCCCCGTCTTCAGACAGGGGAGTACGTCAACAAGTTAATCGGGGAAAATGGGCGTGGATAATCAGTTCGAGCCGCTCGCTAGTGGTGAAGTTCTATCCGTTAATGAATCGGCTCAAATTTTAATCGGACACCGTACCTTTAGAGTTGAAGAATTGGCAGAAGCCATCAGGATACAGCTTGCCGATAAGGCAAGTGGATGGACTTCAGATAAAAATGCCTGGTTTAGTCAAGAGGGTATCTCCTGTGAAGTCTTACGATTTAGTGCCCGTGGTTGGCAAAAAGGTAAGGTAAGAATCAATCTGGAATTTTGTCCCTACGAACCCGGTGATGAGCATCAAAATGCTTCAGCCGCCGTTAATGTTCCAACCCTTGTTAATGAGATTGTTCATGAGGAAATTATTATCCTCACACCACCCCCTAGTGAAGAAGAGGAGGATGAGTTAGACCTGCTGGGGGAGTCTGATACTGGTAT
>DNGI01000203.1 GCA_003486645.1 Cyanobacteria bacterium UBA11370 | reverse complement strand
GGTGATTTGCCGGACATCATATAACAACGAACAACTAACAATGGACAACAGACAACTAACAACAGATAAAACGTGTAGATGTGAATACGCAGTTTAAATGTCAATGAGCTTAAGATCGACTTATGGATCTCCCTTCTTTTATTTGGCTGTGGAAAATAGCAGCGTGGTCAATGGGTTTGTCCCTTTGTGCCTATGTCGTGTTAGCGGTTAGTGGAAGTATTCTTTTTTCTACACACCACTCTCAACATCCTCGTCCTGATTGGTTGCGACCTTTACATTACATTATTGGTTGGGTGATGGTAGGTCTAGTCTTGCTATTGCTCGGTATCGGTCTTGTTGGTACCCTTGGTCATTATGGAAATCTAGGTCATTCGGCACATTTAATTGCTGGGTTGTCTGTGGTAGCGTTGGTTTTACTTTCAGCAGCCAGTTCTACCCAAATTACCCCCCAGCAACCTTGGGCGCGTGCCGTTCATGTGGGTACAAATATTGCCCTGTTGGTTGGATTTTCTTGGGTTTCATTCACGGGTTGGCAAGTCGTGCAAAAATATTTGCCTTGAGGGGTAGTTTTACTACTCTATCTCTCAAACAACAAACCACAAACAACCAACAACAAACAACCTACAACTCATCCTCTACAAATTTCCCCCGACAATTCGTATCAAAAACTTCAGCCATCACCCGATTCACAGGTTGTACCTGAGAGAGCCATTTTTGTAATTCCTCACCCTCAATAATTTCAGTGGCTAAAATTTGTTGGGCGATCGCTTCTAACAAGTCCCGATTGTGATTAATAATATCCAAAGCTTGTTGATGACCCGTTTCGACAATTTCCTTCACTTCCGCATCAATTGCCGTCGCTGTTTCCTCACTGACATTCCGGCGCAGACTCGCCCCACCATTACCCAAAAAGTTATTTTGTTGAGCTTGATTATAAGCCAAAGGGCCTAACACCTTACTCATCCCATACGTTGTCACCATCCGTTCCGCTAACTCTGTAGCGCGTTGCAAATCATTTGACGCACCTGTTGTCACACTGCCAAATACAATCTCTTCCGCCGCACGTCCACCCAGCAATGTAGCAATATCTCCCCGTAATTCTGCTTCATTCATTAAAAAACGGTCTTCTGTCGGTAATTGCAACGTGTAACCCAAAGCCGACATTCCCCGTGGCACTATCGAAATTTTCGCTACTTTACCACTTCCTGGCATGAGTGCGCCCACCAACGCATGACCCACCTCATGGTATGCTACAATCTTTTTCTCTTGCTCATTGAGAACACGGCTTTTCTTCTCTAACCCTGCAACCACTCGCTCGATCGCTTCCGCAAAGTCTGCCTGGGTAACGGTTTCCCGCCGTCCTCGTGCGGCTAATAGCGCGGCTTCATTGACCAAATTAGCGAGATCAGCACCCGCAAACCCAGGAGTACGAGTAGCGATCGCGTGCAAATCTACATCCTCCCCTAACTTTATTTTCTGAGCATAAATAGTTAAAATAGCCTCACGACCTGCTAAATCGGGACGATCTACCAAAACTTGACGGTCAAAGCGTCCTGGTCGTAACAGCGCCCGATCCAAACTTTCCGGACGGTTCGTCGCTGCTAACACAATCACCGTTGCATCTCCAGCCGCAAACCCATCCATTTCCGTGAGTAACTGATTCAACGTCTGTTCCCGTTCATCATTACCCCCACTGTGGAAATTCCCACTACTACGAGATTTCCCAATTGCATCCAACTCATCAATAAAAATAATACAAGGCGCTTTCTTCTTCGCCTGATCAAATAGATCCCGGACTCGTGCCGCACCCGTCCCTACAAACAATTCTACAAACTCGGATGCCGAAATACTAAAAAATGGTACTCCTGCTTCCCCAGCTACCGCTTTCGCCAAGAGGGTTTTACCTGTTCCCGGAGGACCCACTAACAGCACCCCTTTCGGAATTCGCGCCCCAATTTCGGTAAAGCGTTGGGGATGTTGAAGGAAATCGACAATTTCCACTAACTCAATTTTGGCTTCTTCTGCCCCCGCTACATCGGCAAACGTGATTTTCTCGGACTCGCCTTCGACATAAACCTTCGCCTTACTCTTGCTAAATGAAAGCGTCCCTCGTGTGTCCCTATCACCGCGCTGTAGAAAAAACTGGAAGGCAGCGACTAAGATGAGTGGAGGTACAACCCAAGCCAACAGCGTAGACAACCAGGTATTCTGAGGTGGCGGGGCGGCGAAAATCTCAACTCCTTTTTCCCTCAGCTTTTTCGTCAATTCTGGATCGTTGACGGGGAGAGTGGCAAATACAGGCCCTTGCTGATTATCCTCGACGACAAGCAAGTCTTCCGTGGCTTTGAGGGGGTCTTCACTCGGCTGAAGGGGGTTTTCAGGAGACTGGAGGGGGTCTTCTGTTGGTTTGAGTAGTTCTTCCGTCGGATTGAGCAGCTTTTCTGTTGCTTTGAGTGGGTCTTCAGGAGTTTTAAGCTGGTAGATAATTAAATTATCTCCCACCTTCACTCGTGCAACTTTCCCTTGTTCAACCTCATCGAGGAACTGACTATAGGATTGTTCGGGAATCCGGGGCGACTTAGGCACAAACAGGTAAGCCAGGAACGACACACCCGCTAGTATTAACAGAATAATCCCAACTTGGGGCATTCGTGGAGATTGAGGTTTATCTTTAATACTCATGGGGGTTAGTTGTCCTCAAGAAATAGCTATTTGAGTGATGGGAGTGGGAAGTATCCACTTTCAGCGTAGCAAGAGTTTCAGCTCACCAAGAGGAAAGTGATGTCATCCAATTGACGAATCCGATATATCACGATAGATTTATTGTAAATAAACGATATATCGTGATATATCATAATCAGGAGTAAAGTATGTTCAGACCATTTCATTCCCGTATTCTTGTGCCAGCATGGGCAGGAGAAGGACTCAGGAATCAATTCTTCATGAGTGGGCGACACGGACACGGACGCAGAGGTTCGTTGGGTGGCGGATGGGGAGATGAACCTCGTACCCGTCGTGGTGACATTAAATTCATCCTGCTATTGCTTCTCTCTGAGCGTCCCCAGCATGGTTATGAATTGATGAAAGAGCTAGAAGCGCGTCGTGGTGGCTTTCGCCGCTCTAGTCCAGGATCTGTTTATCCAACACTTCAGATGCTGGCAGAAGGCGGTTATTTGACTAGTGAGGAAGTCGATGGCAAGCGGGTTTATACGATTACCGAGAGTGGCAGACAATTGTTGAGCGATCGCAACCAGCAATCTCATTCAAGAAATCCCTCTGAGAGTTTTACCGAAAGCAATCCTTCTGAATTGATTGAGTTGCGGCGTACTTTAACAGAGTTGAATGATGCTGTCACCCAAGTTGCTCGAAATGGCAATTTTGAACAGGCAAATCGAGTACGCGATCTGCTGGTTCAGGTAAAACGTGAGATTTACAAACTTCTTGCAGAGCAGTAAGCCAAGGTTTCAGTTGCCACCAGCAGCCCAACACGGCATCAGTATTATTAGAATGCAGTGTTGAGATTTGGTCTGTGTCTGCCAAACGTTTTTTCAATACGAATTCACTCAAACTGCGCCTGCAACGGTATCAGGTCTTGATAATTAGACCTCTTGCAAAAGCAGCAATTTAGCTGACTTTCAGTACTCGACAGCAACATTACTGAGCGTACGATTAATTAAGTAAAATAAGGTTTAGAACCTCTTTCACTTCCCGAATTCCGGAGTCGCTTTTCTATGCTCCAAAGATTGTACGTACATAACTTCAGATGCTTAGAGAATTTTGAACTGTCCTTGAAGGGGATGTCATCCGCACTTTTGATTGGAAAAAATGGGGCGGGCAAATCAACAATTGCTAGAGCATTAGAAGTGCTTCAAAGTATTGGTCGAGGTATTAATAGAGTTGGGCAATTGATTGAGTCAAAGGATTTCAGTCGTGGAAGACATGATGTTCCAATCAGATTTGAAATAGAAGTATTAATTGAAGATAAATTGTATAAATATGCTCTTGCATTTGAGTTGCCAGAAAGCTTTAGAGAACTTCGAGTCTTTGAAGAGCAACTCTTAATTGAAGGAAATCCGGTTTACTCCAGAAAAGAAGCCCAGGTTACACTTGTTTCACGAAATCGCGAAGCTCAATTCTTAGTGGATTGGCATCTTGTTGCCCTCCCGGTAATTCAAGAGCAATCAGAAGTCGATCCTCTTCATATTTTCAAGACTTGGCTTGCACGTATGATTATATTAGCTCCAATACCAGCCTTGATGACTGGAGATTCTCATGGTGAAACTTTAGAGCCAAAGCAAGACGGTTCAAACTTTGGAGAGTGGTTTTCTGGTTTACTGAGTCGCTATCCTGCTGCTTACACACAGGCTGACAAATATCTTCGAGATGTTATGCCTGATATTCAAGATTTTTTAAATGAACTCATTGGCAAAGATGCTAAAAGTATGGTTGTTCGCTTCGAGGCAAATAACGCAACTTTGAGTGTTGATTTTAAGGATTTATCAGACGGGGAGAAATGCTTCTTCCTTTGCGCTGTTGTCTTAGCAGCCAACAGATACTATGGTCCACTTTTCTGTTTTTGGGATGAACCTGATAACTATCTCTCCTTATCAGAGGTAGGGCATTTTATTACTTCGTTGCGGCGCTCATTTAAGGATAATGGACAAATTCTAGCAACTTCACATAATGAGGAAGCAATACGAAAATTTTCAAATGAAAATACTTTTGTGCTAGATCGAAAAAGTCATTTAGAACCAACTTTAGTGAAATTACTCAATGATATACCTGTTAGTGGTGATCTTGTAGACACTTTAATTCGCGGCAATATAGAGCTATGAATAGAGAAAAGGAGCACATTCTCGTGTTACCTGAAGATCGTGCTAATGAAGAAATTGCAAACGGATTTATTCAAATTCCAAACGTCAACAGTAGAACTATTAAGATCGAACGACCTGCTGGCGGTTGGAAAAAGGTTCTGAAAAAGTTTGAAGAGGAGCATATTGCTGTAATGCGACAGTATACGAAGTCAAGAGTTGTTTTGCTGATTGATTTCGATCAGCGTGATGATCGATTGAGCTATGTAAATAGCCAGATTCCAGATGACTTAAAGGAAAGAGTGTTTGTACTTGGAGTGTTTTCTAACCCAGAGAGTTTAAGAAACGATGTTGGAAAAAATTTTGAAGGGATTGGAGAAGCTCTTGCAAACAACTGCTCTGATAATACAAATGATTTATGGGAGCATGAACTTCTCAAACATAATAAAATTGAATTGAATCGTATGATTTCTTCTGTCAAGCCATTTCTTTTTAGTTAAACTAAAATAGTTCTACATTTACCTTTAAGGTGTTAGTAATAAGTTTACCTACATACAAAATGCAGACTATGTGCGGTACTAAAAGCAGCAAGTTTGGTATTATCCAGCTAACAACGCCCATGCACCCAACCGCCAAAAGATTTCCTGTGGGTGTTCAAGATTATCTGCGGCGAGTGATTGGGAACGTTAGACCGTTATGTATGCGACATAAGCTACAGGTTGTAATCAAATAAAGGCTAATACATTGGAGGTTCTAATTGGAACTTCTAGAGATTGCAGGTACGACCAATGTTTGGAGAGTGAAGCGTGGCTGCTAGATTCACAGTTTGAAATCTAATTGCGCGATCGCATTGTAACTTTCGGTTTGGGAAGTACACCAAACCTATCTGTGGAAGAGTGAGTCTAACCCACTTGTGCAATAACTTGCCCGATTTCTTGAGGGGTTGCACCTGTTGCCAACATCGCCCGAATTAGCAATTCAATAGACACTGAAGCATCCCCATTTTCAGCTTTAGCAATACGGGGTTGGCTTGAATGTAATTTATCTGCTAGTTCCGTTTGAGTCATTAATTTTTGTCGCCGTTCTTTCAGATAACGGCTAAGTGCAAGCTTAATCTCAATAAATGTTGTTTCCTCTGGAGTAAGGTCTAGAAATTCTGAGACAGTTCCAACCTTCCAACCTTTGTCCTCTAATTTTTTTCTCTTCGCTTCTTCCATATCTCTAGTCCTCCACATCTTTGTCATACTTACTCAGTCGTTTTTGGCAGGTATCAATAACGCTGGCGGGTGTTGTTCTTGTTGTTTTGTTAAACACCTCAAGAATTAAAATTGCATCTTCATCAATGCGGTAGATAATTCTCCAGTTCTTCCCTGCATCTCGAACCCGTAGTTCATGGCAGCGTGCCCCAATATTTGGGATTGGTCTTGAGTGAGGCAACGCTAAATTTTCGCCCTGCTGCAACCGTCTCAACAAAACACCTGTTTCTATGCGTGCTTCTTGGCTAAAAGGAGGAGTTTTAACTTCCCCATGCAGCCACACTAACGGTTTATTTATTTCGTCCATACACCATTCATATCATATCTGATATATTCATCAATGCTTGGAGAGTGAAGTGTGACTGATAGATTCACAGTTTGAAATCTAATGCAAGCGATCGCATTCTATTCTTCAACTTAATCCTGGCAACTTTCTTACTAAAAAAGGCGCGGAATTTAAACTTATCCCGCACCTAATCATACCAAACCCGATTTTATTAGCAGAAATGTGAGGTGGACACTGTTTATGGTCATGCCTAAAGACTGATAGTGACCTTGAAAGCAATGCCCACCCTAAAGATATCAGTTAAACTGTAGCAGGAACATTCTCGCTCCTGTTCACTTCCCCCAAAAGTTTTTGCAATTCATCACCCTCAATGACCTCAGTTTCTAAAATGAGTTGAGCAATCTTTTCGAGCAATTCCCGATTTTGATTTAGGATAGTTAAGGCTTGGTGATGAGCAGTTTCTACAATATCTTTCACTTCATCATCAATGGCTTTCGCGGTTTCATCACTCACCATTCGGCGGGGATTCATCATCCCATCTCCGAGGAAATTATTCTGCTGACCCTTTTCATAGGCTAAAGGTCCCAGAACCTTACTCATGCCATAGGTTGTCACCATCCGTTCGGCTAAATCTGTGGCACGTTGCAAGTCATTAGCCGCACCTGTGGTAATACTACCAAACACAATTTCTTCTGCGGCACGTCCACCTAATAACGTTGCAATTTGACCCCGAAGTTCGCCTTCATCCATTAAAAAGCGATCTTCAGTTGGCAGTTGTAAGGTATAACCTAATGCTGCCATTCCTCGCGGCACAATTGAGATTTTGGCAACCTTACTTCCACCCGGCATTAATGCACCGACTAAGGCATGACCCACTTCATGATAAGCGACAATCTTTTTCTCCTTATCATTAAGAACACGGCTTTTCTTTTCTAATCCTGCTACCACTCGTTCAATGGCTTCCGCAAAGTCAGCTTGGGCAACTGTTTCTCGTCTAGCGCGTGCGGCTAATAGTGCCGCTTCATTGACTAAATTCGCTAAATCCGCACCTGCAAAACCCGGAGTTCGAGTTGCGATCGCTTTTAAATCTATATCACTACCCAACTTGACTTTCTGAGCGTAGATTTCTAATATTTTCAAACGACCTGCTAAATCCGGACGGTCTACTAACACTTGACGATCAAAGCGTCCGGGACGTAACAAAGCTGGATCTAATGTTTCCGGACGGTTGGTAGCGGCTAGCACAATTACAGTCGCATCCCCGGCAGCAAACCCATCCATTTCTGTTAATAATTGGTTCAAGGTTTGTTCCCGTTCATCATTACCCCCGTAGAACCCTGCACTTGCACGAGACTTACCAATGGCATCTAATTCATCGATGAAAATAATACAAGGTGCTTTCTTTTTCGCTTGTTCAAATAAATCTCGTACTCGCGCCGCACCCGCACCGACAAATAGTTCTACAAATTCCGAACCGGAAATACTAAAAAACGCCACACCCGCTTCCCCTGCTACCGCTTTCGCCATCAGTGTTTTCCCTGTTCCCGGAGGACCCACTAATAACACCCCTTTAGGAATTCTTGCGCCGATACTGGTAAAGCGTTGGGGGTTTTTCAGAAATTCAACAATTTCAACTAATTCAGTTTTGGCTTCTTCCACGCCAGCGACATCATCAAAGGTGACTTTAGTAGACTCGCCTTCTACATAAACTTTCGCCTTACTTTTGTTAATTGAAAGAGCGCCTTGTGGTCCACCAACACCACCCGCACGGCCGATAAAAAATTGCCAAATTGCGACAAAAATTAGTGGCGGAATCACCCAACCTAATAAGCTGGTAAACCAATTATTTTTAGGGGGTGGAACAGCGGCAAACTCAACACCATTATCTTCTAAACGTTTGGGTAATTCTAAATCAAATATTGGGGTAGTCGAGAATACTTGTGCTGGCTGATTTTCCTCCCCTTTAAGCTGGTAACGGATTTCATTTTGCCCGACAGAAGCCCGCGCAACTTCCCCATCTTGCACTTGATCAATAAATAAGCTATAAGGTACACGAGGAATCTGAGAACCAAACAAGCTGGGTAAGATCAAGTTTGCAGTTAAGAAGACAGTTGCCAGCAAAAATAGAATATTGGCAATTTGGCGATTTCGAGACGGTTGAGGTTTGTCTTTAATACTCATGAGTGTCAGTTGTTTTTAAGTTATAAGGCGTTTCAACAAGTTGGCTCTTCAGAACCCATTTTCAGCGTACCAGCATCGGAATCAAATCCTTTCAACAGGATTGAGTGGGTATGTGCCAGCCGATATTTTGTCCTGCTGGTGTTTTCGTTCCTATAGCTCACTATAAATAATGTAAATTTTTATTCCTATGGGTTGACAAGCAAAAAAAGGTGGTATTAACCGTACACAACGAGACAGAAATACCGCTCTCGATTCCCTTATTTAATCACGTATTGGCTTGTTTGGTTTTCCGTAGGCTGAGGATTGGTAGTTGGAGAAGGGAGGGATAGGGATAGGGAAAGAGCGATCGCACAGAGGATTAAGTAGGTTATCCAGGATTTCGTTTTTTTGTCTTTCTCCGGTTGATTTTCCTCATCCATCAGCAAAGTCCATAGTAGAAAACAAAGGCTGATTGCTGGTTCAAGGTTGGAGTTGAAGAAGAAGCAAATCAGGTTAGGAATCAGGAATTCTGCCAATAACCAGAGTTGCTTTTTCCAGGTGTTTGATTTTCGGGATAGCGTCAGTAGAGATACATCATTCCCAGGTAGGGAACCAACTCAATCATCCTTATTATTGGGCACCGTTTATTCTGATGCTATACTATGCCAATTAATACCCTATAATACGATAGTAAAGTAATGACAAAATTATGAAAAATGCTCTTGATGTTGCTCGTTACTTCCTGTTCTGTGTTGATAGAGAAGCCGGGGATACTATTTCTCATCTCAAGCTGCAAAAGCTAGTGTACTATACTCAGGCATGGAGTTTAGTCTTTAGAAATCAGCCCTTTTTTGATCAAGATATTGAAGCTTGGGTATCTGGTCCTATTGTCCGTGATGTTTGGGATGAATATAAAGTTTATCAAGATAGAGATATTCCAGCACCGGAAGATTTTGACACTGAGTTTGCTGAGGATGAATTAGAAGTTCTACAAGAGGTTTGGTCTACTTATGGAGAATTAAGTGCTAAATATCTCAGAGACTTGGTTTGTTCTGAAAAACCTTGGCTAAATGCTCGTCAGGGTTTAGATTTAGCCGCACAATCAACAAATGTTATATCTCATGATGATATGAAATTCTACTATGCTAATTTTGTGGAGGCATAGAGGCATAGTTGGTAAAAAAAAATAAAATCCCCAAACCTTCTCCACAAACAAAGGGAAGGCGGATTTCCCAGAAAGCCACCCAAATCCCTCTACAAACTAGCACCGATGAGGATCATCCTAGTTTTAGATTTACCTATACAGATAAAAATCGTTGGCTTTTGTCTGACTGGACACCATCCGAAATCAAGGATTTGCTAGCCGGATTGAAAAAAATTGAAAGTTATACGTGGGAACAAATAAAAGGTCATGGAGCGAAAAAACGTGGTGGTTCAGTTGGCACAGGATATAAACTAATTAGTAATCACCAAACTTTGCCAGAAAATGTACCTGAAGATGTGAACTTATCGGAAATGCGGATAGATGAGAAAAAGCGGATTTTTGGCTTTCGAGTAGCATCAGTTTACTATATTGTATGGTTTGACCGCGATCACTCAGTTTGTCCAGAATAATTTATCGTCTTTGCTAGTGTGTATTGAGGTCTAATATTAAATCCGGGTTGATTATTCCCTATTTAAAATAGCAGGGGGGCAGGGGGAGAAATCAATAAAGGGGGTATATAGGGCGGATTTGGTAT
>DNGI01000525.1:24294-26980 GCA_003486645.1 Cyanobacteria bacterium UBA11370 | reverse complement strand
CCCACACCCCACACCCCATTCCCCGCAACGTCGTAAAGCCTTCTGCCAATAGTCCCTAATCCGGATTGGCTGGTAGAAGCGATGTATCAAGTAGTTGAAGTCTTCTGTAACCTGGGCATTTTTGCGGAAGACTGGGTGCGATCGCTAACGCCGCCCTTTGTAACAAGACTTAGAACTCCTGCTAATGAAACGCTTTCTTCGTAAGGCATTTGCCCATCTACCCTTGGGTAATCAAAGGTCACATCAACGCACTCGTCCTTTTGCTGCTAACACACGTTCCTCTGCTAAAGGCTATCGCTCTTATCCTCGGTTTCAGCGATACTCTCTGGTATTGTTGTTATTACTCTGCTGTGCTGTTCCCATTACTTTAACAACTACTTTGGCTCAGGCTCAAAGTAATTCCGGTGAATCAGGAACAGTCTCGCCGCCAACGGAAACATTCCGGGAAAGCACGATTGATGAGCAGAAAGTAAAATCTAATCCAGAGGTTGACGTAGCCAGTCCCCCTCCCAAAGGGCCACAAGTCAAAGCAGCGCCCAAAGGCGACCCCTATGTCTTAGAATTTAACCGTAGCCCCGTAGTCGGCTCTCGCTTCAGCTTACGGGGAATTTATGACGAATCTCGATTAGGATTTACCCGTCCCCTCGACTGGAAAATCAAATCCGTCAAAGCGTCAATTCGCTATCGCCATTCCCCCGCCCTCTACGCCACTCGCTCCAACCTCACCGTTATGATTAACGGCGCTACCATTGGTAGTATTCCACTGAACCGGAAAGAAGGCGAAATTGGAACAGCGGTGTTTGACGTGCCGTTGGATCAGCTTCAGAACTATAACCAAGTTACCATTGCCGCCCTCCAAAACAATTCTCCTACTTGTACCCAAGACCCCTACGACCCTTCACTGTGGACGGAAATTCTACCCGATTCAAAAATCACATTCGACTACGAACCCCAGCCGATTAATTTAGACTTTAATCGCTATCCCTACCCCATCTTTGATGAACTCAGTTTAGAACCGAATCAAATTGCCTATCTGTTACCAGAGAAAGTTGATCAACCTTGGCTAACCGCAACAACTCGCTTCCAAGCTGGTATTGGTAGACAAGCTGATTATCGCCGCTTGAATACCCGTCTAGTTAAAACTCTAGATGATGTGGAATTAACCGAACGGTTGGTTGTTATCGGTACACCTACTCAGCAAAAAGCCCTGAAGTCGCTGAAGCTACCGATGTCTATTAAAGACGATCAAGTCTTGGATGAGGGGCAGAAAGCATTACCGCCGGATGTTGGGGTGTTAATGCTGACCACTACCCCTGATAATACCGCTCCCGTCCTGGTTGCAACGGGTAATAGTCCAGAAGGAGTGAGTAAAGCTGTACAGTTTTTACTACAGTCTAAAGACCGCAAGATTGGGACGGGTCAAAGCATTGTTGTCAAAACTCTTGAAGCGGTTCCTTCTCCACCTCCCCGCGAGTGGTTAGGATATTTGCCCCTCAAACAGGAGTTTAAACTGAATGAACTGCGCGATCGCTATAACCAACCCTTTAAAGAGGTAACGGTTCGCGGTTCTGATTCTCCACCGATTGAATTTGACTTCCGAGCATTGCCAGATGATCAGTTTGGGTCGGGTAATTCCATGACTCTAGTTTACAGTTATGGCCCGCAAATTAATGCCAAAACGTCATTAGTTGAAGTGAAACTGGATGATGTGGCGCTAATTGGTAAACGACTTACGTCTATTAATGGTGGCAAAGAAGAAACACTCAGAATTGATTTGCCCGGAGAAAAAATTAAGCCTAATTCTAGAATTCAAGTTGATTTCCGTTTGGATGCACGAGAGCGTCGTTCTTGTAGCAAAGTAACCGATCAACAACTTTGGGGTACGTTACATGGCGATACCAGTTTTAAACTGAACCGCACAAATGCGGCTCAAGTTCCCGATCTTAAACTGCTGCAATATGGTTTTCCTTTTACCGCTCCCCAAGATTTATCAAAAATGGTCATTGTTCTACCCAAGGAACCTTCACCCGATGATTTAATGACCTTGCTAGAATTTAGTGCTAGATTGGGACGGTTAAGTAAAGCTGACTCGGTTCAGTTAGCGGTTTACACAATCGACTCCTTGCCACAAGAGCAACGAGATCAATATCATTTAGTAGGGGTTGGTACACAGAAAAACTTTCCTTTTCCAGAAGTTTTTTCGGGTGGGTTTGAACTCAAAAAATCCCTAACCCGCCAGTGGAACCAAAGCCAGATTCAAACATCCCCGGATAACGATGGTGTGGTCAAGGAAATTATTTCACCTTGGAATAAAGAACGGGTGCTACTCGCTCTGAGTGGACAAACAGAAAAAGGATTAGAGCAAGTACAAAATTTATTTCACCAAGACCCTTTATTCTTTCAAATTCAGGGAGATACGGTACTGATTAGTGCCAATGAACCGAATACGGATGGCTATAATCCCAATGCTTACAATCTTGACTTTTTACAGCAAGAACAGAAACAGCAATTAGAGAAGAAACCTCTGCCAAACCGCATTCTCCAACTTCTATCAGCCAGTTGGTTTATGTTAGGACCAGCTATAGTGGCAGCTACCTTAATCCTGTATGCGATTATCCAACTCTACCTCAAACGAGTTGCAGGTCAAGAGAAATAGGATTTGTTGGTTGTTGTTTGTTGTTTGTTG
>DNGI01000525.1:14845-23958 GCA_003486645.1 Cyanobacteria bacterium UBA11370 | reverse complement strand
ACCAACAACCAACAACCAACCACTAACAACCAATGACGAGTCCATCCTCAACAGTTAAGTCGAAGATTCATCGCCGCCTCTTTCGGCTTTCGCCCCAACAACGGGAACGGTTAAGCTTGTGGTTAGTAGACCACTTACCTCACTCATTTGACCATTTTTTTCAGTGGTTGAACAATAATCAATTATTACTGTTAATTGTTTCGCTAATCTTATTAGTCAATCCCCTACTTACGGCTCGTCCTGCAATTTGGCAGCAAGGAGTAGTCGCTGCGGTGCTGATTGGGGTAGGACGTTTATCCCTACAACTGGAAGGGCAAAATTCCAGTAAAAAAAAGAGTGAGTACCTTCACTTATTTTTGGTTTTATTAAGTCTGCTGACAACGGTTCGCTATCTGTATTATCGTGTCAGCTACACGATGAATTTAGATGACTGGCTGAATGGGGTATTCAGTGTGTTGTTGTTTATAGCGGAACTTTATGCTATTTTTACTCTCGTTCTTGCCTACTTTCAAACTCTTAAAATTAAAGACCGTTCACCCGTCGATTTAGCAACTTTTCCCATAGAAGAGTGGCCTAACGTTGATATTTATATTCCTACTTATAACGAAGATGTTGAGATTGTTCGTAAGACAACGTTGTGCGCTCTAGCGATTGAGTATCCAGCGGATAAAAAGCGAGTTTATGTTTTAGATGATGGCAGGGCAGAAAAGTATAAAGCGCGTCGTGCCGAGTTGCGTGAAATGTGCGAAGAACTCGGTGCGACGATGTTGACACGGGATAATAATGACCACGCTAAAGCTGGAAATATTAATACGGCTTTTAAACGGACTGAGGGGGATTTGGTACTCATTCTTGATTGTGACCATATGCCCATCAAGCAGTTTCTGATGAATACTGTGGGCTTTTTCTTTGACCCCAAGGTTGCTTTTGTCCAAACACCTCACTGGTTCTATAATCCTGATCCCTTTGAACGGAATTTGCTTACAAAGGGCAAAATTCCTGTAGGCAATGAATTATTTTATAAGGTACTGCAAAAAGGAAATGATTTCTGGAATGCAGCCTTTTTTTGTGGTTCAGCAGCGGTTATTCGTAAAGAGTATGCCCTGCAAATTGGTGGGATTGCTACAGAAACAGTAACGGAAGATTGTCATACGGCGTTTCGGTTGCATTCTTTGGGCTATAAATCATTCTATTACGACAAAATTATGGTAGCGGGTTTAGCCCCTGAAAAGTTTTCGTCTTATGTGGGACAACAGGTGCGTTGGGCAAGGGGTATGGCTCAGATTCTGCGTATTGAAAACCCGCTAATTAATCCCAAACTGAATTTAACGATCGCTCAACGGCTCTGTTATTTTAGTGCTACTTCACACTTTTTCTACGGGTTTCCTCGGTTGATGTATGCGATCGCGCCGCCTCTATTTTTATTATTTGGAATTAACTCGGTGAAAGGGTTGGGGTTAGAAACATTATTTTATGCTCTACCTCACATTATTTTGTCGATGCAGACGAACCACATTCCCTACAAGCACGTGCGTTTTTCATTCTGGAATGAGATTTTTGAATTTGCGATGTCGTTCCAGTCAGGAATTGTTACACTTTTAGCTCTCGTTAATCCTAAATTGGGGACGTTTAATGTTACTGATAAAGGACTTTCTGTAACGAAACGAAGTTTTGATTTTGATTCAGTACGATATTTGGTTATTGTTAGTGCTATTGCGGCTGCTTCTTTATTAGCCGTACCGTTTTGGTTAGTTCTTAGTCCAGAAGATACTCAGGCGGTTTTAATTAATGCCTTATGGTGTGTTTATAATTTATTCCTACTTTTAGCGGCTTGTTTGGTAGCGTTTGAGCAACCCCAATTAAGAAAAGCACATCGCTTACCTCGGAAGTTAACCGCAACGGTTCATAGTGGTAGTTCTAGTTGGACGGGGCAAACCGTTGATGTGAGTGAAAGTGGGGCGCAAATTCTATTAGATGAATGGCCGAATATTCCTGATGAAGTTAAAGTTGAATTAGTCGGAGATTATGGAGCTAGGGCGCTGCTGAATGCGCGGGTGATCCGAGCGATGGCGACGAGTAAATTACAGGCTAAACTGTTTATTGATTTTATCAATTTAACTCGTACTCAAATTGACGATCTAACGTTAGTCCTTTATTCTGATGTGAAGGAGTGGTATTCTCAGCGGCGGATCGAGGAAGATAATCCCCTTGAATCGCTTAAGTTTATTGTAACCAGTATTCAGCGTGTCTTCTACGAATTTCAACCTGCGATCGCTGAAAAAATGGGAGTTAAAAGCACAGTTCGTAAACAAGTTCAAGCTGTAGCAGAACTTTATTGGGATGGTTGGGAAGGTCATTCCTATATAGGACAGATTACGGAAATTGGGACTCAAGATTTAAGGTTGGAATTAGATGAGAGCCAGATTTTAAATTTGGAAATCATCCAGCAGACGCAACCGTTGATTGGTTTATTGGTAAGTCAGGATCTTTTTGATCCGGAACGAACTAGTTTATTGGCGCAGGTTGAAGCAATTGAAGAGTTGACTACTCCCATGCCTCGAAAGCCGTTTGAACAAGTTGTTGATACACCAACGATCCGACTCGCAATGGAATTAAGTTTTCCGGAGTCATTAAAACGCCAGCAAAGTATCAAAATTCAACGACTTATTAAGTTCCTTAAGTAAAGCCCAGATCTCTGACTTGTTAAAGAAGCCGGGGATCTAAGTCAAGCTATTGGTTTAGCTTGAAGAATGCGGCTTTATCCTTTTCATAAATTTAAATGAATAAGGCTCCTTTGTTTTTGTCAGTTAAATATCCTCTGCCTTATGCTCCATTGCTATTTGTGGCAGACGTTGATAGAATTGGACTAAAATTACAGTATCTTCATATATTTTCATAGCCTTTTATAGTGGCTTTATCGTTGTTATAATAAAATTCTGTTAAAATCAGAGATAACCAGTAATCCAGTTGTTCATCTACCACCAAAGTAAGAGTTCTTAGTTTCCATAGGTGCATTACCCCTCTTGCTTTTTCTCTGATTGAATTCAAGATGATAGGACTCTCGAAAGACTGATTATTCCTGCCTCAAATTTCTGTTACTGCGACGTTGACGGCTAAGTTAAAAAGCGTTTTGTCTGAAAAACGATAGTTATCGAGGTAGAGAATAATATCGTCATGCCTATCTCCCCCAGGTGTGCTTTTTGATCAGATACCAATTTGGGGATGCAGCTACTCCCTGCTTGACGTTTACTGATTGAAGTTTGTCGGTAAGTAGGGATTACAAATGGAAACAAGATTCAAGTTTTTGAATTCTTGATCGTTACCGTGACTCGCTCGTTTTTCGGCTGGACTAGTACCCTTAATGATTGGCACAGCCAAGGCTCACTCCAACTAGGAACGCGATTAATTGCGTCTATAGCCTGTAATAACGAGAGTCAACAATTTTAGTTTCGACGATTGGATGAGACCCAGGTAGATACAAATGAACACCATTTCTATGGCTAGCTACAGATCTTCCCAAAAGCTAAACCCACTCTCGTTATTAGCACAATTGTCTAGTCGGCAGGCTAATGGCTGTTTACAAATATCTAGTGGCTCTGTCTCGTGGTCAATCTATCTAGAACAGGGAAAACTAATTTATGCCTCAGATTCAGTTGACCCATTCGAGCGACTTGACCGCCACTTACGCCTTAAGAGTCGTGAAATTCCTACCCTAGTTAGTGCCGTTCGGGTTCAAGTTCGTCTGCTATTTGAGTCAGATTTAGAAAGTCAGTCGAGTCAATATCCGGATTACCAAGCTATTTGTTGGTTGGTCAATCAACAATATCTAAACTCCGCTCAAGCTGCAACGCTGATTGAAGAATTAGCCGAAGAAGTGGTGCGATCGCTACTTTCGGTCAGAGAAGGGACTTACCAATTAATTCCTCAAGACCAATTTCAGGATGTACCTAAATTCTGCCGAATTGAACTACGAACGCTGGTTGAACGCTGTCACGAACAATTACGACGGCAGCCATCTTCAGAATCAACAAATGTCGTTCCTCAGCCTCATCCTGATTCTTCAACTCAACCTGCCAGCCCCACCAAACTAGAGTTAATTCAACAACCGACCCCAACTCCTAACCCAAAATCTCCGATTTCTAACGTCAGTCCTCCTACCAATAATTCTATACCAAAAAAGAGCAAAAGTACCTACACGATTGCTTGTATTGATGACAGTACAACCGTGTTGAATGCGATTAATTCTTTTTTGGATGATAAAAGTTTCTCCGTTGTCATGATTAACGATCCTGTGAGAGCGTTAATGCAAGTTGTCCGGATTAAACCCGACCTGATTTTGTTGGATGTTGAAATGCCAAACTTAGATGGCTATGAGCTATGTTCGCTCTTACGAAAGCATTCGCTATTCAAGACAACTCCAATTATCATGGTCACGGGAAATACGGGTTTTCTAGACCGAGCTAAGGCAAAGTTGGTCAGAGCCTCGGGCTACTTGACAAAGCCTTTTAACCAATCTGAATTACTTAAGATGGTGTTTAAACACTTATCTTAAGTCAAGATTATCGGGGTAAAAATGGCAATCTTTGTTAAATAATCGTGAGGCGAATGAGCTATGAGTACAACGTTGATGGGCACAATTTTGATTGTAGAAGATACCCTCTCTGAACTGGAGTTAATGAGCCATTATCTCCGGGAAAGTGGCTATAACGTCATCAATGCCATTGGTGCAAAAGAAGCTCTCAATAAAGTATTAGAGCAAAAACCCGATGTCATTATTACCGACGTGGTTATGCCAGGAATGAGCGGCTTTGAGTTGTGTCGCCGCCTCAAAACTCATCCCGTAACCGAAAAAATACCGATTGTCATTTGTTCTTCAAAAAACCAGGAGATTGATCGCCTCTGGGGAATGAAACAAGGAGCAGACGCTTACCTAACTAAACCCTTTACCCGTGAACAAATTCTTCGAGCCATCAAATCGGTTGCTGTGTAAGATTTTGTTGTTTGTTATTTGTTGTTTGTTGTTTGTATAAGCCAAGAGTAAATAATCAATAACTAATACCAACAACTAATACCAGCAACTAATACCAACAACTAATACCAACAACCAATAACCAACAACCAACAACCAACAACCAACAACCAATGACCAATGAATTGGCAAACGCTCTCGCCCTTCTACCCAAAAAAACTGCACAAACTAAAAATCAGGGAGATTCTTATCTAAAATTTCAGTTTGGTCAACAAACACCTGCTGTTTTGTCCATGAGTCAGGCGCAGGAAGTTATTGTTTTACCACCTTCTCGCCTAACGCCAATGCCAAATATGCCCCCTTATGTTTTGGGGTTAATCAATCGGCGATCGCGCGTACTGTGGGTTATTGATTTGCAAGGGATGTTGAACTTACCCGCCGTTCCTACCAATGTTCAGCAGTACAACATCATCATTATCCGTAGTGGATTGGCTTCTTTAGGACTAATTGTGCAAAGTGTTGAAGGTGTAGTACGTCTAACACCCGATTGTATTCAATCTCCCCATGGGCATGTGTCATCCGATCTAGTTCCCTATTTACGAGGATGCAGCTTGCAAGAGCGAGAAATTTTATTAGTGCTGGATGCTGAGGCGATTATGCGTTATATCAAGTCCGGCTGATCCTTTCGTTAATTTGTTATTTGTTATTTGTTATTTGTTGTTTGTTATTTGTTAGTAATAACCAACAGCCAACAACTAACAACTAATCCTAATTGCCAATTTATTCTTCCCTAATGGTACTTGTTTTATGGTTCAGAAATTTGATACGGAAAGTTCTGGTAATAACCCAATTCCAGATAATACTAACAGCAATGGTTACAGTACCGATCCTCACTCGATAATGAATGTGGCGATGACGAAGCCAACCTATCCAATCCCTACCTACGTACCTGCCCAAAAATCCCAAAAACCATCGTGGTGGGGACGGCTAAGTTTGGGAACTAAAGCAACTATTCTAGCGGTGGCTCTTAGTACCGTTCCAGTTGTTGGAATTGGCGCAATCAACTATGTTGTAGTCAACCAAACGTTTCAGGAAGAAATTAGCGCAAATAAGGAAATCAAAAACCTCTCAAACCTGCTCATGGGAACTGGGGTAACAGCCTTACTTGCCGGTATCATTGCAGCTTTATTAGCTAGACGTGCTGTCGAACCCATTCTGGCTACTACCAGCGCCGTTCAAAAATTGAGTCAAGGGGAATTTGACACTCGCCTCACTGTAGAAGGAGAAGACGAACTTGCAATCTTGTCATCTAATATTAATCGAATGGTAGACCAAGTTCAAACTCTTTTACAAGACCAAAAAGCCTCTGTTGAGCAAATTCGACTCTATGCAGAAACCGTTAATGCCGCTAGTAGAGGAGACAAACAATTCCTCTTTGATCGCGCCGTTACTGAGGCAAAAAAACAGCTCAATGCAGATCGAGTTGTGATCTATGGGTTTGAACCCGATTGGAGTGGTAGTATTGTTGCTGAGGCGGTTGAGCCGGGTTGGCCGCGAGCACTACTTGATAAAATTACAGACCCTTGTATTCCTAGAAAAATTCTAGAAGAGTATCGAAAAGGGCGTATAGTCCCAACCTCTAACGTTCAACAAACGAATTTTTCCCCAGCGCATATGCAACTCTTGGCGCGACTTTCTGTTAAAGCCAATTTAGTTGTACCGATCATATCTGGGGATATTCTGATTGGCTTATTAGTCGCTCATCAATGCTCTAATACGCGAGTTTGGCAGCCATCAGAAATTGATTTACTCAAAGAATTAGCCACACAAGTGGGTCTATCTTTAAGCAGTATCACCCTTGCTGCTTCCAAAGCCGCTGAAACCGAACGAATTCAGCGCTGGAAAGATATTATCCCCCGAATTCGTCAGTCACTCGAAGCGGAAGAAATCCTTGAAACCTCAGTCGCAGCAGTCCGTGAAGCGCTTCATTCTGACCGTGTACTGATTTGTCGCTTTGATGATAGCAATATCGCAACTATTATCTCAGAATCCGTTGCACCAGGTTGGACGAAACTCAAGGGAGAAACAATCAAAAGTTCTGTCAAGGAAGGCAATATTTCCTCACACTATCGTCCCGGTATTGTTCACACACTGGATAACATTGATGGCGCTTCTCCCAATCCTTGGGAACGAGTAATGCTGGAACAGCTTTCGGTTAAAGCCCATATCATGGCTCCCATTATTAAGGATGATAAAGTATATGGTTTGCTTTGTGCCTACCAATGCTCAAAACCACGAATTTGGCTAGAAACAGAAATCGATTTATTCTCCCAAATCACCGATCAAATTGGCTTTGCTCTCCTCCAATCCGCGTTATTGGAACAGCAATCAACCGCCACGTTCCTAGCTCAACAACTCAATGAAATTACCTCTCAAATTCGGGTATCCCTCAAAGTGGAAGAAATCTACAATTCCGCCATTAGCGGGGTGCGCGAAACCCTAAAAACTGACCGAGCGATTGTCTATCTTTTCGATGAAAATTGGCAAGGAACTATCGTGGCAGAATCCGTAGGACGGGGCTGGCCGGAAGCCTTGGGTGCGAATATTGCTGACCCTTGTTTTGCCGATAAATATGTGGAAAAATACAAGCGGGGTCGGGTTAAAGCTCTCGAAAATATTTACGAAGCGGGCTTAACTCAATGTTACCTCGGTCAACTGGAACCCTTCAAAGTTAAAGCCAATTTAGTCGCTCCGATTCTGGCAGAAGGCAACTTATTAGGGCTATTAGTCACCCATCAATGTTCAAGTACAAGAGCGTGGCAAGAATCCGAAATTAACTTCTTTAAACAAGTCGCCATTCAAGTTGGGTTTGCCCTCGACCAAGCCAACCTCCTCGAACAACGAGAACAAGCTCGAATTACGGCGGAATTAGCCTCCTCCGAACAACGCCAACAAAAAGAATCTCTCCAACTCCAACTCCTAGAACTCCTCAGTGATGTCGAAGGCGCATCCAGAGGCGACCTTACCGTCCGAGCTGATGTTACCGTGGGTGAAATTGGGACTGTGGCTGACTTCTTCAATGCCGTCATTGAAAGCTTGCGGGAAATTGTGATGAAAGTCAAACAAGCCGCCACTCAGGTCAACACCTCCCTCGGCGAAAATGAAGGCGCTATCCGCCAACTCTCCCTAGAAGCCCTCAAACAAGCCGAAGAAACCACCCGCACCCTCGATTCCGTCGAGCAAATGGCCCGTTCCATTCAACAGGTGGCAGAAAACGCTCGTCAAGCCGCTGCGGTCGCCCGTACCGCCTCCACCACCGCTGAAGCTGGGGGGTTAGCCATGGATCGCTCGGTACAAAATATCCTGGGTCTGCGGGAAACCGTAGCCGAAACGGCTAAAAAAGTCAAGCGATTGGGTGAATCCTCTCAACAAATCTCTAAAGTCGTCTCGTTAATTAACCAAATCGCCCTACAAACCAACCTCCTCGCCATCAACGCCGGGATTGAAGCCGCACGGGCTGGAGAAGAAGGGCAAGGCTTCGCCGTAGTTGCTGAAGAAGTGGGAGAACTCGCCGCCCGCAGTGCCGCTGCCACGCGAGAAATTGAACAAATTGTGGAGAACATCCAAAAAGAAACCGCCTCCGTCGTCGAAGCCATGGAACTCGGCACAACCCAGGTGGTGGAAGGAACTCATTTAGTGGAAGATGCCAAACTCAGTTTGAATAAAATTTTGGAAGTCTCTCGAGAAATTGACCAATTGGTGCAATCCATTTCCAGTTCAACTGTATCTCAAGCCCAAACTTCTCAAGCGATTACAGACTTAATGAAAGACATCGCTCAAATCTCCGAACGCACCTCAAATTCCACCCGCCAAGTCTCCAGTTCACTCCAAGAAACCGTCGGAATTGCTGAAGAATTGCAAGCCTCTGTGGGTGCGTTTAAAGTTGGGGATTAGTTGGTTGTTAGTTGTTAGTTGTTAGTTGTCGGTTGTTAGTTGTTAGTTGTTTTTCTACTTATTAACTGACCCCTGACCCCTAATATCAATTACCTAAATCTTTGCTCCGGATGATGACACTCCAGATGCTCCAGAAGAGTGTATAGCAAGAAGGCGAGGAAAACGATATAACAACTAACAACTAACAACT
>DNGI01000525.1:13642-14580 GCA_003486645.1 Cyanobacteria bacterium UBA11370 | reverse complement strand
CAACAAACAACAAACAACCAACCCTTCTACCATGCCCCAAGACAAGGAACGCGAAATCCAGCTTCAGTTTCTCGAAGAAGCCCAAGAGTATTTAGACACTATTGAATCTACCCTCGTGGGTTTAGCCAGTAACCCCATTGATGCTCAACAAATGGATGCGGTTTTACGAGCTGCTCATTCAGTCAAGGGGGGAGCCGGGATGATGGGATATCAAACCTTGAGTCATCTGGCTCATCGTTTAGAAGATTCCTTTAAAGTTTTAAAAGCCCAGCGAAATTCCCTTGCCATTGATAGTGAACTCGAACGATTACTCCTAGCCGCCGTCGATCGCCTGAGCCAAGTATTGACCCTCAACCGTCAGGGAGCCGATGTTCATGAAACCTGGCTAGCTACTGAAGGGAATCCGATTTTTGACCAACTGCACGATCGCTTAGGCGACCCCCAAGCCGATGATGCCGCAACCATGCTCTCGGCTGAAGATGGCACTAATGTCGCTGCCCTATTATTTGAAACCGAAGTGGCAGGCTGTCTCGCTCGTCTAGAATCCGTCTTAGCCGACCCCCAAGCGCCCTGTTTAGAAGAAGAAGTCTCGATTATGGCGCAAGAGTTGGGAGGCTTAGGGGAAATGCTCCAACTAGAAGCCTTCACCTCCTTATGTGAATCCGTCGTCCAAACCCTAGAAGCCACACCCGGCTATGTCCGAGAAATCGCCCAACTCGCCCTAGACGCATGGCGGCGATCGCAAGCCCTCGTCCTCGTCGGTCAAATCAGCAGCCTACCCACCCAACTCCAATGGCTCACCCCCTCCACCCCACTCCCCACCCCAACCGAAGTGGTGGAAGAAGCCTGGCCCTTTGATGACTTAGTAGCCGAATTTGACCTTTATCGCCAAGAAGCGGAGTCCGTTGAGTTAGAAGTCACAGCCGCCGAATTTGAGA
>DNGI01000525.1:10294-13359 GCA_003486645.1 Cyanobacteria bacterium UBA11370 | reverse complement strand
ACAGCCGCCGAGTTTGAGATTCACCCCCCCATACCCACCGAGGCTGAGTTAGAGGTTACAGCCGCCGAGTTTGAGATTCACACCCCAGCCGCGAAATCTGTTGAACCCTTAGTCAGTAATGACAGCATTGTTGACCCCATTACTGTACCCGACTTGAGCGCCCCTCTGTCTCGGAACGTCCAAAGCCCTCGCGTCCCCGTGCAGACCGCCGACTTTCGATGGCAAGAGGTCAAAACCTCCTCCAGCAAAGAGCCTTCCACCCCCCCAGAGACTCAAGACAACACCGTCCGCATTCCCGTCCGTCAGCTTGACCGACTCAACGATCTGTTTGGCGAACTCACCATTGAGCGCAATGGACTCAGCCTCAACCTCGCCCGGTTACGTACCCTAATTCATACCCTCAGTCGGCGAGTTAGTCATTTAGAGCAATCCAATATTCGCCTGCGTACCGCCTACGATTCCGTCGCCACTCAAAGTTCTGCCCTCCCAAAAGGGCTGCAAAGCGACCCCCTCAAACCCCAACCCGCTTCCGCCTTCAGCCCTCTGCCCTCTGCCTTTCTCGGTCACGACCTCAGCAGCTCCTTTGATGCCTTAGAAATGGATCGCTACAGCGACCTTCATCTGCTGTCAATGGAAGTGATGGAAACTATTGTCCAGATTCAAGAGGTAACATCGGATGTCGAACTGAGCCTCGAAGATACCGACGGCACCACTCGTGAGTTAAACCAAACCGCCAAGCAACTCCAAACCAATCTCACCCGTATTCGGATGCGTCCCTTATCGGATTTAGTGGGACGTTTCACCCGAGCGATCCGGGATTTGTGTTTACAGCATGGCAAACAGGTGGAATTAAAAGTCTCTGGCAAAGGCACTCTCATCGACCGCAGCATCCTGGAAGCCCTCTCCGACCCTTTGATGCACCTCGTTCGGAATGCCTTTGACCACGGCATTGAGAAACCGGATGTGCGTCTGGCTCAAGGGAAGCCCGCTCAGGGGACGATAGAAATTAAAGCGGCTCACCGGGGCAACCAGACGATGATTACGATTAGTGATGATGGCAATGGAATTAACCTTAATAAGATTCGCGCCAGAGCTGAAGCGATGGGGTTAGATGCCGAACTCCTGGCAGCGGCGAGTGAGGATGAGTTGCTCTCGTTGATTTTTGAGCCTGGGTTTAGCACGGCTGACCAGGTGACTGACTTATCGGGTCGGGGTGTGGGGATGGATGTGGTACGGAATAATTTGAAGTTGATTCGGGGTGATATTCGGGTGGATACAACTCCGCTGAAAGGGACGACGTTTACGCTCACGGTTCCGTTTACGCTCTCGGTGGCTCGTGTTTTGCTGGTGGAAAGTAATGGCATGATGTTGGCGTTTCCGACTGATGTGATTGAAGAAATGCTTTTGCTAGAGCCAGAGCAGGTTTTGACGACTCCTGGTAGTGAAGTCCTCAAATGGGAAGGGGAAATGATCCCTCTGATTCGTTTGGGAGCATGGCTGACATTTAGGTGTTCTCGTAAAGTCATGACTCTTGAAGGAGTGCCGACTATCAGTGAACCAACAGTGCTGATGATTGCTCAAGGGGAGCAGTTAGTGGCGCTGCAAGTGGATCGCTGCTGGGGAGAACAGGAAATCGCTATCCGTAAAGTTGAAGGCCCTCTGGAAATGCCTCCTGGTTTCGCCAGTTGTACGATTCTTGGTGATGGTAAAGTTGTACCGTTGGTTGATGTGGCTTCGCTGTTACGTTGGATTGCTAGTGAGCGAAATCCGAATACAGATAGTTCGCTGATCGGTCAGTTGCCTCAATTGAGTACGCAAAGTGCGGACAATCCACCTATCGTAGAGTATCCTCCAACCGCAAAAGCCACAATTTTAGTCGTTGATGATTCCATAAATGTCCGCCGATTTTTAGCCTTGGCGTTAGAAAAAGCTGGGTATTTGGTGGAACAGGCGAAAGATGGTCAAGATGCGGTTGAAAAACTGCTGGGTGGATTACACGTTCAAGCGGTAATTTGTGACATTGAAATGCCTCGCCTGGATGGATATGGCTTTTTGGCTCGGATTAAGTCGAATCCGGCGTTCAGTGACTTACCGATCGCCATGCTTACGTCTCGGACTGGGGATAAACATCGACAATTGGCAATAACTTTGGGTGCAAGTGCTTATTTTTCTAAGCCCTATAATGAGCGGGAATTATTAGGAACGTTGAGTGACTTAATTAATGCCAGAATTAGTGCCTAATTAGTTGTTGGTTATTAGTTGTTAGTTGAGCTTAAGATGTGTCAAATTTACCTGTTATGTGTTCAAATTTCATTTTTTAAATTAATACGCATTATTAATACTGAACAGCTTAGTCCTTAACCCCAAATAACTCTTCTCTAACCAACAACAAACAACAAACAACAAACAACCCAAATAAATAAAATTAATCATGGCTATTTTTTCTCCTATTAGTTCCCGACGGTACGCCAATCGTAAGGCTCAAGCTACTCAACAATTGATTGTTTTTAGCCTTTACTCAGAAGGATTTGCGCTGCCAATTCGCTCAGTTCAAAAAGTTATTCCTATGGGCAAAATTTATGGCGCACCCGAGGGAGGAGCGGCAGGATTAATACTTTATCAAGAACAAGAATTATTGGTGCTAGATGTAGAACATCGAATTTTTAAAGGAACACCAAGGCAAAAGTTATCTCTTAGTTCAAGTTCCCAAGACGCAATCGCTCCAGTTTTTACAGTTCCAGAAGAACAGGAAGATCAATCGTTACAACGCTACCTACTAATTGTGCAGAATAGAGCCGGAAAAATCGTAGGATTGCCGATTGATTCTGCACCTTCTTTGCAGCGCATACCTGAGTCTGCTTTTACGCCTCTAACACCAGATTATATGGCAGAAGGAAATATTCGATGTGTGAGTGCCTTGATTATTCAAAATAAAGATAAACCGCCTTTATTTTTGCTTAATCCAGAGCAGTTGGTGCAGTCCCAGCAAAGTTTATCTCCGGGAGGAGGTTGATACTATAGCGGTTTTCATGCTCATGATGTACAAATTCCTAGGTTTTGGGGAG
>DNGI01000525.1:0-10101 GCA_003486645.1 Cyanobacteria bacterium UBA11370 | reverse complement strand
GTACAAATTCCTAGGTTTTGGGGAGTGGGGAGTGGGAAGAAAATGCAACTGTACCTCACCTATTTGAGAAATGCTATATGGCAACCACCATCAGTAGGGGCGCATCGATATGCGTCTTCACCCTATGTAGCTAATCAATACAACGGTATAACTGATAAGGAAAATTCCCAACCCGATGATAATTATTGGAGTCAATAGAGCAATGTTTTTGCTGCGCGATCGCTAACCTTCGTGGGTAGTCTTGGCGCTTTAATCCAGGCGCAGCCACCCAAACATTGAAAGGAGGAACTGAAGAAATTGATAAATCAGATACTTTTTTCCAAACTAACTTATATCCCTGCTGGCGATTTAAAAATACCAAAGAGCGATCGCCAACTCCTCGCTCAATACCTGAATCCAACCTTTCAATTTCCAGAGCAACACTCAACCCTAAAGCCACATCCTGAAGGTTCTCGTATCCCATTATTATTATCATCGGAATCGCTGCTTCTTGGTTCATAGTCTGCGCTACCTGTTCAGGGTGGAATGGCTTAAGAAATACCCAATTCCAAACCACCAAAATACTACTCAATAACGAAACACCTAAAATCAGGATTATCCGCCCTCTCTTTCCCTTCTCAAAACTAAGGCTAGCCCCAAGCAAGGCACAAATCGCCGGAAAATAAACAAAGTTATACCGAGGTGCAACTGAAATATCCTTACTTAGTAAGTAAATAATCCCCAAAAATTGCAGCACCACAAAAACAATAAAACCTAATAGAGTAACAGTTGCTAATTGGGTTGAACTCTGCTGCAACAGTTGCTTAACTCCCCTAAACCCCTGCCAAGCAACCCAACCGCCAAACCCAATCATTAATCCCCCCATCGACACCACAACCCACCACGGTTGATCTTCAACAGGTAAGGCAATAACCATCAGTAACCCACCCACTAACAGTTGGAAAAGGGGGGCAATAGTTTGTGGAGGTGGCAACCAATCCGTTTCTTGTCGCCCCACATCGGCTAACAGGACTGATATCCAGGGTAAATAACTGATTGCTACCCCAACAATGACTAGTATAAGTGCTACCCAACTTCCGCGAGGTAGCCGCTGCCGATGCCAGTACATTAATCCTGTTAACGTTAAAAGTTGAGCCGTGAAAACCAGAATAAAAAAGTAGTGAACGTAGCAACCAATACTGTTAACAATACCCCAGAGAATCCAAATGATAGGTTTGGGTTGTTGTTGATGAAAATATAAACTATGCTGAATGTGTAGTAATCCCAAAAGTGCGAGAGTAATGAGCAGTATAGGTAGGGTGTAGTGACGTGCTTCTTGAGAAAGATATACGCCAAACGGAGAAACAGCCATTAAGCCTGCTGCCATGAGTGCTGCGGCTTTTGAAAAGGCGAGACGATTCAAACAATAAACCGCCAGAATCCCAGCAACTCCCATTAAAGCAGGTAGCGATCGCAATGCCCAAACTAGTCGATCTGTTCCAATCCGGTTTAACCAACTATATATCAGGCAAAAAAATAAGGGGGGATGGGTTGATTGGGTAGCGAGAGTGTGGGCAATTTCTCCACAGCTAACTCCGGGTTTGAAGGTTAAAATTTGATCTAGATTTGAGAGAGGAAAAACGACATCTAGTAGCAAGTCATGATACTCGTGTCCCAAGCTAAAAAAAGCCGTGAGTACCTCATCAAGCCATAGCGGTTTAAGAGCTAAATTCCAGAATCGTAGGATTATTCCTAAGATAATAATTCCAACTAGGGTCAGGTAATGTCGAGAGATTTTCCGGCTTTTAGTCATGGAGAGGGAACTTATACCAATTTATAGCAACGGACTATCGCTTAGGACATTATATTTTGCTTAAAGGCAACTCCTTAACAGGGAACAGGCAACAGAAAAAGTTTATATTGTGCAGTTTAAATGCACATCAGCTTATCATGTCTGGTTGTATCTGTCTTGGATTAGATCTTTCTGTGCTGAACGAGTTCAATCGCTAACTGGATCGCTGCTTTCATACTACTTGCATTGGCAATCCCTCGACCTGCAATATCAAAGGCGGTACCGTGGTCGGGAGAGGTGCGAACAAAGGGTAAACCAATCGTTGTATTGATGGCGCGATCAAATGCCATGAGCTTGACTGGGATTAAACCTTGGTCATGGTAAAGTGCTAGATAAGCATCAGGAAGATTGGGGATTAAACGGTTTCCATACCAAGCTTGACCCGCATTAACCCAAAGGGTATCGGGGGGTACTGGGCCATCCAGTTTTACTTCCGGACGGTGTTGGCGTTGTTGTTCTAACCAAGGAATTAACCACTCTTGTTCTTCACGACCCAATTGACCCTGTTCACCGCTGTGAGGATTTAACCCAGAAATGGCTATCCGAGGGGTTCCTAAGCCAAAATCAACTCGCAAACAGTCCAACAGTAAGTCCAGTTTAGATCTCATCAACTCCGGGGTGAGAGTGTTGGAAACTTGACAAAGGGGAATATGTGTGGTAGCCAGGAGAGTACGTAATAACCAACCCGTATGGGGCGATCGCGCGACAAATAGCATCCCAAATCGCTCAACACCTGAGTACTTTGCCAAAACTTCCGTTTGACCCGGATAATCATAACCCGCTGCTTTCCACAACGACTTAGCAATCGGTGCTGTTACGATACCATCGAACTCGCCTGCTAGAGTATGAGCGATCGCCGTTTCCAAATAAGCAAAACTCGCCGCACCACTCACAGCATTTCCGACACCTGGAATAATTTGACGTTCGGCTGAGGTATCTAATTCAATGTCTAGGATAGACAACTGATCGAGATCAGCGAGAACTTCACCCTCGTCAAGAGTTTGTCGCAGGTGAGTATAGCAGGTTTGCAATAGAGAACGACTGCCAATGATCGTTATCTTAGCCTCTCCAACCCCCCGTGGATCTGCTAACGCTTTGAGAATCACCTCCGGACCAATTCCGGTTGGATCTCCTAGGGTAATTGCTAAACGGGGAGACTGTTGTTGCCTGTTCATTCATTCAACCTGTCTTGAATGGGGAGTGGAGAGTGGGAGGCAGGGGAAAACTTGTGTTCGATAATCTTAAGTATTAACTTAAAACCTACCCACTCAAAACTCTCCTAAGTGCAGTTCCTGAAAAAAGATTTAAGGTTGCAATTGCTGAAACCAATATCCCGCTATCGAGCAACTATATTGAAGATAGGCATATATCCAGTTTCGCCAGGTTGGTTTGTTGGGAACAAAAGGTGTTGGTAGCCAATTTAGATTATGCAATTTGTTGATTAAATTTATTCCTCGACCGTATCGAAAAAAGCGACGAACAAACGCAGAAATTCCATCTCCATAATCGTGCAAAACTAGTGAATCTAAGGCGTAAGATAAGTCCCCCACTTCTAACAATTTAAAACTTAAATCTACATCTTCTCCTGCGGCAATATCTATCACTTCTGCAAACCCTCCTACTTTTTCAAAAGCGGGTTTCCAAACCAAAGCATTTGCAGTAATCAAGCAGACAGGACGGTAAATTCCCTCTTCTATTACAGCTTTAGCAACTAGGGTTTCCTGGGTTTCATAATAAGACGATAACGCATCTTTCCCTAAAGCCTGAACTTTACCCGCATAGCCAACAGCACCATTCAATGATTTGCAGTATCCTTGAATCAGCATTTCTGTAGGCACGCAATCGCTATCTGTAAATAGCAACCAACTTCCAGAAGCTTGAGCAGATCCGGCATTTCTTGCCGCCGCTGATCCTACTGTTGTACAGCTTATCAAAATGATTGGAAGTGGAGAGTTTAAAAATTTATGAGGGATAAAAATTTTAGGAGTTGAATTATTGTCAACAATAATTATTTCTCTGGGGAAGGATGCTTCTGTATGAGTTTGAAAGAATTTTTCTAAAAAGTTTTCTATACCTTTTTGATTATTCTTTACGGGAATGATTACCGAAATATCTTTTAGGCTAATCTGAGTGGGAGAAACGAGGTTAGTATAGCGATTGATCGAGTAACTGAAACAACTTAATAAAGGCTGATTCTGGGTTTGCTCTGAATTTGCAACAAAGGTTTGATTCATACGTTGGGTACTGTCACCGTTTAAAAAAGAGGACGATTAAACAAAGATAGTTCTTCTAATTCTATTGATAGAGAAGAACCACGATGGGAATTTTATTACGAATTGGATTCGACTTTTATATTTAATCAAGATTGATCAGTTTTGACAAGTGGCAAAGCTCAATAATTTTGAAGGAATGAGAGTGAGAAGAGTGCAAGAATTATAGGGTGTATCCTCTTGTTACAAAAAAACTTTGATTTTAGATTTCTTCTCCCCAGTTTGCTCAACTCCCCCAGGTTTGACTTACACTTGCATAATTGAGATGCTCCCTCATGGTAAGCGTTCCCTCAAAAAATTGGGAACATGAGACACTTCTACTGAGTGTACCACGCCAGAAAAGAGAGACGGTATAATAGTGAGCGGATTGCTTGTAAGTATTTCGATATCTTTGCCCATCCCATTGCAGCGATCGCCAACACCAAGAGCGTTAACGACTACTCTATCAATTTTTAGTGTATCCAAATGAACCTTAGTGTAGGCAACAGGGGGTAGGTTTGGGATGAACTTTTTTGTAATTATTTGTCCCGGTATCCACGATCCCCAGTTAACGCAAGAGTTTTTAGAGGGGTTAAAATACGGCGAAAGGGAAAATATATCCAGGAGTTGGAATCAGCAGGTTTTAGTTTTTCCAACTCAAGATTATCCCGCTTATTCAGTAGCTCATATTTTGGATTATTTACAGCGTCATAC
This sequence comes from Cyanobacteria bacterium UBA11370, assembly GCA_003486645.1. GTDB lineage: Bacteria > Cyanobacteriota > Cyanobacteriia > Cyanobacteriales > Coleofasciculaceae > UBA11370. The sequence goes on along the minus strand of DNGI01000525.1, from coordinate 5,307 downwards.
TAATAGTGTAAAAACGCCAATTATCTTGATTAGTTTTAGTGCGGGAGTGGCGGGTGCAATTGGTGCAGCTTGGGGATGGCAAGTATTAGGAGGAACCGTAAAAGCCTTTATTGCATTTGATGGTTGGGGGGTTCCTTTATATGGAACTTTTCCAATTTATCGCCTCAGTCACGATTATTTTACTCACTGGAGTTCGGCGTTATTAGGAAGTGGAACGGATAGTTTTTACGCCGATCCTGCGGTTGAACATTTGGAGTTATGGCGAAAACCGAATGTTTGTAAAGGTTGGTGGGTTCACTCGAATGGGATTGGCAAGGAACAGCGAACTTACGTGACAGCGGCTGAGTTTGTTTTGCAACTATTGCAGCGTTATAGTTAAGTATTGAATTAGAGGAAGATGATGCGATCGCTTCGTAATAGAACTATCCAAGTCACACAACAGCAATACTACTTTTGAACCCAATCTACTCAGTAGAAATGAAATCGGTCGTGTGATTAATCCTCTAAACTAGGATACATCCCTATAAGTTAAAGCTAATGGCTAATTACGATTAACCATACTCCGTTAGCTATTAGCAGCTTTTTAAACCTTTCATTTTCAAGTTAGTCCGCGCAGGCGGACTTTGTTTGTATAGGCGCGAAGTCCATTCGCCAGGACTTTTTACTGTGCTACTACAGTCGGATGAGATCGCATCCATTCCATCCGCCAAGGCTTTTCGCAAAGAGATTAAATTTTTGATAACTATTCCAGCCGATCACTTAAAAAGCTGGACAATAGAAAAGGTCAGTTGAAAACCTTGCGAATCCCTAAATGACTCCTGCAAGGGTGGAGTGAATTCTATGCCAACTCAATCAATCTCTACCTTTACATCTGTATATGGCCCAGTGAAGTCTTGGCGCTATGGTACATCTCTCGGTATCGATCCCATTGGTTCAGTATCAACTTGTTCGTTTAACTGTGTTTATTGCCAATTAGGAGAAATTCAAATCCGCACCAACCAACGTCAAATCTTTGTTCCTACAGAGCAAATTATCTGCGATTTACAACCGTTTGCCCCTTGGGATGTGGATGTCATTACCCTCAGTGGCAATGGCGAACCAACTCTAGCCTTAAACTTAGGTGAAATTATCGCCCAAATTAAACAAATCACCCACAAACCTGTCTTAGTATTAACGAATGGGACTCTTTTAATTGATCCAAGGGTACGAACTGCTTTATCGTTAGCTGATAGAGTTTCTGTTAAGGTTGATGCTGTTTTTCCTGAGCAACTAAGGCGTATCAATCGTCCGATAGTAGAGTTTAACTGGCAACAAGTTTGGCAAGGTATCCAACAATTTCGGCAGGACTATAAAGGAGAAATTGGCATACAAACTATGCTCTTAACATCGTGGGATGAGAGGAGTAAACAGAGATATATTGAACTGATGCGATCGCTACAGCCCGATGAAATTCAACTCAATACTCCCACCCGCGCTAAACCTTTAACTCACCAACTTGAGGCACGGGGAAATCATACGAATGCAGACTCTCTTCCCTACCCCGTACAAATCCTCAAACAAGTCAGTTCCGATATTTTACAAACCTTTGCCGAAGAGATTTATGATTCTACTAAAATCCTCGTGCGCTGCGCCCCTCATTTAGTGAATTCATGAAATTCAATACATTGTAGAGACGATAAATTTTGCCTTTTCACCAAAATTATTGATACCCAAACATCAACAATTATGACCAACCAAACCGCTTATCCTTCAACAGCACCAATAGAGATTCCCCCTGGATATCTTAATATTATGGGTTACGTTGATGAATCCGAAGTAAATGGCCCTGGTTGTCGGGCTGTAGTTTGGGTACAAGGGTGTAAGCGAGAATGTCCCGGATGTTTTAATCCCGCATCTTGGCCATTTGAAATTAATCAGTTAATCTCAATTGATGAGTTAGCCGAGAAAATTTTGAGTAATCCTCGCAATCAAGGGGTAACATTTTCAGGTGGTGAACCCTTTTGGCAAGCGCCAGCACTTACGGAACTAGCAAAGAAACTAAAAGCCGCAGGTTTAACCATCATGTCCTTTAGTGGATTTACGTTAGGAGAATTACAATCGGAAAATAGTCCACCAGGCGCTCAAACTTTATTAGCACAACTTGATATTTTAATAGATGGGCCGTTTGTCGAATCTTTATCGATTAATTCTCCAGATTCACCCGTATCTTCCCGAAATCAGCGTGTTCATGTCTTTAACCCAGCCTTACAAAACCAAATTAGTTGGGCAAGTGACCAAATGGAGATTCATATCCTTAAAGACGGGAGCCGTATTATTACAGGTTTTCGCGGTAACATGGATTTAACGTAAAGAAAAAAAATGCGATCGCATCCCTCAGTAAGTTAGTAAAAATTCTCTCGTTGAGTACGGAAATTAAGTAGTTAATATGAGGTATTGCTTTGCGTTTATTAGGGCAAAATGGCTCAAAAAATCTACCTAAAAAAACTTGATGCTATCCGTGGTTTTGCTGCGTCATACATCGTAATTACCCATTGGATACCAAGCTTAATGTTTGTGCCCGAAATTATACATAAAGGATTTTTCTCTTTCGGGCAAGAGATTGTCATGTTATTCTTTTTATTAAGTGGATTTGGAATTTATCTTTCGTTTTATAGAAATCCTGATTTAGGGTTTAAATCTTATTTTATCCGAAGATTCCGTCGAATTTACTTTCCTTTTTTAGTCGCGCTTCTTCTCTCCATCGTTATAGTGTATTTGAATGGTAAGGTATTAAATAGATTTCCTTGGAGAGAGTTAATTGGCAATTTATTAATGGTACAAGATATATCGGAACTTAAACCAGGAACTTGGGTTGAACCCTTTCTTGGCAACCTTCCTTTATGGGCTTTATCTTACGAATGGTGGTTTTATCTCCTCTTTTATCCTTGTTATAAATTCTTATTTAAAAATCCGAATCGAATTTATTTTATCCTGCTATTCTCTGTCATTTCCTACCTAACCTATCTCATCGTTCCCAATCAAGCTTCCTTAATTTTTTCCTATTTTATTGTCTGGTGGTGTGGTTTAGAAGCGGCTGAAATATTTATTCGCCAACGTCGATTCACGTTCACTAACATGAAATCGATTATGTTTTGTTTAGTGTTCATGTCAACTTTAGCGGCTATTCCTGTATTAGCCGCAGATCAGATCAGATTTGGATACTACCCCTTTTTAATATTTCGTCATTTCGTTGCTGCGTTTCTAGCAATTTTTATTGGCTTGCTTTGGTACAGTAAGCGGTTAATTTATTTTGATAGTATCCTAGGGATATTTACAGTCGTAGCACCTATTTCTTATGGGCTATATCTATTTCACTATCCCCTATTGATCAGATGGGAATTAAACTCTTATCTTTCTAATGTTTGGATAGTTTACGCTATTAAATTTGCTTTAATTCTAGGATTGGCATACTTAACGGAAGTCAAATTACAGCCTCTTGTCAATCGATGGATTAAATAGAGGTAATCAACTTCCTAAAAAAACGGGGACTGAGGAGATCATTTTCATCTTTTATTCCTCTGTCCCCATTTGATTGATTTAGGTTGTAGTTCCTATGGTCTGTATTTCTTAAAGGCTAACGTCACATTATGACCGCCAAACCCAAACGAATTAGATAGCGCCACATCTACAACCTGCTGACGACTCTTGTTAGGCACATAATCCAAGTCACATTCCGGATCAGGGTTTTCCAAATTAATCGTCGGCGGAATTTGATCGTTTGCTACCGTCATCACCGTCGCAACGGATTCAATACCACCCGAACCACCCAACAAATGACCCGTCATGGATTTAGTAGAACTCACAGTGATCTTATAAGCGTGTTCACCTAACACTTTTTTAATCGCTGCTGTTTCCGTTGGGTCATTGACTGGGGTACTTGTGCCGTGAGCATTGACATAGCTCACCTGTTCTGGTAAGATTCCTCCATCCTTCAGGGCAAGTTGCATGGCTCGAATCGCCCCTTCTCCACCGGGTGCGGGTGCAGTCATGTGATAAGCATCGCAAGTCATCCCATAGCCGACCATTTCCGCATAAATCCGGGCACCCCGACTGAGGGCATAATCGAGTTCTTCCAAGACCAAGATGCCAGCACCTTCGCCCATCACAAAGCCATCGCGATCGCGGTCAAACGGACGACAGGCGTGTTCTGGGTCATCATTTCGGGTAGATAAAGCCCGCGCTGCGGCAAAACCTCCCACGGATAACGGTGTCACCGCCGCTTCAGTCCCCCCACAAATCATGGCTTGGGCATAACCCCGCTGAATTAATCGAAAGGCATCCCCAACGGCATGAGAACCTGAAGCACAGGCACTCACAGTACAGGTATTCGGTCCTTTGGCACCCGTATGAATCGCCGTCAGTCCCGCCGCCATATTCGCAATCATCATTGGAATCATAAACGGACTGCATCGATCCGGGCCACGACTAAGGTAGATCTCTTGTTGATCTTCCAACACCTTCAAACCGCCAATTCCCGTACCAATAATGACACCCACCTGTTCTGCGTTCAGTTCGTTAATGACAAACTGTGCATCAGCAAGAGCTTGCTTGCTAGCAGCTACCGCAAATTGGGCAAAGCGATCCATACGCTTGGCTTCTTTACGATCCATAAAGTCGTGAGGGTTAAATCCCTTCACCTCACCAGCAATGCGACAAGTGTGGCGCGAGGCATCAAAGAAAGTAATCAGACCAATTCCATTACGTCCGTTTACCAACCCTTCCCAGTACTCAGCTAAAGTGTTACCAATCGGCGTAATTGCGCTAAGACCTGTAACAACAACACGTTTTTGTTCAAAGTTTGTCATGATGGCAGTACAACGGGGCTTATGCCCCCAGAACGCAGAACTTTCGGTGAAAACCAGAGTTATTTAAGCCGCAGCTTCTGCTTTAGAGCTGATATAGTCTACTGCTGCTTTCACAGTGGCAATCTGTTCGGCAGCTTCATCCGGAATCTCAATATCGAACTCTTCTTCTAAAGCCATAACCAGTTCAACCGTATCCAGAGAGTCAGCATTCAGATCGTTAGCAAAGTTTGCTTCAGGCGTTACGTCATCCGGCTCAACTTCCAGTTGTTCTACAACAATCTTTTTGACCCTCTCAAAAATCTCTTGATTCATCAACTATTCCTCTAACCTGTCCCTAGAACTTATCAATCGGTCTTACTTGTACCTTTTGCATTTTCCCATCTTATCCGAAAGAGGGATCATCCAGGCGATCGATGGTCGCTTATGGAAGTGGCACTTTTTGTGGGGAGAGGGGGAGAGGGGG
>DNGI01000164.1:25788-33515 GCA_003486645.1 Cyanobacteria bacterium UBA11370 | reverse complement strand
TATTTCCTCTATCGGGTTAGATGGAGGTTCTTCTAACTGCCCAATTATCTCTTCATTATTAAGGTTTTGCTCTTCCATAAATTCCTCTCTGTGTTACTAATAAGATTTTTTTTATTCGTATATGCCCCTGTATTTTTTAGGATACTGGTTCTTTCCGTAGTTTTACAGAACTTCATGTAAAATTTATGGAATCATTACAATATAAACTTTTTATAAACTTGATATGAATTACCTAGTGAGGACGATTTAATTACGATGCCAACGGGTAACACCACCAGGCTGATCAATTAGGGTAATACCTTGTGCTTTTAGGGCATCCCGAATGCGATCGCTCATCTCAAAGTTTTTGGCTTTCCGCGCCTCAGTACGTTGTTGAATCAGGTCTTCAATTTCCGCCTCACTCAACCCACCAACCGACTCTTCAATTGCCTCCTCCGGTTGTGCTTCTAACCCTAATACTTGTGCCAATTCAACTAACGTGTACCATTGTTGTTGTAACTCTTGAGACGGCGTTTCTATTTTTCCTTCATGGACTAGAATATTGCCTTGCCGACGCAACTCTTTAGCAATTTCAAATAGTATCGCTAATCCTTCAGCAAAGTTAAAGTCATCATCGACTGCGTTTTGAAAACGTTGGGAGTGGGGAGTGGGGAGTGGGGAGTGGGGAGTGGAGGAAGACGTGTTCCAAGTCAGTTGTTTTCCGTAATGATGACCAAACAATAATCCATCTTTGAGAGTTTGCCAACCATTGGTAGCCGCTTCTATGGCTTCATCAGTAAAATCTAACGGCTTGCGATATTGCGCTTGCAAAATAAATAGCCGCACAGCCATCGGGTCAGTTGGGCGATCCAGTAAATCCCGGATGGTGATAAAATTCCCCAAAGACTTGGACATTTTTTCACCCCCAACCTTTACCATACCTGTGTGTAGCCAATAACGCGCTAAAGGTTGTCCTGTCACCGCTTCTGATTGGGCAATTTCATTCTCATGATGAGGAAAAATTAAGTCCGATCCACCCGTGTGAATATCGATTGTTTCACCCAAATTATCCCGAATCATCGCCGAGCATTCAATATGCCATCCCGGTCGTCCTGCACCCCACGGAGATTGCCATGCAGGTTCTCCAGGTTTAGAAGCTTTCCACAAGGCGAAATCAAATGGGTCTTTCTTAATAGAATCTTCAGAATCTACCACATCTACCCGTCCACTTGCACCCGCTTGTAAGTCCTCTAACTTACGTCCTGAAAGCTTGCCATACTGTTGAAATCGACGCACGGCATAATAAACATCCCCCGATGCTGGATAAGCATAGCCTTTTTGTTCCAATTCGTAAATTAGCCGCTTGATGCCATCTAAGGTATGGGTAGCGCGAGGATAAGCATCTGCTTCTTTAACGTTCAACCGTGCCATATCCTCAAAATAGGCTTGAATAAAGCGTTCGGAAATATCCTCCATGGAGGTTCCCTCTTGCCGCGCCCGATTGAGAATCTTATCGTCAATATCAGTAAAATTTTGGACGTAGTTTACGTCATAACCTCGCCATTGGAGATACCGACGGGCAGTATCCCACACAATGCACGTTCTCGCATGGCCCAAATGGCAATAGTCATAAACCGTAATCCCGCAGCAGTACATCCGCACCTTGCCACTTTCGACAGGTTCAAAGGGTTCTTTTTGACGGGTGAGGGTATTGTACAGGGTTAGGGTCATGAGTTAGGGAGAGATACGCAATAATGAGGAAGGGTCTGGATGTCAAGTGAGCATCCGGATACCAAGGTTAGTAGCCAGATAACGCTATCTTCGTATATTTCAACCTTTTCGACAGCTATTCTATGCAATCATTAACAACTCAGTCTACCCCCGGTCAGGCGATAGATGCTCCCAAGCATGGCTTACCCGTTACCATCATTACGGGTTTTCTGGGCAGCGGGAAAACAACTCTCCTCAACCATATCTTGACGAATCAGGAAGGAGTTAAGACGGCAGTACTTGTGAATGAGTTTGGTGAAATTGGCATTGATAATGAGCTAATTGTTACCACTGGCGAGGATATGGTGGAACTGAGTAATGGTTGTGTTTGTTGCACCATTAATGAGGATTTGGTCAATGCCGTTTACAAGGTTCTGGAACGGGAAGATAAGGTTGATTATATGGTCGTGGAAACGACAGGGTTAGCTGATCCGTTACCCGTCGCACTGACGTTTCTCGGTACAGAATTGCGAGATATGACTCGATTAGATTCAATTGTGACGGTGGTAGATTGTGAAAATTTTAGTCTAGATTTATTTAATAGTGAGGCGGCTTATAGCCAAATTGCTTATGGTGATATTATTCTGCTCAATAAGATAGATTTGGTTGATGAAGGGGATGTGGATGCGCTAGAGATCCGCATTCGAGATCTTAAAGAAGGGGCAAGGATTCTTCGCACCACCAAATCTCAAGTTCCTTTACCTTTAATTTTGAGTGTGGGACTTTTTGAATCTGATCAATATTTTAAGTCAGAATCATCAGACCATGATCATCATCACCACGATCATGACCATCACGACCATGATTGTGAACATGACCATGACCATGACCATCACGACCATGATTGTGAACATGACCATGACCATAACCATCACGACCATGATTGTGAACATGACCATGATCATGACCATCATCACCACGATCATGATCATAACCACAAGCACCATCATCATTCCAATCACTTAGAAAATGATGGGTTTACGTCGCTTTCGTTCCAGAGTGATAAGCCTCTGAATATCAAGAAGTTTCAATATTTCTTAGATAATCAACTCCCCAGTAATGTTTTCCGCGCTAAGGGAATTCTCTGGTTTAAAGAAAGTCCCAATCGTCACATTTTCCACCTCAGCGGTAAGCGGTTTACGATAGAAGATGAAGAGTGGAAAGGCGAAAAGAAAAATCAACTGGTACTAATTGGTCAAGATTTGGATCATGATACGTTGCGCGAACAGTTAGAGAATTGCGTTTCTTTGACATCAAGTAAGCGGGGTAAAGGATTTGGGAATAAGGGTTAGAGAGTAGGGATGGAGAGATTTTTGTAAAGGAAGTTAACGGTGCGATCGCTCGTTTTGCCAAAATTCAACAATAAGCCATCAGTGGTTTAATCTCAAACTCAAAATCTAGGCGATCGCACTCCATCACAACTACAACTTCACAGCGGAAGATAGTAAATACGGTTGGCACAATCTTCAGGATTACTGACTTTGGCAATTACTTCTAAATCTCGCACACAATCTCCAATAGAAACTTGATTTTGACGTGCATAGATAACCCCAGAAAAATTAATCCCCTCTGCTTGACGATGATAAGCTTCCATCGGTAAATCTTCGTCTTGTGAAAAGATGACTCGCCCAAGTTCTGTAGCGCGATCAACTAACAATGGGTCAGGATATCCACTACGACCATCTTCTTGTACTGTTAGCACATCTACATCCCTTTGACGTAACCCAGTTGTGATCGGTTTAGGAACTTGTTCGTCCATATACAGAGAAATACTCACTTCAAGTAACCTTTTTCGCGCAATTTCCTGGTAAGGGGAGATTCACCTGCTTCTCGACGCATTTGTTGCGCCCATTGATCGATGCGTTGGATTTCTGCATCTAGTTCTTCTTTATGATCCCAGTAATAGGCTAAGGCTGAATAAATTTTACTCAGGGAGACATGGGGATAGTTAGCGTGTAATTCTTCCGGAGTCCAACCATAAGCTTTCACTGATGTGATTAATTCCACTACTTTCATCGTGGTTCCAGCAATAATGGGAATGTTACGCTCATCAAGTTGAATGTATTTGTACTCTGTAGTAGTAAGTGCCATAGTTACGTTCACCTCCGGCGTTAGGCTTGTCGCCATTGCTGATTCTGCGAATTTTGAATCTTTTCTCATTGTAGGTTTTTCCAAACTAAAGGCATGGCGATCGCTGATCTAATCTCAAACTCAAAATCTAGGCGATCGCACTCCATCACAACTACAACTTCACAGCGGCAGGTAGTAGACACAGTTGGCACAATCTTCAGGATTACTTGCTTTGGCAATTACTTCTAAATCTCGCACACAATCTCCTATGGAAACGTTGCGCTGATGAGTATAAATAACGCCTGCAAAATTTATCCCCTCAGCTTGACGACGATGAGCTTCCGTGAGAAAGTCATCATCTTGGGAGAAAATCACCCGTCCAAGTTCTGTAGCGCGGTCAAGTAAAATGGGATCTAGGACTCCTGTGTGATTGTCTTCTTGAACGGTCAAAACATCTACACCTCGTTGACGTAACCCAGTTGTAATCGGTTTGGGGACTTGTTCATCCATGTAGAGAGCAATAGTCACTACAATAATCCCTTAGCTCGCAATTTTTTTGCAATCAGAGATTCTCCTGCTGTTGCGCGTAGTTTTTCAACCATCTGGTAACGTCGTTCCATATCCGCATCTAGTTCTTCTTTATGATCCCAGTAATAGGCTAAGGCTGAATAAATTTTACTCAGGGAGACATGGGGATAGTTAGCGTGTAATTCTTCCGGAGTCCAACCATAAGCTTTCACTGATGTGATTAATTCCACTACTTTCATCGTGGTTCCGGCAATAATAGGAATGTTACGCTCATCAAGTTGAATGTATTTGTACTCTGTGGTAGTAAGTGCCATAGTTATACTGTTTTAGATTTTAGAGTTAGGATGCAAGGATTGGGGAAGAGTTGCTGTGTCAGTGTTTCAGTAACTCATGTGCTGCATTTCTTTTTAAATTAGTATGATTCCCTTCGGCAACAACGTGTTAAACCCTTCCCCATCTCCTCCATCTCAACAGATAACTTAAGTTTACCGCTAGCAGTGCTGGCAAGATCACGAGCAACTGGAGTGATTAACGAGCGCTGATCCGGATTAAAGAAACTAGCCAAAATAACCCATCAATGAGGTAATATCCTCCTATACCCATTAAGATCATACTGCCAAGGCGAAGAATTTTTTCTGAATAATTCAATAAAAAACGAGTTTGTTTAATCAAACTAGTAAACAAGCTAGCCAAAAAAATAACGGCTGTGTAACCCAAGGCGTAGCTAACCATTGCTAAGGTACTTTGAATTTGAGAACCCGTTGCTGCACCCGCCGCGAGAACTGCAAACATGACTGGACTTGTACAGGGAGAACTGACGAGGGCAAACGTTAAACCAACACCATAAGGACTTGCAATGGGCAATTTCAAGGCAGTTTGAGGAAGTGGTAAGTGTATTATCCCTAAAAGTGTTAGCCCCATGAGGATAATTACGACACCAACGGCGATCTGAATATAACCTCGAAATTGAATTAGCACCGCCCCAGCAAATGAGGAGAATAAACCCAATAAACTGAGCATGGTTACAACTCCTAGCACAAATGAACCTGCTTTGACAAACGCATCCCAGCGAGAGGTAATTTCACGAGTGCCAATGTAAGTCAGATTCACGGGGAGTAGGGAAAGAATGCAAGGAGAAATGCTAGCAATTAATCCGCCAGCAAAGGATAATAAAAAAAGAACTAGAGGGTTATGGGTGGTTTGTTGGTCGAACCATTGGCGATAGCGATCGCCCCACTCGAAAGCGAATTTATCGATGATCTCTGATAAAATTCCCCCTTGGGACTGACTGAAGGCTAGCATTACCAACACGGTTCCGCTAAAAAGTAATCCAGGCAACAGAAATTTGTTTATAGTTTGTAGTTTGTTATTCGTTGTTGGTTGTTTGCTAGTTGTTGATTTTTTGTAATGGCCTGCCATACTATAGCGAGTCTATTTTATTCGTGAACAAGGATAGATAAGGGAGACAAGGAGGACAAGGGGGACAAGGGAGAGGTATTTTACCAATCATTTAGACTGGCTATATATAGGTGTTTCCGAAATCGATGGTAAGACTATAACGAATAACGAATAACCAACCTCTAATTACTAAAGTTGCGGGAACCTTGATAACCGGATAAGTCAGCGAGGGTTTCTAAACTCATCCCTCCTTCATAAAACTGACCCTTGATTTCCCAGGTTGGGTATGCTCTAATTTTGGCTTGACGGCAGAGTGTAGGTTGGGCATTTTTGCCGCGAGGATCACATTCGATAATATTCAGTAACCTTAATGCTTCCGCACCAAATTCTTGCTCTTGCCTGCGACAGACACCACACCAGAAGGTAGCATACATCTTAGCCCCTATCCCTTTGAGATGGCTAGCTAAGGCGACATTGGCTGAAACCGCACCAGGTGGTGTTGAGGGTTTTAGGGGTTGAGGGGGTACGGCTTGAGGGGGTGCAGATTGAGAGACTGTAGGTTGAGAAGCGACTAAGGTTGAGGCGGCTGATTTGGCACTATTGACAACTTGCTGGTTAGCATAGGCGAGGTTACTCTGATACTCAGCTATTTTCTTCTGAGCTAATGCCTTTTGGGGATGGGAGGCTGGGACTGATTTAAGTAAGGCGATCGCCTGCTGCCATTGGTTCGCTACTAGCTTCCAGTCATCAGGTAATATAGCGGATTGGGCAATTGTCGCTGCCCCCATTGCTATGTCAATGGCTTCGGGTAACGGATCAGATTGAGGTGATGCGATCGCAGAAGATTTTGGTGAGGGAGAGGCTTTAGTAGGCGCAGGGGATTGGGGTGAGGAGGCTGCTGTTGTAGACGGTGTGGGTAAAGCTGTAGTTTGAGGGGGTTCAGTCTGGGAGCAACCCGCCGCGAGACTTAGAAGAACTATTGCACTCATCCGATGGATGACTCGTAAGCCGACCGTTGGGGGTTGCATAGCTGTTGTGGAGGTTGGGAAATTAAAAGTAAGTTTAGAGGATAAGGAGATTGGGTACTATTCGTTGCTGCGTCTAGTGGACAAGGATTCATCATATCACTAAACACCCTTAAGATCAAAGTAGGAAGCCATTTATCGAGCTTGGGGTATGAAACGCATTGTTTTGATAGCTGGGTTTGAATCGTTCAACGCTGACTTATACCGCAAAGCTGCTGAGTTAGCCCAAAAGCGCTGTCCGGAGTTAGATATTCGAGTATTTAGCGATCAGGCTTTGCCTGGTAGCGAAGCTAATCGCGCCCTCACGACTGAACCCAATAGAGTAGAAGCTGCACTGCAAAATGCTGATGTCTTCTTCGGCAGTCTAATCTTTGATTATGACCAAGTAATGTGGCTGCGAGAACGGCTACAAAATATCCCCATTCGACTAGTATTTGAGTCTGCCCTCGAATTAATGAGTTTAACTCAAATTGGTGCCTTTAAGATTGGGGATAAACCAAAAGGAATGCCTAAACCGATTAAATTTATTCTCGATAAATTCAGTAATGGACGAGAAGAAGATAAACTTGCCGGTTACATTAGCTTCTTAAAAACGGGTCCTAAGCTATTGAAATATATTCCCGTTCAAAAAGTACAAGACTTGCGGAACTGGCTAATTATTTATGGATACTGGAATGCTGGCGGTTCAGATAACGTCGCCTCAATGTTCTGGACGTTAGCCGAGAAATACTTAGGGTTAAAAGTAGGAGAAATTCCGCCACCTGTTGAAACTCCGAATATGGGATTACTTCATCCTGATTATTTAGGGAGTGGGGAGTGGGGAGTAGGGAGTGGGGAAAAAAGTAGTCCTAGAATTGAACTGAAATCTCCCTATTTTGAATCACCTCGGCAATATTTGGAATGGTATAAACAGCAAGTAGTAACCGACGTGGCAACGGATGGGGTAACGGATGTAAC
>DNGI01000164.1:13829-25573 GCA_003486645.1 Cyanobacteria bacterium UBA11370 | reverse complement strand
CGGATGTAACGGATAAGTTATGTATAAATGACAAAGTTTTTGGGGACACCGATCACCCATCCGCTACATCCGCTACAAAATCCGCTGCCACATCCGCTACAAAATCCGCTGCCACATCCGCTACAAAATCCGCTGCCAAGGGGGTTGTTGGCATTTTACTTTATCGTAAGCACGTTGTTACGAAACAGCCTTATATTCCTCAATTAATTCGCTATTTTGAACAAGCAGGATTAATCCCTTTACCTATTTTTATTAATGGGGTTGAAGGTCATGTTGCGGTGCGAGATTGGATGACAACGGCTTATGAAACTGCTCAACGTAAATTAGGTAATATTGAAATACCTTCTTTATCAAATGAAGCGGTAGAAGTTGATGCAATTGTTTCTACTATTGGTTTTCCGTTAGTGGGTGGTCCTGCGGGTTCGATGGAAGCGGGGCGACAGGTAGAGGTTGCTAAACGTATTTTAAGCGCTAAAAATGTTCCCTATATTGTGGCTGCACCCTTATTAATTCAAGATATTCATTCTTGGACGCGGCAAGGAATTGGAGGATTGCAAAGTGTCGTCTTATATGCGTTACCAGAATTAGATGGGGCAATTGATACGATTCCGCTTGGTGGTTTAGTGGGAGAAGATATTTATTTAATTCCTGAACGGTTAAAACGCCTTACGGGACGGTTAAAACGTTGGATTGAGTTGAGAAAAACACCGCCATCTGAAAGAAAAATTGCCATTATTCTCTATGGTTTCCCGCCTGGGTATGGGGCAACGGGAACCGCTGCCTTATTAAATGTACCGCGATCGCTCCTTAACTTCCTTCAAGCCCTCAAAGACCAAGGCTACACGATTGGAGATTTACCAGAAGATGGAGAAGAACTAATTCGCCGAGTAAAAGAAGCCGATGATTTCAATGCCAAACAACCGACAACCAACAACCAACAACCAACAACGGTTAATGTTAAAACATTAGATAAATGGTTAGGTTATCTCCTAACAACTCGGATTGAAAAACAATGGCAATCTCTGACAGGTACTGGGATTAAAACCGATGGAGATGAATTCCAAATTGGAGGTATTCAATTAGGGAATGTTTGGATTGGTGTTCAACCTCCTCTCGGTATCACAGGCGATCCGATGCGTTTGATGTTTGAACGGGATATGACACCTCATCCTCAATATGCTGCCTTCTATAAATGGCTGCAAAATGACTTTCAACCCCATGCTATTGTTCACTTTGGAATGCACGGGACTGTTGAATGGTTGCCGGGATCTCCTTTAGGAAATACAGGCTATTCTTGGTCGGATATTCTGTTGGGAGATATGCCAAATCTCTATATTTATGCCGCGAATAATCCTTCAGAATCAATTTTGGCAAAACGACGGGGTTATGGCGTACTCATTTCTCATAATGTACCCCCGTATGGTCGTGCAGGTTTGTATAAAGAATTGATGACACTGCGAGATTTAATTTCGGAATATCGGGACGATCCGGAAAAGAATTATGCGCTTAAAGAGGTAATTTGTCAAAAGATTGTGGATACAGGATTAGAGGCAGATTGTCCGTTTGACGATGCCAAAAGGTTAGGTATTACCTTTACTCCGGAAAATGCGCGGATGTTTAGTCATCATGCTTTTAATGATTATTTAGTGAAATTGTATGAATATTTACAAGTCGTAGAACAACGGCTATTTTCATCCGGATTACACACATTAGGAGAAGCACCAAATTCAGAACAATTAGCTAGCTACTTACAAGCTTATTTTGGGGAAGAACTAGCAGCAACAGTGGCAGCGGATTGGGTAACGGATGTGGCAGCGGATTTGGTAACGGATGTAACGGATATAACCAATGAGTTATCTGTGGGACGTAAAGTTTCTCTAGAAACCAATACCCCATCCGCTACATCCGCTACCCCATCCGTTGCCACATCCGCTACATCCGCTACCCCATCCGTTGCCACGGTTGCCAATTTATTAATGCAAACTACAGATGAATTAACTAATCTTTTACGCGGATTAAATGGGGAGTATATTCCACCTGCACCCGGAGGAGATTTATTACGAGATGGCCCTGGGGTTTTGCCTACGGGACGCAATATTCATGCGTTAGATCCCTATCGAATGCCTTCTCCTGCTGCTTATGAAAGGGGTAGAGAAATTGGTCAAAAAATTATCGCAGAACATCTTAAGGAACATGGAGAATATCCGGAAACAGTGGCGGTAATGTTATGGGGATTAGATGCAATTAAAACGAAGGGGGAATCACTGGGTATTCTTTTAGAATTAGTAGGGGCTGAACCTGTTAAAGAAGGAACAGGACGCATTGTTCGTTATGAATTGAAACCGTTAGCAGAGGTAGGACATCCTCGGATTGATGTGTTAGCTAATCTTTCCGGAATTTTCCGGGATAGCTTTGTCAATATTATTGAATTGTTGGATGATTTGTTCCGAAGGACTGCTGAAATAGAGGAACCGGAAGACCAAAATTTTATTCGCAAACACGCTTTAGCATTGCGATCGCAAGGGGTAAAGAATGTATCTGCGCGATTGTTTTCTAACCCTGCGGGTGATTTTGGTTCGTTGGTGAATGATCGCGTGGTAGATGGGAATTGGGAATCAGGGGATGAGTTGGGAAATACTTGGCAAAGTCGCAATAGTTTTAGTTACGGTAGGCAAGATAAAGGTCAAGCGCGTGTGGAAGTCCTCAATGAGTTATTAAAAAGTACCAGTCGTGTGGTTCAAGAAATTGATTCGGTTGAGTATGGATTGACGGATATTCAAGAATATTATGCGAATACGGGTGGTTTGAAAAAGGCAGCGGAAAAACAACGAGGGAAAAAAGTTAGTGCGAGTTTTGTGGAAAGTTTTTCTAAAGATACTACACCCCGGAAATTGGAAGATTTGCTGCGTTTAGAATATCGTACCAAGTTGCTAAATCCGAAATGGGCGGAGGCGATGGTAAATCAAGGTTCTGGTGGTGCTTATGAGATATCTCAACGGATGACGGCGTTAATTGGTTGGGGGGGTACGGCTGATTTTACGGATGCTTGGGTGTACGATCAAGCGGCGGATACGTATGCGTTAGATGCAGAGATGGCACAGCGATTACGCGAGGCAAATCCGGAGGCATTTCGTAATGTTGTGGGGAGGATGTTGGAGGCGCATGGACGAGGGTTTTGGCAACCTTCTCAGGAAAAATTGCAGAAGTTGCGGGAGTTGTATGAGTTGACAGATGAAGAATTGGAAGGGGTTAATTTTAGCTAACCATTGTTAGTCCGTAAGCTAACCCCCAAATTCCTTATACTTTTTGAAGGACTGCAAGCTGAGAGGAACCCTGTTGAATTTTCCCCAAATACGTAGTATTAATCAGCCAGGTTATTCGGCTATACAATTTTTCAAACATTCTTCTAATCTTCCATCTAGAAGGTAAGCGCGAAATGAATGATTCTGTAGTATAAGGATGTTGAGTATTTCTCATATATCTATAGTAGCAAAATTCTTGATATCTTCTCCATTTGTCTAAAGGTTCAACTTCAAATAACTTAACTTCAAATAAGTTTCTATTAGCCATTTTTTGAATAGAAGTTTCACTGAATCGAGATACGTGGTTTGGAGGCATATCAAGTAAAGCCCCATTTAGTTCGTTAAAATAAATAGCATCGGGATTGGGTACTGCAAAAATGATTTGACCTTGAGGTCGAAGACAGGAACGCAAAAATTCTAATTTAGTATCTAAGCTATCTAAATGTTCAAGCACTTGAAATAAGAAAATAAAATCAAATTTATCTCGCCATTTATTCAATAATGCCGTAGAAGGAACGGTTTCATAGGAAACATCGTTTAATTGTAAATCTTGTAATTTTTTTCTTCCCCAATCTGAATATTCGATAGCTGATATATTTTTTGGATTCCCACCTATCGCAATGATTTGTTTCAGAAACGCGCCTTCTCCTGCACCAATTTCTAATATCTTCTTTTCGGTAATTATAATATCGTTAATTTGCTCTTTTACCCAATCTAATGCTCTTTTAAATTCCCATTTTTCATGAGGATATCCACTTCGCTGATAAGCTAAGTCGTAAAACTCTTTATCTCCAGCCACAAAAGGCGAAGAAAATGCTCCCTGGCATGATGAACAACAAACGACTTGACACGTATTCTGCTGCCATAAATTTATGAGATGTTGTTCTAACTGCTTATGTTTCTCTGGATTCTGCCAAGGTAAAACAAAATGAGTGGCAGATTCAGAGGCTGTGACGGTATAAAGAACTCTTCCCTCACTGGCATGGCAAAACGGACAGCATACATTCTTAATAACAACATCATCGTACTTCATAATTTTAAAATTATAGATATGTGAAAATAATACAGGAGTTGTTGCTTGCTATCAAGCGCCAACTGAACAAATCAAAGCCCTAGGCAGTTAAACAAAAATGTTGAATCTTGAATTAATCCAACATTCAACATTTTGAAAGTGACAACACGTCATCCACCCATCAGGCAGAATTAGTTATTCGACTTCACAAATACCCCCAAACCAAAGTTACAATTTCTAACCGAACATTTGGTCATTTTCACATTAATCTCATACCGATCTTCCGAGGGTGGCACAAACGGAACTACTGCGATCGCATAATCAGAAACATCAGAGGCGACGATTTTTCCCCTTGTATCTTTAACGATTAGGTCTACATCATTGCAACTCTCGTCACACACCGCCACAAAACTATACTCTCGACTCGGAGAAAGCAATACCGTCTTCGGTGCTTGTGCGCCGCGTGCTAACCTAGCTACAGTGCGCGGAAACATCAGTTGATACCCTTGTTGGTTCTGAGAGTCAATGACAACTTCTAACTGATAGTTTACCCACAACTCCGCTTGATCAAGGGGTCTGGCAGTGGCAGCAATTTGGAGTGTCGTACTGCTAATAAGAATGAGGGTAGACGGAATGAGATGTTGGATTTTCATGGTTATCACCCAATTACTGTGAAGCCTGAATCGCTTATTTTATAGGTAAAAGGGGAACGGCGAAAGGGGAAAGCTAGGAAAACGCTTTGAGTATTTTTCTAGACTAGAAAAAAATACCATTTTGAGAAATGCTATATCACTATCTAGGACGACTTTTTTTGGACGGGTAAAAACTCTCTCCTTCTACGTGAATATTTCCAAGCAATTCCCTCTGGATCTTTACTTTGACTCCATTCTGGGAAATCTGGATCGGATTTATGCTTGCCAATTGTACTGGGATGAACGTCAAGTCGTTTCGCTAGTTCGGCTTGAATCAACGATTGAACAATCTTCTCTTCTTTTTGTGGAATGTCTTGGTCATCATCGAACAATTTCCCTAAGTTTTTAAAGGGTTGTGGGAACGGTTCGTCTTCATCCTCAACGTCATCTGTTTCTTCTTCAACGTCATCGGTTAATCCACTATCCTCAAACTCCTCCGACTCCATTTCAGTTAACAATTGAATTAGCCTCGGTGCTTGATTGGTTAACGATTCATACTCAGGTTCTCGCAAAGGTTCACTACTTTCAAAAATACTGCCCAAAGCGCTAGCGGTCAGAAAGTAATACACTGTACCTTTATCATCGTAGACGCGACGTTTAGCCCCGAATTCTTCGGCTTTTCTATCTAAGAATCGCTGCGCGGCTGACCCAGAAATATTGGCTTTCAATGATAAATCTAAGGGGGTCAAGCAACCCTGATTTTCTTTAATAAGCAGATTAAAAAAGGGATTGACTTGCTTACTCCACTGTAGCCATTGATAGTGCTGCCAAATTGTCAAACTAATAGCGATAACCAACAGTGCTAACAGATAAGGCCAAGCCTTAAACAGTAGAACGCATAAAAAGGCGATGGGGAGTAGGAGAACAAGAATGCCTCTGGCACTGCTATCGATTACTTTTCCAGTCATATCCCTGCTTACAAATTTACCTTATGGCGAACTCTTATAATAATAGGAATGATTGCTGTTGATCGGTCATCGGGAAGCCGAAGCAAGCCTCTACATTTGTTAGAGATAACCAATGACAAATAACTGATCCTGAGAGTCATCCATCTCAATAGTTTACGGGTTCTTGACTCAGGTTGGTTAGATCTAGGCGTTTAAACATGGCTGTTCGCGCTTGTTGAGCTAATCTATCATCTAGGGGTGACAACGATACAGAAGTTTGATATTTTTGAGTGAGAGCCTTTTGAATCAGCCAATCCGCGATAAAGGGATTTTTGGGTAACAACGGGCCATGAGAATAAGTGGCGATCGCATTTCGATAAAATGCCCCTTCCGTCCCATCTTCCCCATTATTCCCGTATCCTTTCACCACTCGACCCAACGGTGCAACCTTCCCTAGATAGGTGCGACCCCCATGATTTTCAAAACCAATTACAATGGGTTTAGTTCCCACCATGGTTTCTAACTCTTCGGCTAACGGGGATGCAGTTAGCTCAAATACCACATTCCCAATACAACGACGGGCATCGGGACCTGGGTGTTTGCTCACAAAATCTAACAACCCCAACCCTTCAATCCGTTGACCTAAAGCCGGTTCGTAGTAATGACCTAGGAGTTGGGGCGAACCGCAGGTAAATACTCCGGGTGTCCCCATTTCAATTTTCTCACGTAATATCTCTGCTTTTGCACCTCGCAAGTCTCGCATGACGATTTCTTGCTGTCGATCTTGCGCCCCACCGCCGACAAAGATATCCGCTTGTCGGATAACCTCAGCAGGGGTTTGCTGGTCAAGGGGGAGTATTTGTACTATAATCCCTCGCCATTGGGCACGTTTTTGCAAGCATATCGCATTTCCGCGATCGCCGTAAGTACTCATCAGGGTCGGGTAAAGCCAGCCAATTGTTAGTTCTAGTTGTTCGGGATTCATAAGCATTATTTAATTTTAAACGTACCGATGGACAGAAAAACACCACTGTCGGCTTATGCTATAGCTTTTCTATCCTAGTGTGAGGGTGTTCCGGACTTTTTTTAGTTAGGGTTCCAATTTTGACCGCTTGACTGACTTCAACAGTTGTAATTTTATTTTCTGAATTGAAAAGTCTAATTTTTATTTATTTTAATTTAATGGCTAGGTTGGTGATCATTAACGTTATCTTGGGCATAATCTTTTATTGAATCTCTTTTTTTAAGAAATATCCGGATTGCTGTTTTTGTTCATTTATTAAATTCACTCTATTTACTTTACCAAGAATTATAATGTTTTAGTAAAGCTGGGTTTATTGGCTTGTAATTACCCAATGTATCTGTAAGAATTTTAGATAGTATTGCCTGCACCACGAATAAATAGATAGTAGAACTATATGCCAACTGATTATGCAGGAAATAGTCTCAGTCGAGCCAAAAAGATCCGCCTTACCTCTCAAGTCGGGACTTACAAAGATTGGGTGGGAAGTTCTGACACTACGGATTACTATAAATTCGATCTCACAACTCGCAGCAGTTTTGATCTGTCTCTAACAGGTTTAACGGCAAATGCCAATATTGAACTGCTCAATAGTAAAGGTAAAGTTATTCTACGTTCGGCGAAGAGTGGTAAAAGTGCTGAATCGATTGCTACAACCTTAGAAATTGGCACCTATTACATCCGAACTTACCGACAGAGTGGGAATACTAACTACAAACTAAACCTATCCGCTATTACTGATTCGGCTGGAAATACTCTCAGTAAAAGTCGTAATTTAGGAAATCTAATTGGGACTGGGACTTATAACGATTATATCGGGAAAAGTGATCCGAATGACTACTATCGTTTTAACCTAAGTAATACAGCAAGTGTTAACGTATTGCTGAACGGATTGAGTGCGAATGCGAATGTTCAGCTAATTTATGATGCGAATAGAAATGGCATCATTGATACTGGAGAGATTCTGAGAACATCAGCCAATACAGGCAGAACTTCAGAAACCATTAATCTGAGTAATTTGGCAGCAGGGACTTATTATGTACGGGTGTATCCGTCTGGGAGTATTAACACCAAGTATAACCTGAATCTGTCCGTTAACCCTGCACCGATTGTTGCAACCAATAGTGGTTTAACTCTGAATGAAGGAACACAATCAACGATTACCAATAGCCTGTTACAAACGACCGATCTCAATAATACAGCAACTCAGTTAACCTATACCTTAAATAGTATCCCCACGAATGGAATTATCTTCCGAAATGGGATTGCCTTAAGTCTTGGCCAAACTTTCACGCAAGCCGATCTTAATAATGGTTTAATTACTTACCAACATAACGATAGTGAGACAACTAGTGATCGTTTCAACTTCAGGGTATCCGATGGCGTTCATACTCTTAATCGTACTTTCAATATCCGTGTAAATCCAGTCAACGATGTACCTATTGTCGTAACTAACACAGATTTAATCCTCGATGAAGGTACATTAACAACCCTCACAAATACTCTATTACAAACTACCGATGCTGAAACCACAGCCGCAGACTTAATTTATACCCTGGATAGCCTACCAACGAATGGAATTCTCTTCCGAAATGGAATCGCGCTAAGTATCGGTCAAACCTTTACTCAAGCGGATTTAAATAATGGTTTAATCGCTTACCAACATAACGATAGTGAAACAACCAATGATAGTTTTGACTTTAGGGTATCTGATGGAGTTCATACCCTCAACCGCACCTTCAACATTACCATTAACCCCGTCAATGATGCGCCTACTATCAGTCTGTCAAATAACCACGTTTCCTACATCAATAATACTGAAGCCGTAATCATTAATAGTAGTGCCACAGTTAGCGATATCGACTCAACGAACTTAGAAAATGGCACTCTAACCGTACAGTTTACAGCCAATGGCAGTAGTGGCGATCGCCTACACATTCGCAACCAAGGAACCGAGGCGGGGTTAATTGGAATATCGGGTAATACTGTCACCTATGGCGGGCAAATTATTGGTACTTTTAGCGGAGGGAATGATGGTTTTACACCCTTAATCATTACCTTCAATAATAATGCCACAACTACGGCTACCCAAGCCTTAATGCAGACTATTACCTATGACAATATCTCCGCTACCGCATCAACCGCTAAACGAACTGTCAGTTTTGTTTTAACCGATGGAGATGGGGGAACCAGTAATGCGATCGCCAAAACGATCTATCAATCCCACTTCAATTATGGCGAAGCACTTCAAAAGTCTATCTTATTTTATGAAGCTCAACGATCTGGGGATTTACCGGATACGAACCGAGTTACTTGGCGGGGAGATTCAGGCTTAAATGATGGGGCAGATGTGGGTCTTGACCTAACCGGAGGATACTACGATGCAGGCGATCATGTAAAGTTTGGTTTCCCCATGGCATCTTCAATGACTCTGTTAGGTTGGGGGGCAATTGAATATTACGATGCTTACGCTCAAAGCGGTCAACTTCCTTATATTTTAGATGCAGTTAAATGGGGAACAGACTATATCTTAAAAGCCCATACCGCACCGAATGAATTTTGGGGACAAGTCGGAGACGGAAATACCGATCATGACTTCTGGGGTGCGCCCGAACTGATGAAGATGGAGCGACCCGCCTTTAAAATAGATGCAGATAACCCCGGTTCTGACTTAGCAGGTGAAGCGGCGGCTAGCCTCGCAGCGGCTTCTATTTTATTTAAGTCTACAGACGCGGATTATTCGGATCTTTTACTCCAACACGCGATTCAACTTTTCAACTTTGCGGATACTTATCGAGGTAAGTATTCAGATTCTATTATTGATGCTGCTGAATTCTATAATTCTTCCAGTGGCTATTATGATGAACTGATGTGGGGTGCAGCTTGGTTATATAAAGCAACGGGGAATACGTCCTATTTAAATAAAGCCGAAACTTACTATCAAGAACAATTTGGCGGTTTAGGACTCGGTACTCAAAATTGGGATGATAAAACCTATGGTGCAGCCGTTTTACTGGCTCAAGAAACGGGGAAAGCGCAGTATCGTAATGATGTGGAAGATTGGTTGAACTATTGGACAGTTGGCAATCAAAATGGCGATCGCGTGACTTACACTCCCGGAGGATTAGCTTGGCTGAATGAATGGGGTTCCTTACGATACAGTGCAAATACGGCTTTTCTTGCCTTTGTTTATAGCGATACCGTTAATGATGTTAATAATCGGTATTCGGATTTCGGAACTCAACAAATTAGTTATATCCTCGGTGAAAATCCAAATCAACGGTCTTATATGGTAGGGTTTGGTAATAATTCCCCCCAAAATCCTCACCATAGAGGTGCCCACAGTATTTGGAATGGTGATATTTCTACTTTAGGGAATAATCGGCATACTCTTTATGGTGCCTTAGTCGGTGGTCCAACTGCACCGGATGATAACGCTTATACAGATAGCCGAATGGACTATTTCGCCAATGAAGTTACTCTCGACTATAACGCCGCTTTTACAGGTGCTTTAGCTCGAATGTATCGTGATTTTGGTGGACAACCTCTCAGTAATTTCCCAACTCCAGACGTTCCGGATAAAGAGTTTTTTGTAGAAGCGGCGGTGAGTGATGCTAGCGATCGCTATACCGTCATTCATGCGAAAATTAACAATCAATCCGCTTGGCCTGCTCGCAGTAGTTCTGATCTTTCCTTCCGCTATTTTATCGATCTGACGGAAGTTTATAAAGCCGGATATTCGACGAAGGATGTGTATGTTCAGTCTGACTATACCCCAGGCGGTACAGTTGGCGGTTTAACACCGTGGGATACCAAAAAACATCTCTATTATGTGAAAGTGGATTTTACCGGAACCGAACTTGTTCCAGGAAATAGTACATCTTATTGGGAGGAGTCGAAAATTCGTTTAGGGATTCGGGATTATGTACCAACATCGGCTTGGAATCCCGCGAATGATTGGTCGTATCAAAATCTTGGTGTTGGTTCCGATTTAGATATAACGTCTCATATTCCCGTTTATGAGTTTGGGACTAATTTGTTGTTTGGTCAGTTACCTGTTTAAGGGGAGTGGGGTGTTTTTGTGAAGATTTCAATCGGGCAATTTAGACCCACATTAACTTATCCCTTTCCTAAATTCTCTAACCGCTTCAACTCTAGAAGTCATTACCAAGCATTGGGTCATCAAATCAATATCAAGGTCTGGTAATATTTCAGATGTATAAATTCGTTCGTAACCATCTGATCGTAGATGATGTAGGGTCAAGAGTCCATCTTCCCAAAACCAGACTTCTGGTACTCCCCATTCTCGATAGCGATTCAGCTTGGAGAGAGTACCGCTAGTAAACACAACCTCGATAGAGAGGTCTGGAGTTTTCCCTGACCTACCAATAAAGTAAGACTGATCCGCCTGTGCTGAGGCTACCCCTTCCTGTTCCTGGGTAAAGCTACCCGTAGGGGTAAACTCAATTCCTTTTTCCACAAAATATTCAGCTAACAGAATACCAATCAGACAACTGAAGACTTCATGGTCTTGGGAAACTGCCAAGATTTCAACCTCTCCTCTGTAATAAAATAGTCGAATTCCAGGGGAGTTTGAGAACCCTTCCTGAATAGATTTAAATTGTTGCCAACTCACCCCAAAGTGGATGAATCGTTGAGAGGAAGGTTTATCAAGTGTATGTGTCATGGCAGAAGTTCCTCCACAACCAACAAATTTCTGTTGCTATAGCTATCACCAGTCAATTATCAGCCTAGTGCAGCATGGCGGAAATAAGTGACCAGCTAAAATCTCTCCAAAAGTCCCCCTTATCCCCCTTGTCCCCCTTGTCC
>DNGI01000164.1:0-13617 GCA_003486645.1 Cyanobacteria bacterium UBA11370 | reverse complement strand
CCTTGTCCCCCTTGTCCCCCTTATCCCCCTTGTCTCCCTTATGCCCCTTGTCTCCCTTGTCCCCAAAAGTCCCCCTTGTCTCCAAAAGTCCCCAAGAGATGCTCACAAACTTTTGCCCTACTGCACTAATCTATTATGTTCTTAAGGAGTAGCGTTGCTGACCGTTCAACCCATAGATCGAATACCCTAAAAGTGGAAGACTCAGAAAATCGTTAGTATATTGGCAGTAACCTCAATCTTGCAATGGGCAAGTCGCACTGCAAGCCTGGGGGTAGCGTCGGCTATCAGCTTCATGGCATCTGTACCCGAAATGACTTCTTCATCTAGTCCGGAAAACGCCAAGCCTGTGATTCGCCCTATTCACTATGGGGATTTGGAGGCAGTTCAACAGCTTACTACAGAGACAACTGATGTGGATAGCAACAGTTGCTCATTAGCCTTTCTGCACCAATTACACAAAATTCGGCGCTGGTATGGGTTACTGATGTTTTTGAGGTGGTTCCCCAATCCGTGCCAGTATGACTTTTGTATTTATGTTGCAGAGGTATTGCAGCAGATTCGCGGACTGATTAAGGTTTCGCCGTTTAATCGTACCCGCAGCACTTGGAGAGTGGAACAAGTCTTAGTTGCCGCTGATACCCCTACACAAGGTAATGTATCCCCAACGAGTGAAATTGGCTCAGGGTTATTACGTCATTGCTTTGAGACCATTTGGGAAGCACGAACCTGGTTACTCGAAGTCAATATTCACCATAAAAGTACCCTAGCGCTTTATCGGCAGAACGGATTTCAACCCCTAGCGCAACTGACCTATTGGGCGATCGCACCCCAACAGTTAGAAAAATTAGCCACTCATGAGCCAGATTTACCCCACTTGCTCCCCGTTAGCAATGCCGATGCTCAATTACTTTATCAGCTTGATACCGCGTCCATGCCCCCTTTAGTGCGCCAGGTTTTTGATCGCCATATCCACGACTTTAAAACCAGTTTCCTCCACGCCTTCCTCGATCAGATGCAGCAGTGGCTGAATCAAACTGAAGTTGTAAGCGTGTATGTGTTTGAACCCCAGCGTAAAGCCGCCATTGGGTATTTTCAAGTCAAGCTATGTCGAGATGGTAGCCGCGCCCACGAAGCTCAACTCACTGTTCATCCAGCTTATACTTACTTATATCCGGAGTTATTCGCTCAAATGGCACGGGTCGTTCACGAGTTACCCGCCCAGTCATTACAGCTTGCGTCTGCGGACTATCAACCCGAACGGGAAGAATACCTAGAACAGTTAGGAGCGCAACGGATTGAGCATACCCTACTTATGTCGCGTTCCGTCTGGCACAAACTGCGGGAAGCCAAGCCCTTAGAAGCATTACAATTATCTGAGGTTCTACAAGGATTACAGCCAGCGCGTACCCCCATACCTAGCCGGATGTCGTGGTGGGAGTCCATCACGAAGAAGCCGAATGCAGCTTCAAGTACCAATGGCTCTAATTCTCCCTCAAAGTCATCGAATAGTACCCCTCAAGATGGCAAGTCGCCTGCTGAGTCCTCAGACAATCAGAATTAGGAACTTCGTCCATCTCCTGATACTACAACGACCCTTTCAAATTGTGATCGATCAGAAAATTCATACTTTGGACTCAAGCCGGTCTTTCCAAGCCTGGAGTTTAGCTGAAACAGCATTCATCCCCACACTGAATTCTGAGGCGGATTTACCCTTGGCGCAGCCGAGTACCGCCAAGGAATCAGTGTCGGGATGAATGCGCGGCTGACGTAGGCACGGAGTCAGCCAGTAGATGTAGAGGATAGTCGATCAATCCATTCCTCAATCATTTGGGTAACAGTCTTTTCTCTTTCTGTGGCGATTGTCCTCAGTTTATTGAGTCGCTTCTCGGATAATCGAACGTGTAGATTTTTGTCTTTCATGTTGTGTTGTTGTTGTGAACACAATAATGCTAACATAGAACACAAGGAGGACAAACGATGAGAACGGCATACCAATATCGATTACGCCCAACAAACCAACAAATAGCTGAGATTGACAGATGGCTATCCATGCTGTGTAGTCAATACAATTATTTGCTGGCTGATAGGTTTAATTGGTATGAGCAAAACCGCTCACCTGTTAACGCTTGCCCTCTTGTTTGCCACTTACCTGAGTTGAGGGATAATCCCGACTATTACAGCCAAAAGAAAACTCTGCCTCAACTCAAGAAAACACATCCTTGGTACGGTGAGATTTACTCTCAAGTTCTTCAGGATGTGGTTAAGCGAGTCAAGGTGACATTTGACCGTTTCTTGAAGGGTGACAGTAATGGCAAACGTAGCGGTAAACCTCGGTTTAAAGTTCGCAACCGTTATCGTACTTTCACCTATCCTCAGATGAAAGAGGGGTGCTTACAAGGCAATTTAATCAACTTGCCAATGCTTGGCAAAGTTAAGGTTGTCTTACATCGTCCTGTACCTGATGGCTTCAAAATCAAGACGGCATCTGTCACCAAAAAAGCTGATGGGTATTATCTGACGCTTTCCCTAGAAGACAAAACAATTCCAGAAATTAAGCCGGATTTCAACCCAGATAAAATCACTGGAATTGATGTAGGACTAAAAGAATTCTTGACAACTTCCGAGGGTGAAACGGTTGCTATTCCTCAGCATTACCGCAAGTCTCACAAGCGTCTACGGGTTGCCTCCAAGCGGGTATCACGTCGTAAAAAGGGCAGTAACGGTAGACTTGAGGCTATTAAGCAACTAGGAAAGCAACACAAGAGGGTTGCAGACAACAGAAAAGACTTTCACTTTAAGACAGCCAATTATCTGCTGTCAAAATATGATGTAGTTGCTCATGAACAGTTAAACGTCAAAGGTCTGGCTCGTACAAGATTGGCTAAATCTGTGTTGGATGCTGGGTGGTCAAACTTCCTGTCAATACTGACAAACAAAGCCGAAAATGCTGGTTTGTTGGTTGTCCCAGTAAGCGCCCACAATACATCACAAGATTGCTCTAATTGCGGCGAGAAAGTACCAAAAAAGCTGCATATACGCTGGCATGACTGCCCTCACTGTGGGTGCAGCAAGGGCCGGGATCATAATGCAGCTATCAATATCAAAAATAGAGCGGTAGGGCAGTCCGTTCTTAAAGCCAAGAGTCTCCTCGCGCAATAGCCGGATTGTCTTGGAAGCCCACACTATATCCGCTTCGGATTAGTGTGGGAGCTGTCACCACGGATAGCTTCTTGACCGGGTTTCGGTGGCATTGCTGCAAGTCGGGCAAAGTGTTCGCGATTGCGTTCTTCCCAGTATTGCCGACTATCTTCTGCAATTTGCAAAACTTCTTGATACTCAGCTTCTACTTGAGCGCGATGTGTATCAATATAAGATAACGCAGCATCAACCTGATTATCGGAGAGAGAGAGCTTCTCACGAATTAGCTTAGATGGATAACCAGCCGTAAGATAATCCATCACGTCATAGAGGGTGATGCGTGTTCCAGAGATGGTCAATCCTCGTTCTGTCCGAACAATGGTAGATTGTCCGTTGGATGCTAAAATCATTGCTATTTCTTGCCCATATTTGCTTTCATTGTACTTCACAGAATTAGAGTAATATTTGCGTAGCAACTGTCTTAAAAGTCAAGCGATCGCTCTTTCTTGGTATGAGGCGATCGCTACCCGTACAAGCATCTCTCAAATGGTAATTGTAGGAGGTGCATTGCTATTTCTTTTGGTAGCGAGTCACTATACCTCCAATCATCGCATCGTCATAATGGAAATGGATAAGATTGTGAGTGAAAAAAGAGGTTGGGTTTCCTGGCATTAACCCAAAGTAAACGGAAGGGCGATCGCTACATAAGTTATATAATATTAAGATATTAAGATATCATATTTAATCTAATATTAGGAGAATTATGAGAGATTGGAAGAGTTTAAAGGAACGCTATTTACGAGACGCTTTACCCATTCGATTAGGAAATTTAGCATCGAATTTGGCACGAATTAAATCTCGTTGTCAAAATCCAGCCAATGGCGAACTGGTTGAAAATCTGCTGCAAGAAAGTAAGCTCTTTATTGAATGGACGGCTAAAGATAACGTACTGTATCTATTGTAGGGCTGGGGCTGGGAAGTAAGGCTCTACAGTTTTTTCTTCGGGTTTACTGGTGAGATAGAGAGTATCCCGACTAAAATCTTGCTCGTGAGGCCATTGAATGCTGCCAAAGCTAATCTGGACTTGTTGAAAATATTCGATGTTTTGAAGTTCGGTGAATATTCCTTTGTCGAGATAGGGAGTCACATCAAAGCGGCGAATTTCGCCATTACTAAAGGTGAGGCGAAGTTGATAGTATTCTAAGGGTTCGACCTTGATGACTTTGGGAGACATATAATTACTCAAGATTACTGGAGAGGGTTGATTTTGAAAACTTGTTCGCCATTGACTGCGAGTTGCCAATTCGCCATCAGTTCATCTTGGTGAATTTCGATCCAAGCTTGAACTAGTTTGAGTTTAGATTTTTGGAGTTTGCCATCAAGGATATCGCCACTAGGAATAGCAAGTACGGCTTCATCGTCTTGATAGCTGACGTGAATGTGTGGACATTGATGTTTCTGGTTATCAAAGTAGTACATCCTGACGATGACACCATAAAACATTGAAATGACTGGCATGGCAAGTGCTTTTGGGCATGGATTATACTTTCTTTCTATTGTAGGTGATCAGCTTTGCTGGTGCGCTCCGCGCAATCATCGCAGTACTTGGTATTTGCTCCCAAGTGCGGTTGATCGTAGCTATCCCGTAGGGAATCGCTCTTGTTTGGGAAAAAATTGTCAAGGGCGATCGGTTCCCCTGCTCTTCACAGATAACTTGGAAACAGTTGGCTCTGATTTGTTGTGCTGCCTGGGCTACCTAGACTGTTGCTTGAACAATAATATCCTCTATCTGCCTAATCTGCTTCCAATCAATTGCTGCAACCCAAAGACTTTCATCTTCAGAATATTGCACCACACCATCCACTTCTAACTCTTCGCTATACAAGGTGAGCAATTGACCATCTTGCAACTTAATATTTTGGCGACTCAAATCTTTGATCGTACCAACACAATTCAGACGAAGGCGACCCTGTTCATCCGCATTATGAAAGTCGGCAAAAATTCTAGGATGACTCATAACTCTACTCTAATCAGGATGGTTGCTGTGCTGGATTGGGAATTGTTGGTGTTAGTAGAAGGCTTACTTGTTCTGGTGTTAATCCAGTTAGAGTTGCATGATTTGAACTTCTACCAGAGGTACGAATGACATCTCCACCTAAAGAGCGAACATCGGCTACTGTCGTCACACCAACTTGTCTATGCGGGATTGCTGCTGCTAACTCTGCTACAGATAACCCTACTGCACATTCTACAGAAATTCCTGTGATGCCGCTGGGGTGGGTTCCTGTGCCGCGTTGAATATCCTCTGGACGATTACGACCACCACGAACTACTAAGGCTTCGTTTGGAATTCTTTCCACAATTGTAGGTTGTTTGATTCAAGTACGCGCTACACTCTACCAGAAATAATTGCCCATAGCGATCGCTCTTTCTTGTGAGTCAAGCGATCACGCCCGTACAACCATCTCTCATTCATGTAATTGTAAGAGGTGCGGTTGATCGTAGCTATCCTGTAGGGAATCACTGTTTGTTTTGGTAGAGCGATCGCACTACTTCTAATTCTTCGCTATCGCCCTAAACTGAGCTGTTACAATTGAGCCATTCGTTTTTAGGAAACAATGGAAATTGGTCAATTGGTTTATCAGATTGAATACTTTGGTGCGAGGTGCGATCACAACCGAGAACGTTAGAAAAATGGTACTATAACAAATAATCAGAGGTTTTTTATTCTTAGTTTCTAATTCATTATTTAATTATGTCCGCTAAAGATATCTTTCACAATACAGTGCGAGCAGCTTTGGAGAAAGATGGATGGACAATTACTAATGAGCCACTGTTTTTGCAACCCAGCCAAGATGTCACAATGAAGGTGGACTTGGGAGCGCACAAATTACTATCGGCTGATAAGGGAAATCAAAAAATAGCTGTGGAGGTAAAGAGTTTTGTTGGTTTATCGGCAATTTCGGAATTTCATACGGCTGTAGGTCAATTTCTGAACTATCAGGTAGCGTTGGACAAACTGGAACCAGAACGAATACTGTATTTAGCTATACCTACAGATATTTATCAAGATTTCTTTACTGATTCATTTGTGCAAGAAGTGGTTAGACGATATCAAATTAAATTGCTGGTTTTTTATGTCCAGAAACAGGAGATAGTGCTATGGAAAAACTAGATTATCGTGAATTGGTTAAAAACGTTATACAGCAATACGCCAGTGAAAAAGTGGAAGCAGACGCGAATAAGGCTCAAATTGTTTTTGATACGGAACGCGATCGCTATTTATTGCTGTATGTGGGATGGCGAGATGAAGAACGAATTCACGGGTGTCCAATTCATATCGATATCCAAGATGGCAAAATTTGGATTCAGCGAGATTTTACGGAGGAAGGAATTGCTAATCAATTGGCAGAACTGGGTGTACCGAAAACAGATATTGTATTAGGATTTCGTGCGCCTTATGTTCGACAATTCACTGAATTTGCTGTGAGGTAATTGGTTGGTAAGGCGATCGCTACCCATACAATCATTGCATTGTCATGCTGGAAATAGATAAGATTGTGAGTGAAAAAAGATGTTGGGTTTACTTGCGTTAACCCAACCTACCAGCGATCGCACTTGCTCAAGTTATTGAAGATCTTTACGCTTGGTACGCCGTTTGAGAATAGTTCCAGCCAATGCCACGATGCCCAGCGAAAACACAGAACTAGGTTCGGGAACTGCTGCCGCACCTGAGTCAGGAACTGTAGTGCCACTTATGTTAATACGGGCAAATGAATTGGGATTATAGGACAGCCCCTGAACGTTTACGAACAGTTCATTTCCGTTAAAGGTGACTCGATCAGAAGTTAAACCTAGTGTCGTTCTTGGGTCAATCAACACATCCGTAATTTGCAAGGCTATGGGCGCAGTGAATGTGAACACGTAAGTATTCTGAAATCCACGTGCAAATGTATTAAATCCTGCATTATCAAAATCGATAGCCAGGTAATCTGCACCCGCATCGATCGAAACGTCTACAAGAGATCTAGCAAATCCTGGAGGAACACCAGCACTTGGGTCAAATAAACTCGCAACGTTAGGGAACTCCACATCGGATGCTTTATCCTGCGGTCGGGTGCAGCGCCGTGTTAGACATGCGTTTGATTGGAAGTCTTACAAGTCTATCTTTATGAACTAGCTCTTTTTGTTTCAAGTCATTGAAAATAGCTCTTAAATCATACTGAAACGATCGAGCGTATTCTTCCCTATACCTGTAAATTTCATCAAGAATTTCATTTTTGTACATAGCTAGACCTCTGGGTTATATCCGATAAGCTCATAGGGAGTGCAAATTACAGGCAGCACATAACCCAGATTAGAACTGATCTGAGCTAGTTTCCGCTGAATTTGAGCATTTGCCATATGTTTGCAATTCCACGTTAACAGATAATCTAAGCTATAGACAGTTGCTAGTGCCATGTGTAAAGCATCGTTGGAGGCTTTTGGAGGCAAGTTGCTTTGACTAAGAAATGCTTGAGAGAGTTCAAATGCTTCTTCCGTAAGCTCAAGAAGCATTAATGACTGTAACAAATTCAATCGCTGAGCCGCAATAGCTGGATCTCCTTTAGCTGCCTCAACTTCGACAATCTCTGATGCATAAAGTGTAAATGAGCTACGGTGTTCGTCCCACCAGTCTTGAGTAATCTTGACGTTAGCGGCAACGATCAGATTGTCTGTTGGTCTGGCTGTTAGATGCCCTAACTACCACCTCTATGTGTTGTGTGTGGACGATGATAATGAGGATGATGGTGATGATGGGGACGGAGATGAGAATCAGAAACCAGCAATATGCAATTTTTACTGTTGCAAGATGGACAGGTAGGCATAATGATACCGGAGAGAATAGTAAAAATACTGTCTGTCTAACTATTAGTTAGACTGCAACTGCGGTCTAATACACCATTACAGGGTATAAAACAGTAAGCGTTCAATCTTTAAATTTATTCTTTAATACTTTTCTCATTAATCTTTAGTAATCCGGGTTTTTGCTAGCCCAAAAATGTTCAATTTTGCCAACTATTTTTCATAAGCTTCAATCTTTTGAATCTAATTTTGTACTAAAATATACAAAAATGTGTTACCAAACCTGGAAATGTGAGGTATATTAGACAAAATGCTCACATTTCTATAACTTAATGAATCTTGAAGAAGTGTTAAAACTCGCAGATGAGATAGTATTTACCAAAACGGGACAACATCTTGACGATTTACAAGCAGCGGTACTACGGGGAACTCTACAACGGGAGACATACAAGCAAATAGCCAAGGATTTTGATTGTTCTGAAAGTAGTGTGAGAAATGAAGGTTCAGAATTATGGCAAATACTTTCAGAAGAGTTAGGTGAAGAGGTAAGTAAATCAAATTTTCGAGCAGCAATGGAGAGGTTGCAAGTCTCCTTATTTTCAAAATATTTTGCACAAGACTCTCTGCAAATAGGCTGCGTCAATTATTGTGGAGAAGCTAGACACCCACCAGATATACCAAACTCACACCCACCCAATCAGCAAACATCCAACACACAATCACCTCAAACCCTATATCAAGATTTAAGCGAAATGCCAGATTTGGGTGCTTTCTACGATCGCACTCCCGAACTCGACACCCTCACTACCTGGATTTTACAACAACACTGCCGCCTAATAGCACTCACGGGCATCAGTGGTATCGGCAAAACTACATTAGCGGTGCAACTCGTCCAACAAATAAAAGATGAATTTGAGTATGTAATTTGGTGGAGTCTATACCCATCCCCCACCCTAACTGAATTTCAAGATAAACTAATACAGTTTTTATCGCAGTCAGACAATCTAGATTCACCTGCAACTAACCAAAAACCTTTACCACTAATCAAATATTTACAAAAACATCGCTGTTTAGTAGTCTTAGATGACATTCACAGCCTTTTCAGTAGTGGCGAATTGGCAGGAAAGTATAAACCAGGATACGAAAACTATCGCTCCTTTTTCAAACAAGTAGAACAATTATCTCATCAAAGTTGCTTTCTGCTCATCGGTTGGGAACAATCTAGAGAAATTCCTCAAACCAACAGCCAAAATACACCTATTCGTACTTTAAAAATTACGGGTTTAGATATCCCAGCCGCACAGGAAATCCTAAGAGATTACGAGTTAGCAGAAATCGAGAATTACTCAGCACTCATTCTCCGCTATCAAGGCAATCCCTTGTGGTTACAAACCGTAGCAACTCTGATCCAAGAATTGGCAGGATGTGAGCATGAGATATTATTAGATGATACAATATTATTGCCAGAACGATTGAAAAATAGTTTACACCAGCAGTTGAGCCGCCTATCCGAAATAGAAAAACAAGTTCTATCGTTGTTGGCGCAAGCAAGCGAGCCAATCAAACGAGCAAAATTACTACAAAATACCCTTATTCCACCTTCAGATTTACTAAACGCCCTACAATCTTTATCCCGACGCTCCTTAATAGAACAACAAGCAGACTTCTACACGATGCCACTTGTAGTGAGGCAGTATGTCAACTCCACTTTCACGTAGATAGGGCTAAATAACCAAGCAATTGAGAGCAATAATGCAAAAAATCTCAGCACTAGGATTAGATATTGGAAGCAAACGGATCGGTGTGGCAGGATGTGATGGAACGGGTTTAATAGCCACAGGTCTAACAACGATTGAGCGTACTTCCTTTAATCAGGATGTAGCACAACTCCGAGAGTGGGTGGAACAACGAGACGTTCAAATCCTGGTGGTTGGGTTGCCTTATTCAATGGAGGGAACATTGGGGTTCCAAGCCCGAAAAGTGCAGAAGTTAGCGAAAAGACTGGGATCAGCCTTACAATTGCCTATAGAGTATGTCGATGAGCGACTCACCTCCGTTGAAGCAGAAGAACTGATCCGAGCCGAAAGGCGATCGCCATCTCGAAATAAAGCCATGATTGACCGCAAAGCTGCCGCGATTATTCTGCAACAGTGGTTAGATCACCGCCGTTCAGAGCGAGACAGACAAGTAAAATCATAATTTATACTTCAAAATTTCCTAGCCCCTACCCCGTTGGGAGTGATACCATGGGAGACTGCTGGATTATAAAAATTAACGCTATCCATGACACTAACCCAAGAACGCAAACAAGAAATTATTGACAGCTATCAGGTTCACGAAACCGACACCGGATCAGCCGATGTCCAAATTGCCATGCTCACCGAACGGATTAATCGGTTGAGCAGCCACCTCCAAGGCAACAAAAAGGATCACGCTTCCCGCCGGGGCTTATTGCGGATGATTGGTCGCCGCAAGCGCTTGCTGAACTATCTGCGCCAAGAAAATCCAGACCGCTACCAAGCCTTGATCCAACGCCTAGGGATTCGCGGATAAACCGATTAAGCTTATGGCTACTGAACCATCGCGCAACGCCTTACCCTTTGAACCGCGCAACAAGCGTAATAAAAAAACGCCTAAAGCCAAACCCAAACCCGTCGCCAGCAAAACCACTGGGAAGAAAAACCAACCCACCCCCACCTCCAGTAAAACAGCAGCCAAGCTAAACCAGTCAACGGCTAGCTCCAAGGAATCCAGAACAATTCCTCAGCAAGTCAGCAAACGCATGATTCGGCGAATGGCTCTATTATGTGGGATTCCTACAGCTTTGGGAATAACCTCATTTTTTGTCAGCTATTTTTTAGTCACCAACCTGGGGATAAAATTACCCAATGTAGCAGTCCTGCTGGTCAGTATGGGATTTTGGGGTTTAGGAGTATTGGGGTTAAGCTATGGGGTTCTTTCTGCCTCTTGGGATGAGGATGTACCAGGAACGCTCCTAGGTTGGCAAGAGTTTACAACCAATCTAGGACGAATGACCTCTGCATGGCGTTCAGCTAAACAAAAGGATTAGTTGTTAGTTGTTTGTGGTTTGTTGTTTGTTGTTTGAGTAGAAAGTTAATTATAAATAACCAACAACCAACAACCAACAACCAATAACCAACAACCAACAACCAACAACCAGCAACCAATAACCAACAACCAACAACCAACAACCAACAACCAACAACCAATTTGCCAGGGACTTTAAAACTATGATAGTCGTGATGAAAGTTGGCTCTCCAGAAGCCGAGATTAGTCGAGTTAGTCAGGAACTCACTCAATGGGGTTTGACTCCGGAAAAAATTGTGGGTAAGCACAAAGTTGTGTTTGGTCTGGTGGGTGAAACCGTTGATTTAGATCCCTTGCAAATTCAAGAGGTTAGCCCTTGGATTGAAGAGGTATTGAGGGTTGAAAAGCCCTTTAAACGCGCTAGCCGGGAGTATCGCCACGGTGAAGGGAGTGATATTGTTGTGCCAACCCCGAATGGAGCAATTCACTTTGGCGAGCATCATCCGTTGGTCATTGTAGCTGGCCCTTGTTCGGTGGAAAATGAGGAAATGATTGTGGAAACGGCACGTCGGGTTAAGGCGGCTGGTGCCCATTTCCTACGAGGTGGCGCTTATAAGCCTCGAACCTCACCGTATGCGTTTCAGGGTCATGGTGAAAGTGCCCTAGGGTTACTGGCGGCGGCGCGGGATGCAAGTGGTTTGGGTATCATTACCGAAGTGATGGATACTGCCGATCTCGATAAGATTTCTGAAGTGGCGGATGTGGTGCAAATTGGTGCCCGTAATATGCAGAATTTCTCCCTACTCAAAAAAGTAGGGGCGCAGGAGAAACCTGTACTCCTGAAGCGAGGAATGTCTGCCACGATTGAAGAATGGTTGATGGCAGCCGAGTATATTTTAGCCGCCGGGAATCCAAATGTAATTCTGTGTGAGCGGGGGATTCGGACGTTTGATCGGCAATATGCTCGAAATACGCTGGATTTATCGGTATTGCCTGTATTGCGATCGCTCACCCATTTACCGATTATGATTGACCCCAGTCACGGTACAGGTCGGGCAGAATACGTACCCGCAATGGCAATGGCGGCGATCGCAGCGGGTACTGATTCATTAATGATTGAAGTTCACCCCAACCCAGCTAAGGCGTTATCGGATGGGCCACAATCGTTGACACCGGATCGCTTTGATCGCTTGGTGCAAGAACTGTCAGTCATTGGTAAAGCCGTAGGACGTTGGCCTCAACCTGCGATGGCTTTAGCTTAAGAGTTGCATAATTCAGGATGCTTTGTAGAGATGTGATTAGTCGCGTCTCTATAATATTTGGCTCTCCCGAATGCTTGGGGAATAACGTATTTTTTTGATACAAATTTAGTGGAATACGAAGGCTTAAAACCTTGATCAGACTAGATCAAAAGCTTGCATTGTCCCCAAGAGTAAGGGAGAGCCGTTATTTGTGCCTTGGAGGAAGCCTATAGCCAGTCTAAATGATTTGTAAAATACCTCTCCCTTTTCTTCCTTGTCCTCCTTGTCTTTCGTTGTTCACGAATCAAATAGACTAGCTATATATGAAGGTCACACTGAAACCAGAACAAGAAATGTTCATTAAAGCTCAAATTGCTAATGGTCGATTTGCTAATGCTGATGAAGTGGTTGATGTGGCGTTTCGGTTACTTGAAAAACTTAGTGCTGAATATAGTCACTGGGTAGAAGAAACTCGTCAAAAGGTTGATATAGCAATTGCAGAAATTGACAGGGAAGAAATCTTAGATGGTGAAACTTTTGTAGATCAATTACTAGATAAATTTCGCCAAGCGAGAGAAGTGCGGGAATGAAGAAGTATATTATTACTCTTTCAGCCAGCCGAGATTTGGATGAAATTGCGGAATATTTTCTAGAGCGCAATATTGAGGTGGGAGAAAGATTATTTCAAGAATTTAATAAAAAGTGCCAGAATTTAGTGCAGTTTCCCAATATGGGGCGTAGCTATAGGCATATTAAACCTGATTTGCGTGGACTACCGCTTGATGGCTACGTGATTTTGTATCGGGTAATTGATGATAGGGTCGAGATTTTGCGGGTTGTGAGTGGTCGTCAAGATCTAGAATATCTTTTTTCAGATTCAGATTAAGTAAGTAGTGTAAGTGTGAGAATCTCCCATTAACAGCAAGCGCTAGAACAGGAGATTCTCAATCATAAACTCAACGAATTCTAACTACACCTCAACTTTTACCCCTCGCCAAAACGCCACATATCCTTCAATATTTTTCGCTGCATCTTTCGTGGTTGGATAGTACCAAGCGGCATCCTTATTCACTTGTCCATCCACCTCAATCGTGTAATAACTGGCTTGACCTTTCCAGGGACAAGTTGTATGAGTACTACTGTCCTTAAAATACTCCTGGTTGATCGAGTCAGGGGGAAAGTATTGATTACCTTCCACAACAACACACTTGTCACTTTCGGCAAGAACCGCACCATTCCAGATTGCTTTGGGCATTGTTACCTTACTTAATACACTCTCTAATTATTATTATGCGCTGTAGTGAAGGGATGGGGAGAGGGGGAGTTGGGGAGTTGGGGAGAGGGG
>DNGI01000199.1 GCA_003486645.1 Cyanobacteria bacterium UBA11370 | reverse complement strand
CACTCCCCACTCCCTACTCCCCACTCCCCATTCTCTTAACTCACCCCAGGCGATTGCATTGCCATTTCCATTAATATCTTTTGAGAGGATTGCTCTTTAACATCCCCTGGTTGACGTTGAATATATTGACCATCCGATTGTAATTCCCATGCTTGACGGTTATCTGCCAGCATAATTCCCAAAATTTCTTGCAAGTCTTTAACAATCTCAGGGTTTTCGACGGGGACAACCGCTTCCACTCGTCGATCCAAATTCCGGGGCATCCAGTCGGCACTTCCAATATATACTTCTTCTTGTCCCTGATTGTAAAAGTAAAAAATCCGCGAATGTTCTAAAAAACGCCCCACAATACTAATTACTCGGATGTTCTCACTCAATCCTTTGATACCCGGACGTAGACAGCAAATTCCTCGTACAATCAAGTCAATTTGTACCCCAGCTTGGGAGGCTTCGTAGAGAGTTGCAATAATTTTTGGGTCTACTAAGGCATTCATTTTAGCAACAATTCTGCCTGTCCCTCCATTGTTGCAGTTGTCTATTTCACGCTGAATCATCGCCGTCATGCGATCGCGTAAATTTACAGGCGCTACCAGCATTTTTCGATAGGATCGCTGGCGCGAGTAACCTGTTAAATAATTAAATAAATCGGTTAAATCTGCACCCAAATCATTACAGCAACCTAACAGTCCTAAATCCGTATAAAGTCTCGCGGTCTTCGAGTTGTAATTTCCTGTACCGATGTGGAAATAGCGACGAATCTTCTTTTCTTCACGACGCACCACTAACACTATTTTAGTGTGAGTCTTTAAATCCACTAAACCGTAAACAACGTGTACCCCAGCTTGTTCTAACTTCCGTGCCCAATTAATATTATTTTCTTCATCAAAACGGGCTTTTAGTTCTACTAATACTACCACTTGTTTGCCATTTTCAGCCGCAGTAATCAGGGCATTGACAATCGGGGAATCGCCGGACGTTCGATATAATGTCATTTTAATCGCTAGAACTTGTGGGTCTTCAACCGCTTGGGTAATAAAGCGCTGTACGGTTGCGTTAAAAGAATGATAAGGATGATGTACCAGCAAATCAGATTTACGAATCAAACTGAAGAAATCTTCTCCTTCCTCTTCCCCTGAAGACAATCGTAGGCGCGGTGGCATAACGGGTGTCCAAGACGGATCTTTGAGTTGGGGAACGGGTAATTCCATAAACGACATTAAATCCCCCAATCCTAATAAACCTTCTACTTCATAAACATCTGTCTCCTCTAACCCCAGTTCCTCCATCAGCGTTTCTTTCAACCCTTCTGGCATGGTGGATTGAGTTTCCATTCGTACCACTGAACCCCCTAAACGTCGCCTCCGCAATCCCTGTTCGATCGCTAACATCAGATCATCAGCTTCATCTTCCTCAACGGCTAAATCTGCATTTCGGGTAATTCGGAATAGATGATATTCCTGAATATTCATTCCCGGAAACAAAGATTCCAAATTATGGGCAATCACTTGTTCTAGAGGAACCCCTGTCCAAATTGCACGTTGTCCATTTTGTTTATTCCGTAAGGGTTCTGGAAGCGGCATAAACCGAGGTAAAACTTTAGGAACTTTCACCCGTGCGAATAAATCCTCTCCTTTTTCCGGGTCTTTAATGACTACTGCTAAATTAAGACTGAGGTTAGAAATATAAGGAAAAGGATGACCAGGGTCAACAGCTAGAGGGGTTAGAACCGGAAAAATTTGTGCTTCAAAATAGTTTTGTAGATAAGCCCGCTGTTCAGGTGTTAAATCCATATAATCGAGTATGTAAATACCCTGTTCAATAAGCTGAGGGCGCAGTACCTTTTCAAAATGTTGATGTTGTTCCGTTACCATGGGACGTAACCGTTGGCTAATTCCTTCGAGTTGGTCACTGGGAGTTCGACCATCAGGAGTTAGCTTACTAACCCCCTCTTCTACTTGCCGTTTCAATCCGGCAACCCGTACCATAAAAAATTCATCCAGGTTTGAACTAAAGATACTCATGAACTTCAGGCGTTCTAAGAGGGGAGTTCGGGAGTCTATCGCTTCGTGTAATACCCGGTTGTTAAACTCCAACCAACTCAATTCTCGGTTGAAGTAATATTGGGGATCGGTGAGAGTAAGGTCTTTGGTAGTCTTTTTAGATTTAGGCATAAGGATAGGGAGATGGGAGGAGGGGGAGATGGGGAGAGGGGGGGAGAGTTTAACGGTTTGTTCCCTAATTGAATACTATGCAATTTAGTATAGGAGTAGGGTGGCCACTGCCCATCGTACATATAGAGTTTCTGCGTAAGTCCTAACTATGCAATTTAGATTTAAGGGCAGCTTACAACTATTCTTGGCTTGCTGGAAGTTTGTTAAATTTCTTTAAATTCCTTTAAATCCGACTTCCATATCCATTTCTTTGTCAGAACTAAGTTGTGGTGGATGTATCGTTTGATCAAGCTTGCGAAAAACACCAATTTGGTTTAAAACAATACCACCGATAATGACAGCGCCACCAATATATTGAGCAGTAGTCGGTGCTTCTCCTAAAATCAGATAGGCTGATAAGATACCTGCAATGGGACTGAAGGAACTAGCTAAAGAAACATCCGCTGCACCCGTTGTCTTTAAACCCGTAAACCAACACAATTGACCCCCGACAACAATGACCATTCCATAAAGCAACATCCATTGCCATAAGAAAGGAGAAAAGACATCACTCAAATGACCCGGTTCAAATAATATCATGACAACGATGAAGAAAATTAACGTTGCCATTGCCATGCGATAAATACTAAATATTCCTAACGGAATCTGCCGCAATTTAATTTTACTAATAATAGTGGACA
Organism: Cyanobacteria bacterium UBA11370; assembly: GCA_003486645.1. Taxonomy (GTDB): domain Bacteria; phylum Cyanobacteriota; class Cyanobacteriia; order Cyanobacteriales; family Coleofasciculaceae; genus UBA11370. Next base: position 3,290 of record DNGI01000199.1, on the reverse strand, counting down.
ACGCTAATGAAACTGCGCCTCCTGCTGCAAATAGCTCACCTTTTCCAATCTGAAATCTTCCCATATTAATCATATCTGATGGTGGTGTTTGCAGTACTATTGTCAGGACAACACCGACAAACGAAACAATCGCACCAGCTACTACCCAACCATTGACCCGTTCTCCTAATAAAACTATTGATAAAGCTAGAATTAGAGGAGGCTCAATCCGTCCAATGAGTACCACATTGTTGACCATTGTTTGTTCAAGAGCAATAAATATTAAAGCGGGAGCCAATGCCCCAGAAAGAATAGCTACCCCAGTCAATCCTAACCAATCTGTGACAGAAAGCTGCTTCAAAGACTGAACATTCCATTGTTTCCTGTAAATGAGAATTAGAGCGATGAGGGCACACAAATTTCCGACAAACAAAACATTGCAGAATGCTATCGGATTTCTGCCGTCAATTAAATTTTGCGCCCCAAGTTCTGTTAATTTACGGATGACTGAGTTAGCCGCTGCAAAGATCCCAATAGCAACCAATAAATAAGCGCGTCCTGGAATTCGATAGAATAAATTTGTTGACATGAGTTAATACTTAAGATTATTTACCACGATTTTTTCCCTCACTCCCTACTCCCTACCCCCCATTTTCAGAGTCAATCCCATTCTGTTACATAACCCGTTTATCCGGATCAATAGGTAAACGTTTGTAGTATTGACCAAAATCAACCCATATGCTTAGGTGGGAACATCTACGTTGTCATCAGACTCGATAGAAATGGTTTGTGTTGTGTGAGGCGAACTTATGCGTTGTTATTGCCTTGCTGTTTTTACCTTAACAGCTATTTTAGCTGGAGGGCTAACAGCTCAAGCTGATGAAAGTCCAAATTCTCAAGGGTCTACCCTTGAAACCAACATCCCTGATCATTCTGTTGATAGTCCAACAGCAACTTTTCTCCAACCAGAATCTATTGCCACAATTGAAGCCTTAGAAGAAAAATTTCTCTCACAAAAATCTGAACCAGCACCGTCCTTATCGCCTCAGATTACCGAAGTCGTGGCGGTAAGTCAAAAGGAGGATGAAGACAGGTTCTCATCCCTTATTGCTAGTCCAGAAGAGGAATTAACAAAACCCATCTCCCAAACTGATCTAGCAGAAAACCCCAAAGTTGAGGTCATTAACGACAGTAATACCCTAACTCAATTACCAACAGCTCAAGCAAATTTACCTGAATCTCAGGTATCTCCCTTAACAGCAATATCCCAGGCAGAAGCACTGCAACCAGAGCAATTGCAACCTCAAACATCAGCATCAAACCTTAACCAAATCATTGCTGATGCCCAACCTGAAACGAATGTAACTTGTGCGTTTCAAAGTACTGAAAATGCTGAGTCTGTCAATAACTCAGAAGGGTATCAGATTGCTCAAGCCGGAGTAACCCGTCGCTGTCCCCGTCCCCAACCGATTACTCCTTTGGTAATACCAGAACCGTTTGAAGAATTCGGTGCTTCTCCGGCTTTAAGTATCTATATTCCTGTAGGATATGGTGCTGATAGAAACACTGTTTTTTTAAATGGTAACTATCAAGCTACCGTGCGAGAAGATGATGGTTCTGTAGGTGCAGCCGCTTTAGGAATTGGTGTCGGTGATGCTGATAAAGCGGTAGGGTTTGAGTTATCCTATGCCTTAGAAACGACCGATGATGACTTTGGCGAAGGTGGATTTAATGCTAAGTTGCATCGTCGATTAGGTCAAGATTTATCCGCCGCCTTGGGTTGGAATGGATTCCTAAATATTGGTCGGAATGACTTTGAACAATCCAAATATGGAGTCATTACTAAAGTTTTCCGAACTCAAGAATCTCTCAACCAATTTTTCAGCCGTGTAGCTGTTACGGTTGGGGTTGGGGATGGACAATTCCGCTCAAATGGTGCAGTTGACGATGGCGACAACAATATTAATGTGTTTGGAAATGTCGCAATTCGGGTTGTTCGTCCTGTTAGTTTTATTGCCGAATGGACAGGACAAGATTTGGGCTTGGGTCTTTCGATCGCACCATTTAAAAACTTTCCGTTCGTCATTACTCCAGCCGTGCGTGATATAGCAGGTGCTGGCGATGAAGCACGATTTGTGATTGGTGCGGGTACGGCAATTCGGTTTTAAGTAGGAGGAGAAAAATGCAGAAATTTCATTCCTTAAGTTGGGTGGTTAGTCTATCAGTTATTGCCATTGGGATAACGACGACTCCTGTTAAAGCTGATAGTAGTTATTCGGATATTACAGGTACTAATATCTGGAATAATACCGCCCCCGGATTTGAGACGGATGGTAAGTTAGATCCGGCTTTACTTGAACGAGTTCAACAGCTTAATGCGGAATCAGAACAAGCATTTCAAGCTTGCAATGCCGCGATCGCACAAGTCGAACAAAATATCCCACCAACTCGTCGATTTGCTCGACAACCCAATACAGAAACCGTCGCTGTGCCAACCGCTTGTCGGCAATTAGAAGAGTTAAGAACAGAAGCTGAATCGTTGAGAGTGACGTTAGAAGAAGCGGCACGATCAAGGTCAAATCCAGAGTTTTTTACCTGGTAGGGTTTTGGTAATTAGAATGAGGTGAAATGATGACAGAAAATAAATACGGGCGTGTCCCTGGAATTCATTGGTTAATGGGAGCTATCATAGCAGGATTTGTGGGTTCCTTAACCACTCCCGTTCAAGCACAGGAAGCATTAGGAAATCAAATTGTCCAATTTCCCGTCGATACTATTGTTGAATTTGAATTTCTTCAATCTCATGGTTCATATCTAGCAACATTGGGTGTGAGAAATGAAACAACGGGGGAAGAAACTGTACTATTTCGGGAAATTAAACCTTATGATGCCTTTGGCACAGGACAGGTTCAATCCTCTTCTCGCGGACAGGATGATTTAGGTTCCCGCAGCGATTATGTGGGAACAGTTGATGGGGGAACGGTATCGAATCGGTTAGCTGAATATACCTTTAAAGCGAATAATCGATATGTTTTCTTCCTCGAATCCGTTAGTTCTACAGGTCAAACTCGACGGGGTGTTTTATCTACTCAAAATTTTGCCCGATTTCTGGGTAGTTTAGATGGAGGAAGACAAGGTACTATCACTGGTAATCGCATATCCTGGGAGGATGGCGGACAAGTTGAAGTAGGTAATGATAGCGATTTCGATGATTTTGTGATTGAGGCGGGAGGCTATCTCATTGATGTGAATTGTCCCCCAATTCAGTAATATTAACTCTGTCCTCATGGGGAGCATCCCGTTTTTGCAAA
>DNGI01000064.1 GCA_003486645.1 Cyanobacteria bacterium UBA11370 | reverse complement strand
TTGAGTCATACCTCACATTCTACTACATTCCCTGTAAAGCCGTCCTCGAAGGACGGGGTTTCTACCCATTTTTCTGATGAAAATTGTATTAATTCGTCTGATCCAAGGTTACAGAAGCTTTATTTCTCCCTTATTTCCTCCAACCTGTCGCTTCCACCCTACTTGTTCTACCTATGCAATCCAAGCCCTAGAACGTTTTGGAATTTGGCGAGGTAGCTGGCTAGCAATACGGCGAATCTTGCGCTGTCATCCCTTACATCCCGGCGGTTACGATCCAGTCCCTGAGATTCAAGAGAGGGGGAGATAGGGAGAGGGGGAGAGGGGGAGAGAAACAAACAACGAACAACGGACAAAAAGCGATCAACTATAAGCGAAGTGATTAATCCCTAAAATCCTTGCATCCAAAATCTAAAATGGTATAGTACTAACTCTCATTCCTACTTGCCATCCGTAAATCCGCTAATTGGCGTAGAAAGATTAATAAATATTGCTGAGGCGCTGGCTGACAAGAAGCGCTGACAATGGTAATTAAGCACATAGGACTTACCAAGGGCTTACGCGATTGAGGTAATTAGGCAGTATCTCCGTGTCTGGACGTGGGCGTAGGTCCTTTTTTCTTTTCTGATGTTATTTTTTTCTTATTTTCTTATATTAAGATTTCCCCTAGAGGATTTATGTAGAAACTCGATATGTAGGATGGGCGCGGAGAGTCTTTAGTTATGAATAATACAAATAACCGTAATCCTGTATTGCTAGTTCACGGAATTATCAGAACCTCTGCCGTTTTCCGCCAAATGTCCGCCTATTTGACCCAACAAGGTTGGTGTGTCTACACTCTCGATCTCAAACCTAATAATGCCACTCTAGGTCTAGACCAACTGGCAACTCAAGTCGCTAATTATATAAATAAGACGTTTGGATCAGAACAACCTATTGATTTAGTTGGTTTGAGTATGGGAGGTTTAGTGACTCGCTATTATGTACAACGACTGGGTGGAATTGATCGGGTGCAGCGTTTTATTACTATATCATCTCCCCATCAAGGGACTCGGATGGCCTACTTATGGAACCGTCCTGGGTGCATTCAAATGCGTCCCGGTAGCACTTTTTTAGACGATTTGAATCAAGACGCTGCTATATTGGAACGTATTAACTTTACCTCTATCTGGACACCTTGGGATTTCATTATTGTGCCCGCTTGCAGTTCACAAATGCCTGTGGGTCGAGAAGTACAAGTGCGAGTTTTTGCTCATGGTTTTATGGTTAGAAATTCTCGGAGTTTGCAAGCTGTAGCATTGGCTTTATCTGAACCCCTTAAATGCGATCGCCAATTGCTGCCAACTCCCGACTCCCAAAAATTGCCTCAGTATGGCGGTAAAACTTAAATTCTATAACGTTATAAAACGGATCTTGTAAAAAAAATGTCCGATGCTCTGTAATTTGACCGGGAAAGCGTAACTTAGGCTGTTGGTACAAGGGAAGTTGACGCTGTTGAACTCGTTCTAGTAAGGTTTCCCAATCTGATTCAGCCGTAAAAATTAACCCAAAGTGTCGAGGATAAATACCCTGTTGCGGGGTTAGCGGTTCATGAGTCAGGTGAGCGACGAGTTGATGACCATATAAATTTAAAATTACGGCATGGGAGGTTTCCCGTCCAATTTGACACCCCAAGCCATTGCCATAATAGTCCTTGGCTTCCTCAATATCGCTAACCGGAAAGGCGAGATGAAAGAGAACTGGGTTCATGAGTCAATTTTAGCCTACATTCGGTAGGTGAGAGAGAAAAGCTATGGAGTTGCATTCAACTCTTAAGAAACACATTTAAATAGATTAAATAGGGCGCACGTCGGTGCGCCCCTACGGTTTCTGGATGTTAGGCTAATCCACCAAATTAGGTGTGCCACGCCACTACGTTATTAAGATTGGTGCAAGATCTGAGATTCAAGAAGCTCTTGCTACCTACTCCATTTGAACGCAACTCCGTATCAGATTTAGTTCCCCCCAGTGTAATCCTTGCTCAGTCGCCAATAGTGATGGAACGTTGGTTTTCCCCAGGTGCGGTTGGCAGCCACACTGATGCCGTTTTGACAATTATTGGTTGTCAGACCTAGGGCATATTCGGGGAATGACTTCGGTTGGATCGCGTAAGTGTCGGGATCGCCGCTGACTGGAACCAATACCCAGGACTGCAACTCACTTTGGCTGCGCCGTTGCAACCTTGGGTATCCGTCATTCCCAGGCTTGGCTGGTGCTTGGAGATACAACTGCTCCTTGAAGGTGAAATCTTTCTCCCAACACTGGATGTAGTAAGTGCCATCGGTCTGCTTGGTCAGAAGCCACAGGTGTCCTTGGTATCCTGCTGTAGTATTGGGAGGATCAAGGTTCCAGACATGAACATAATCGTTGACATCGGGATTGTAACCGATCGATTGTAAATAAGTACCTGTTACTTGGTGAATGAACATCCAGGTACCGGAAACATCTTCTGGGCGTGTTACCATATCTTCCTCTTCTGGTTCAATTGGGGGTAGTTCTGGAACAGAACTTGGGACTGTGATTTTGACGGGTTTGCCACCAACGATTTCGCCGTCAACTACAACGTCGAGGGAACCGTTAAAGACCTGAACTTCAGTAGTGGCTGCGACATTGCCAAGCCAGGAAACGTCAAAGCTAATTTCATGGTCTTGGTCTCTGCTGAGGGAACTGTAACCAGCGACAGGTGCGATCGCTTGCACAAAGGGTGCGGTGGCACCGCTGGCTACCAGACTGACGTTGCCGAGTACGTTGATCTGTGCTGCCAATTCAGTGACAATCGTGTCGATAATCGTATCCACACTCACACCTTGAACTAGCTTGCAACCTGTGGCTGTGGCAATTCTTGTCCCTTGTCCAGGAGTGCCTCCTGGTTCTCCGCATTTAGACTTAAACGCGCTGGAGGAGCTTCTAGGCTCGTCGTCGAGTCCGGCTGGGGCACGATAGTTGGTGTTCATGCTCAGTGCCAGCACTTTAATCTTCTCGGCGACTAGCTTGGCAGTGACTGATGCCTCGGTAATGTCGTAGGATAGGTTGGAAATTCCCTTGCAAACTGCGTCGTGACCTGCTGCGTCGCCAAACCAGACAATCACCCGCTTGGCATCTGCACGCCAACCGATGTTACCTCCTGGTGGTTGGGCTGCCTGATCGAGTCCATAGAATTGAGCTTCTGGAGTGTCTTGACCAGGAGAGGTCGTCCAGGCATCGATCGCGGCTTTGACGGCGGCGATATTGGCACTCAGGCTACATTGGTGCTTGAAGGCGTAGGGATGTTCGCTGGCAACTGGGGCTGGAAAGTCTTTGTAGTCGCCAACTCCAAACCAAACATCTGACCCTAATGCCTGGATTCGGGTCATGGCATCGACGATGCCCTTCTTGACAGCCGCGATCGCTGTATTCATGCTACCGGTCGTGTCGGCGAGAAAATAGACATCGACTTTCGGGACTACCCCAGATTTCGGGATAGTGACTTTCACCACTTCGGCAAACGTCTGATCCTGGGACAGGGTGAGATCGTTTGTCGCTGGTGACACCTGAATCGGAATACTCATTAATTTGAATAACTCCTTTGATCAAAAATTTTTGCCTTCAACAGGCACAATTCCCAAAGGTGTGATATGATTGGCTCCTTAAGGTTTAAAGAGAGAACTATTAACAGGTAACTGAGAGCAAAAAACTCCTTGCGTTGATTTGTGAGCTCTTAGCAGTGAAGAATCTACCCAGCTCCTAAAAACTTTTGATTGGGTAGTTGTGTATTGATGAGCTTTTCAAACTCTGGGGTTGATTATATGCCTGTGAGTGGATACCAATTTTCATTCGCCACACAAAAGTTTACAGAAATTGATATCGCTTTTGATAAGTTTACATAAATTGCTTTTAGCTGCTGTAGGAATTGGGAGCATCCCGTATTTGC
>DNGI01000063.1 GCA_003486645.1 Cyanobacteria bacterium UBA11370 | reverse complement strand
GATGGGGAGAGTGGGGGATGGGGGGATGAATTAGTGTGCTTTCTTGGGTTACAAGGGGTTTAATACTGTAACCTAATATCTATCCAAAGCTACCCATTGTTAACCTTTTGGGGAGCTTTTTTTCGAGCCATCCGTTCCACCACATCGCTTAAGCTGTTTGCCCCTAGCTCTAACTGCTTTTGCTCAAGCCATTGGATCGCCGTTTCGGTCAAAGTCATGGTAAATCTACGTTTCGGCTGATCGTAAATCTTTTTCCCTGCCATCTTGACACCTCTTATTTTACTCATATACGATATGAGTATAAGTCATTTGAGAGGTCGAGTCAAATGCAATTAGTTGAGAAGCACGTTATTAACAAACACCATAAGTTTTGGAAGGAATGTGATTATTTAGCCTTACAATCCAAGCATCTTTACAATGCGGCTAACTATGTTCAAAGACAATACTTTTTTGAAACTCAAAAGTATTACAACTCAATTGATATTTACAATCAAACCAAGAATTTAGAAGCTTATCGATATTTGCCGACTAAAGTTAGTAAGCAGATTGTTCGTAAAGTTTCAGAAGCTTGGAAAGGATGGTTGGCAGCTCTAAAAGATTGGTCAAAGCATCCTGAGAAATATCTAGGTCAACCCAGAATGCCTGGATATAAGCCTAAAGAACGTGGCAGAAATGTGGTTATCTATCCAATAGATGCCATCTCAAAACCCGCTTTGACTCAAGGGATTGTTAAGCTTTCTCAAGCTAATATTCAGTTGCCGACACAAGCTAAAAATATCAACCAAGTCAGGATTGTTCCGAAGCTAAATCACTACGTTATTGAAGTTGTTTACACGGTTGATGACCCGGTGAAATCGAAGGGTAAATATGTGGCTGGTGTAGACCTTGGTTTAAACAATTTAATGGCTATAACATCCAATCATTCCGGCATTAAGCCGCTTTTGGTTAATGGTAGACCGTTGAAAAGTATTAATCAATTCTTTAACAAAAGAGTGGCAAAAGCACAATCGATAGAAGCTTGGAGACAGGTTAAAGAACTGAACAGCAAGCGTGATAGAAGAATTGATAACTATCTCCATGCTGTTAGCCGTAGGGTGATTGATTGGTGTCAATTAAATGATATTGGTCAGGTGATTATTGGGAATAACTCAGGCTGGAAACAAGACATCAATATTGGCAAAAAGAACAATCAAGAATTTACCAAGATTCCACACGCTAAATTAATCGGTTTACTAACCTATAAAGCACAATTAGCAGGTATTGAAGTGGTTTTGACCGAAGAAAGTTATACCAGTAAAGCAAGTGCATTGGATGGTGATCAGCTCCCAGTTTTCAACAATAAAACTGACTTCAAACCTGTTTTTAGTGGCCAGCGTGTTCAACGGGGTCTATACAAAACTTCTACTGGCAGAACAATTAATGCTGACACCAATGGAAGTATAAATATAGCTCGTAAAGTAATCCCAAACTTTATGGATGGGATAGAGGGGTTGCCGTTTATCCCTGTAGTTTTAGGACTTTGGACTAAGATTACAAACGTAGATGTCTAGCTTTGTCTACATTTGAGTAGATGTGACTAGGTTTCTATGAGCGGTTAAGCTGTTTTACATCATAGTTTTGGTGTATTGGTTTTGTTAAAACTAGTAGTCTGTAAACCTTAAATTAACGGGTTGGGAGAGGATAAGGATGATAAGGGAGAAGTATCTTAATATTTACCCCTCCCCCCTCTCCCCCTCTCTTACTACAAAGTATCTGGATCAATACCTAACTCTCGTAACTTAGCGACCAAGGATTCATTGCGTTGCTGTTGGGTTTCGAGTTGGGCGATCGCTGCTTCAGCGCGAAGGCGTTCTTCCTCAGCGCGAAGGCGTTCTTGTTCAGCTTGTTCTGAACTCCACAACAGCAAATTTCCTTCTGAATCCCACCAGCGCAACCAGTGAATGGTTAACCCTAGCCTCGTACCATGCCAAATCCCTAAAAATAGCTCAAGTTCTGGAATCCAGTATCGTCCTTCTGGGGAAGGTTCCTGCAAGACATATTTCCCCTCTTGGAGACGGCGCACTTCTAAGGCAGGTTCATAGGGATCGAAAATCACATAGGTTGGAACTGCAAGAATCTGCTCGTAAAAATAAAACTTGCCGTAAGGATAGGTGGGACGGAGGGAGTATTCTCCGGTATCAGTCTCTGAAAGAAATTCCATCACTACGGCTACCGGATCACCCTCTAGATTAGGGGTGTAGCTGCGGCGGACTACCCCTTCAGCAACAGGTGATACACGGGGTACATACAACCAGTCAGGTGCTTTAACTACGGTTTTTTTCTTGATCGTTGCCACCAGACCAAAATTAGAGGCAATGAGCATTTGGGCTTGGATACGATTTGCTGCACCTAAAGCATCGGTTAGCCCAGCAGCAACGGGGGGTTGTACAATATTTTCCACAGGATCGTCAGGTAAAATAAAATCTTCTGGGAGTTTTTCCCAGGTAACAACGGGTTCAGTTCGTTTGGGTGGAGTTTGGAGAAGCATCGGGTTGGTTGGGTAGGGATTGAAATACTGCTATGAGTTATCATAGTCAGTCTAGTGGTAGGTTTAATTAAATATATTTCAATCAGAACTTGTACTCAACGAGAGATCTCCGACTTCTTTAAGAAGTGGGGGATCTAAAATCGCTCAATCTCACAGGATTACTTAAAGATCTGTGTAGTTTTTTTATATAAAATTAAAAGATGAAGGTTATATTCTTATTTTATAGTTTTGCTAAGGATAAGCTTAACAAACACGTTAATTGCTATTATTTTTAAGGGTAGATTTATGAGCGTTTTGAAGACTTCGTAATTTTTCCGCAATGATTGATTAACTTAAAAATATTAGAACTCTTGATAACTGGTAATGCTAAGATTGCGTTGAAATGAGCTTCGAGGGTCTGCTGTGAGCCATACTGCCACCTTAACACTTCAGCCTGTGTTACCGCTGATTGCTGAAAACAATCGCCTGCGGCTTTTTTCCGGTTCTGCTAATGTTCCACTTTCGATGGAAGTGTCTCGCTATCTGGGTATGGATTTGGGTCCGATGGTTCGCAAGCGATTTGCGGATGGAGAGTTATATATCCAAATTCAGGAATCAATTCGGGGGTGTGACGTTTATCTACTTCAGCCAACTTGCCAGCCTGTGAATGATCACTTGATGGAATTGTTGATTATGATTGATGCGTGTCGTAGAGCATCGGCACGACAAATTACGGCGGTGATCCCCTATTATGGGTATGCCAGAGCGGATCGGAAAACGGCTGGGCGTGAGTCGATAACGGCGAAGTTAGTTGCGAATTTAATTACTGAGGCGGGTGCTGATCGGATTTTAGCAATGGATTTACATTCGGCTCAAATCCAGGGCTATTTTGATATTCCGTTTGATCATGTTTACGGTTCACCTGTAATCTTGGATTATCTGGCGAGTAAGCAATTATCTGATATTGTGGTTGTTTCGCCGGATGTGGGTGGTGTTGCTAGAGCGAGGGCATTTGCTAAAAAGTTAAATGATGCTCCTTTAGCAATTATCGATAAGCGGCGACAAGCGCACAATATCGCGGAAGTAATGAATGTTATCGGTGATGTGAAGGGTAAAACAGCGGTACTCGTAGACGATATGATTGATACGGCTGGGACGATCGCCGCTGGGGCAAAGATTCTGCGTCAAGAAGGTGCGCGTCAGGTTTATGCTTGTGCTACTCATGCGGTTTTTTCACCACCCGCTATTGATCGCCTTTCGAGTGGGATATTTGAAGAAGTGATTGTGACAAATACGATTCCCGTCTGTGAAGAAAAGCGATTTGAACAGTTAACGGTACTTTCGGTAGCGAACTTACTGGGGGAAACAATTTGGCGAATTCATGAAGATAATTCGGTAAGTAGTATGTTTCGGTAGTTGTTGGTTGTTGGTTTTTGGTTTTTGGTTGTTTGTTGTTAGTTTGGAGGCTGATGACAATAGCTAATAATGAATAACCACTAGTTCATCACTAACAACCGATTACGATCTTCCGTCGTCGTGAGATTCGTAGAAAAGGGACTGTCTCTTAGTCCCTACTGACCAATCTTCGTTTTCACCGCCAATGATTAATCGTTCAATCTGAATATATTCTTTAGAAAGTTGTTTGAGAGCATTGATTAAGATATCGAGTGCGATCGCATCACTCGTACCTAAATCAAACCAGCAGCGTCCCCAGGTTCCTTCATACTCAAACTCACTCTTATTGTGCATTAATGCCATGAGAGTATTATCCTCTTCCGAGTCGTCATACTCCATGTAACTAACATCAACACCCACGTCCTGAACTTGGAGGTTTTCGGCGTTAAATCCGCCTAATTTGCCTAAGTAAAACCAGGAGTTGAAGAGTTCTTCCAGGTATTCTTTTTCCATAGAGGAGGGGACGGTGCTAAATTCTAGCCAAATCCATAAATCGAAGGGGTTATACTCACGGAATTGTATCTGCATGAGGTTAATTTTTTAGGGTTTGTGATTATTGTAGCGATTAAACTATAGTTTCTGATTCTAATTTAAAAATGCTGCCCCAATTTCAGCCATGAAAATAGAGGAAATTCTGCTTGATTGATTGTATCGGCAAGTCGGATTTGTAGGGTGCTGTGTTTCCCTTGAGGCATGGTTTTTTGGTAGATTTGATTGTTGATGAATTCGCTGGCGGGTTTGGTTTCTGGAAGTTTTAGGGGTTGTGGTCATAGTTTTTTTGTGATGATAGAAGCAATTTGCAAGATTATCTTTAGTGCTTAGGCTAATCCTGGTAACTAGTTCAGTTCACTTAGAGGCTATTTATAAAGTAAATC
>DNGI01000461.1:29195-29373 GCA_003486645.1 Cyanobacteria bacterium UBA11370 | reverse complement strand
CAACCAACAACCAACAACTAATGCAAAATTTAAAAGCCGAACTCGCACAAGCCATTGATGAAGCTACATGGGACTGCCTGATGCCTCATGCAAAACGAGATTTTATTATTTTTGTCACTCAAGAACTAGACTTGTTGGATGTTGGGATGGCGATCGCTCGTGATGATGTTGTATCTGT
>DNGI01000461.1:28785-28935 GCA_003486645.1 Cyanobacteria bacterium UBA11370 | reverse complement strand
ACAAGTACACAAGCCTTTTCCCGATCAACTCGCGTCTTGGAATAGTGATGAAACAAAGCGCTTCCAAGCTCTAATTGTGCAACCTTACGTTTTGATTCAAGAACTAGCACCATAGGTATTTTAAAATAATTAGCGATTAGCGATTAGCGA
>DNGI01000461.1:19201-28430 GCA_003486645.1 Cyanobacteria bacterium UBA11370 | reverse complement strand
CATTAGCCATTAGCCATTAGCCCACTCCCTACTTCTTAAGAATCCCTGATGTTTGACCTAGAGTAGCACCTGTATGACCAGTCGTTACCCAAAGTAAGGCTCTTGCACCATCTCGCAGGCATTTTTCAATAGGTTCGGGATCGCGTTTAGAAGGGACAGGCACAGGTTTGATGACAATTCCTCGACTACCAAAAACAATTTCACCAATAACACGAGCGCGAGGCATATGGTCATCTGAGGTAATTAAATAAACACCATCAATTCCCTTCGCTTGCAACTCATCAACTAGGGTTGTGAAATTAGTTACCGTGTCTGTTGCTTGATGGTCAATATGCAAGTGATTTCGGGGAATTTCCGCTTTAGCAAAAACCTTTTTCGTGTACCATTCTGGACTACCTGAAGACACCCAGATATGAAGTTCGGGATGCTTTTGAGCAAACTGAGCGGCAAACAGTTCTCGTTCTTCTTCCCCGCCTAAAACTAAGATCGCTTCCGGTTGCACAAAATAACTTTGAATTTGCTTGTAGCCACAAATCAGGGAAATCGTTAGGATCGGTAGCATCCAGTAGACGAATCGACTTTTAGAGTGGCGAGGTTGGGTAAAAAGGTAGTGTCGCTGGCGGGAAGAAATCCTCAAAAACATGAATAAACCGATGAATCAGGTGGTCTTGAGAGGGAGTATGGGTCTTAGCTTGAGCTTAAAATTGCCCTTTCCAGTCTAAGAATACTGTCAACTGCGTTCAAAAAAAAGTACAGAATGCTCGAATCTCCCTACTCAAACTTTCCCACGCAATACTCTGACTATCCGTAAAGATTCTTGATTCAGTCTCTCATGTTGTGGAGTTAGCTTCGATGGTATTCTCTATTCTCCTTGATTACCTCGAATCAAATAGCGCAATTCTTCCAACAAAATGTTAAATCTTTGATCCGTTTCTGCTTGACGTTGTTTGAGCAATTCTATATCTTGTTTCACTAATCCGATGTCTTGCTGATGTTGAGCAGCTACCTGTAGTAAAGCTTGAGCCGTTATTTTCAAACCATCGATACTTTGGCGCATTTCACTCATACCTTCCCGCATTTCACTCATACCTTCCCGCATTTCACTCATACCTTCCCGCATTTCCGTGATACTTTGACGCATTTCACTCATACCTTCCCGCATTTCCGTGATACTTTGGCGCATTTCACTCATACCTTCGCGCATTTCACTCATACCTTCGCGCATCTCAGTAATGCTTTCACGCATCTCACTAACACTTGATGCTAACTCATCAAGCATTCCATCTGTCCAACGTTCTACAACCATTATCTTTTCTCAAAATTGCTGCGATTTAATATCTATTTTATTCTTCGATGATAAAGCCTGATCGCTCTCATTGCCGCCGAATATTAAAACAACACCAATCTTGACGCTTCCAAAGCGTAGCAACGACCCAATTATGTTGTTCCAAAGTATCAGCAATGGGTTTAGCCTGATCTAACAAAACACCACTAATAATTGCCCAACATTTAGGACTAGCGATCGCACTTATTCCGGGAATTAAATCTAGAATTATTTCAGCTAAAATATTACAGCAAATTCCATCTACAGGTTTACCACCTGTTAACTTCATCACCCGATCAACACTACCCCGTTCCACAATTAACCGTTCAGGACTAATTTGATTAAGTTCCCGATTACTACGAGCAGCACGTACCGCTAACGGGTCAATATCCACTGCATAAACATTCGTCGCTCCTAATAATACAGCCCCGATGGATAAAATACCTGAGCCACACCCAATATCAGCGATAATCCCCTCACTATTACCATAGCCTAATCGCATTTCCAACGCTTCTAGACACAATTGAGTTGTGGGATGAGTTCCCGTACCAAACGCTGCACCGGGATCTAAACGTAAAAGCAGTCGTTCTGAAGGTTCAGGGACTGGCAACCAAGCGGGATAAATTAAGATGCGATCGCCAATTTCTTGGGGTTCCCAGTACTGCTTCCAACTACTTGACCAATCTTCTTCATCAATAAGATGCCATTGGGTGGCGGGGATGGGTAGCCCCACGGTTAGGGCATCCTGACGTAACCATAGAGATAATGCCGCTAAATCTAATAGCTGGGCTTGACTTTCGGGTAAGTACGCCCGTACCAGTTGAGAACTTCCCTTAATCTGTGAGGACATTCCCCGACAGCCAAACATTTCCAGCCGCCAGAAGATTAAATCCTCTAAGGCTGGGTCCGAGAGAATTTGAATTTCCCACCAGCTATTTACCATACGATTTTAGATTTTAGATTCTAGATTTTAGATTTAGGTTGGGGGGTTGGAATCAAAAAAAATTGGTTGAGTTCCAACCGTTTATAATCCAAAATCCAAAATCCAAAATCCAAAATAAACTACAGTGTTACCGTGTAAGCATCCCGAATACCGGGGACTTTGGTAATCTCCCCTAAAATTCCTTCGGGTAGAGGATCATCAATACTGAGTACCATAACCGCATCACCCCGAACAATTTTCCGTCCAACTTGCATACTGGCAATATTGACATTAAAACTGCCTAAGAGCGAGCCAATTTTGCCGATAATTCCTGGCATATCGCGGTGCAAGGTAAACAGCATATAATGACTGGGAGGGACATTAATCGGGAATTCATCGATACTGGTGATATGAATTTCACCATCGCTTAATAACGCCCCCGTTACCGAATGTTCTCCTAAAGAACCCTTCGCCGAGAGATGCAAGGAACCCCCTGAATAATCTTGAATTGACGCATCCCGCGTTTCAATCACCCGAATTCCTCGCTCTTTGGCTTCAATGGAAGCATTCACATAGTTTACTCGTTCTCGCAGGGCTTGAGATAGTAAACCTTTGAGGGATGCTACCACGAGGGGTTGGCTGTTATTAGTGGCTAACTCCCCTTGCAAGTGAACATTGAGTAACTCAATTCGTCCTCCGGCTAATTGACTGACGAGGTTGCCTAAAGTTTCTGCTAACCTCATGTAAGGTTTGAGTTTTTCTAATACATTGGGAGAGAGTCCGGGAATATTCACGGCCGAACGAGCGGGTAAGCCGAGTAGAACATCCCGAATTTGTTCAGCCACATCAATAGCGACATTGGTTTGGGCTTCGGCGGTTGATGCACCGAGGTGAGGAGTAAGGATGACTTCTTGGGTCAGCGATCGCAACGAAGATTCTCCTAACGGTTCCGATGCAAATACATCCAACGCTGCCCCGGCAATTCTACCTGTTTTTAGGGCTTCTGCCAGTGCCTCCTCGTCAATAATGCCGCCTCTGGAACAATTAATAATTCGAGCCGAAGGTTTCATTTTAGCGATCGCTTCAGCATTAATCAAATTGGTTGTTTCTGCTGTTTTGGGGACGTGTAGGGTGATGTAATCGGATTCCTGAAAGAGTAAATCCAAGTCTACTACGCGACAACCGAGTTGATCCGCTCGTTCTAAGGAGATAAAGGGATCATACGCTAATAACTTCATGCCCATTGCTCGTGCTACCGTAGCCACATGGGAGCCAATTTTCCCTAAACCCACGACACCCAGCGTTTTCTTATACACTTCAGTACCCATGAAGCGCTTGCGATCCCACTGATGATTTTTCACCGACTGATTCGCTTCGGGGATATGCCGCGATAGGGATAACATCATCGCTAGGGCGTGTTCAGCAGCAGCGATCGTATTTCCTTCAGGGGAATTAACAACGACAATACCCTGACGGGTTGCGGCTGGGACATCGACATTATCAACACCAACACCAGCACGTCCAATAATTTTCAGTTGTTTACCCGCTTCAATCACCTCTTGAGTGACTCGCGTACCAGAGCGAATCATGAGAGCATCATACTCAGAGATAGTCCTCACGAGTTCATCAGGCGATAGATTGGTTTTGACATCAACCTGAGCCACTTGAGAGAGGATATCAATTCCAACTTGATCAATAGGGTCGGAGACAAGAACCTTAGACATTATCCAATAGAGGGGGGTTAAGATGAGCTACGCCAATCGTGCCTTGCTATAAATTAATGCAGGACAGCTTATCAATAAACAGTGATCAGTGACCAGTGACCAGTGACTAGTTACGATCGCAGTAGGTCATTGTAAGGCAAAGAGGTCACTCCATACCCAATTGACTACAAGATTTAAAGATTCCAGACCGTTAGAGAGGGTTTACAAACAAACGTTTAGCCCTAAAAATACCCTAAATACCCTAGCCTGACCCATGACAAAGGACTAATAGCTCTAGCCGAATTTCGTACTACAAGCTTATACTACACACAACTTAGACTGAAAGATGATTTCTTCATAACTAATGGCTGATCTAACTACCTGGGTAAATTTCTTCGCCCCTATCCCATCGCTTCCATTATTAGAACCTTATCAGCCGCTATTAGCCGCTGCTAGTGAGGCAACACCTAACGAAGCCGAAAATAGTTCACTAATTTTAGCTGGCGTATTGTTGAGTTTAGTCGTGATTTACTTCGCCAGTAAACTCGGTGGTGAGATTTGTGCCAGGATTAACTTACCTCCTGTATTAGGGGAACTTGTTGGTGGTGTCGTAGTCGGAGTGTCTGCTCTACAACTCCTCATCTTCCCAGAAGCAGGTGCTGATGCGACGAACTCCCTAATAGTCAAATTTCTAGAAGCGACGGCTGATTTAACTCCAGAGTCGGCAACATCAGTATTTCAAGTTCAGAGTGAAGTTATTTCTGTTTTAGCAGAACTGGGTGTTATCATTCTGCTATTTGAAATTGGGCTAGAGTCTGACCTCCAAGAACTGATTCGAGTTGGTCCACAAGCGGCTGTTGTAGCGGTAGTTGGGGTTGTTGCGCCTTTTGCAGCGGGTACGGCGGGTTTAGTTTACTTATTTGATATTCCCGTTGTGCCAGCAATTTTTGCAGGTGCGGCGTTGACAGCGACAAGTATCGGGATCACGGCTAAAGTCTTAGCAGAAATTGGTCAACTTAGTTCAACTGAAGGTCAAATTATTATTGGTGCAGCGGTTCTCGATGATGTTTTAGGAATCATTGTACTGGCGGTGGTAGCGAGTTTGGCGAAGACGGGGGAAATTGCGATCGCTAATGTTATTTACCTGATTATTAGTGCGAGTGTTTTCCTGGTTGGTGCTATTTTATTAGGTCGCTTCTTAGGTTCTTACTTTGTTGCTTTAGTGAATGAAATGAAAACTCGCGGTCAGTTATTGCTGACGGCGTTAATTTTTGCCTTTATCCTGTCTTATATTGGGGCAGCGATTCACTTAGAAGCGATTTTGGGTTCCTTTGCAGCGGGATTGGTTTTGGCAGAAACAGATAAGCGTCGGGAATTGGAAGAACAAGTTATTCCCATTGCCGATATGTTTGTACCCATTTTCTTTGTTACGGTGGGGGCTAAAACCGATTTAAGTGTTTTGAATCCAGCCATTCCTAGCAACCGGGAAGGTTTAGTTTTAGCAATTTTCCTGATTGGCGTTGCGATTATTGGTAAGGTAATCACGGGTTTAACCGTTTTCGGTCAACCGGGAATTAACCGACTCGCCATTGGTGTAGGTATGATTCCTAGAGGTGAAGTAGGACTGGTGTTTTTAGGTGTCGGTTCGGCAAGTGGAGTTCTGTCCCCCGCGATGGAGGCGGCTATTATTATGATGGTCATTTTGACGACGTTTGTCGCACCCCCATTTTTACGATTGGTGTTTCAGGAACCAGAGACTGTATCTACTCCTAAGTAGGGAGTAGGTAGGTTTAGTGGAATATGGGGGCAAGGTTAAAAGTTAAACGTTAAAGGATTTTGAACAGTTACTCCCTTCCCCCAAATCAAACCAAACTATTTACTAGTTTTTCTGAAACTTAAATTTATCAGTGTACGTCCCTTAAGGTTGGCTGTTTCCATCAGCGAGATACCTCAATAACCTAAGTTGCTAGTTCCCGGATTAGGGTGGCTAATGGAAGACAGGCTATTAACCATGAGTAATGAGCAATGTGAACAATTAGGAATTAGCCATTAACCATCCCTATCATTGGAACTCATCGTTTGGTATTGACAAACTCGAAAAAACGAGTATTCTATTTTCACCTCAGCCACGTTCTTGAGTATCGCTAATCATCCAACTACTCTGTTGATGAAAGCACCGAGCTTTAAGTTAGGAGCAATAATTGTGAGATTTCGCTGGCTACTGCTACTCCCCAGCTTTTTGAGCGTTTTTCTTTTTTCATCGGTTGTTCAAGCACGTCAACTGGTATTCTGGCGTTTTGACAGCAATCAGAACCGATTGGTATTTACTACCGACGAAGGGGTTCAACCTAGGGCACAATTGATTGCGAATCCAACGCGGGTGGTGGTCGATCTACCGGGGATTCGGTTGGGCCGAGGGACGGCCAATCAGTTCGTGGGAGGGGCGATTCGGGAAGTCCGAGTGGGACAATTTGATGCCCAAACGACTCGGATTGTAATAGAGTTAGCCCCAGGTTATACCCTAGACCCCCAGCAGGTTAAATTCCGGGGAACCTCGCCCACCCAATGGACGGTAGACTTACCAACACCTCAGCGCATAGAACAACCCCCTCCCCTACCACCATCCCCTAATCCGCCAACGACTCAATTTCCTCAACCGACTCCCCCAAATCCAGGAACCACATCCGGGACGGTATTGGACGGGTTTCAGGTAACACGGGATGGATTTTTTGTCCGCACCAGTGGCGGCGAACCGAGAATTATTAAGGTACAACGCAGCCGCGATCGCCAACGTATTGATATTGACCTGGAAGGTATCACATTTCCCACGAATCTCTCCGGGCAAAATGTGGTGGTTAATCGCTACGGGGTGAGTCAAATCCAATTCTCTCAGACTAAAACCTCTCCCCCAGCGGTACGGATGACGTTGAATGTCACCCGTGACAGTCCAGATTGGCAGGCGATATTTAGCAGTACGGGGGGTATTGTCGTTTTACCCCAAGGTACTTCTGCGTCTAATCTAGATAATCCGCTAATATCAACTCCACCCAGATCGGGAACACCCAATCAACCCGTTTCTAATACTCAATTAGCCACAATTCAGTCCGTTGAACTAGGGAACAATCAAACTCAACTCTTAATTCAGGCGGATCGGCGAATTACAGGAACGACTACTTGGGATGCGACTACTGGTGCGTATCGAATTACCCTCTTTGACGCTCAACTGGCTCAACAAGTCAGAGGTCCCCAGCTTACTCCTAATAGTCCTTTATCACGAATCCTGCTCCGACAGCAAGACTCTCGCACTGTAGTTATTCTGGCACAACCGAGTCCTGGCACTCAACTGGGGGAATTGAACCAAGTCAGCGATCGCCTCCTTGCCATCCAAGTACAACAGCGAAGCGCGGTATTACCTCCAAACGCCTCCATTCCCGTCCCGCCACCCACCTCATTCCCAACACCCCCTGTCACATCCCCAAACCCACCCATCTCCCAACCCAGGGTTCCCAACAGTCGCATTCTGGTGATCGTCGATCCGGGACATGGTGGCAAAGATCCGGGAACGATTGGGATTGGGGGAGTACAAGAAAAAAATGTAATTTTACCGATTTCTATCGAAGTTGCCCAGATTTTGGAACAACAGGGGGTTCAGGCAATTTTAACCCGTTCTGATGATACCTTTGTCAGTCTGGAAGGGCGAGTCCAAATGGCGGAACGGGCTAATGCGGATTTGTTTGTCAGCATCCACGCCAATGCAATTAGTCTTAGCCGTCCAGAGGTGAATGGATTAGAAACCTACTATTACTCTAGCGGTCAGCGTCTCGCTCAAACCGTCCACAATAGCATTTTACAAAGTGTGGATGTGGGCAACCGAGGCGTGAGACAAGCCCGGTTTTATGTGTTGAGAAGATCCTCCATGCCATCAATTTTAGTGGAAGTGGGTTTTCTTACAGGTCGAGATGATTCTGCCAAACTTGCTAATCCAACGTACCGTAGCCAAATGGCCCAAGCGATCGCTCGTGGTATCCTTCAATACATTCAGCAAAATCCTTAAATTTTGTTATTCGTTGTTTGTTGTTTGTCGTTTGTTGTTTGTCAGTTGCCTCACAAACAATAAGCTGATGTGCATTTAAACTGCGTATCAGGATTTGGGCAAAGGCAACAGGCAACAGATAATACCCAATTCAAATGTGGTTTAGCTTAACAACCAACAACCAACAACCAACAACCAACAACCAACAACCAACAACCAACAACCAACAACTACCAACCAACAACCAACAACCAACAACCAATGACCAATGACCAATTGTTAACCTCAAGAGGAGAACTCCAACGCCGTCGTATTGGTGTTTTTGATAGCGGTGTTGGGGGACTGACTGTGTTGAGAGAACTTTACCGCCAACTTCCGAACGAATCGATTCTTTACTTTGCTGATACAGCCAGACTTCCCTATGGTATTCGGTCTGCGAATGAAATCTTACAGTTCGGGTTTGAGATTCTGAGCTGGATGGTGCAACAGGATGTTAAAATGGTAGTCCTGGCCTGTAATACTAGTGATGCCTTAGCGCTAGAAACCTTACGGAATGAGTTTAATATCCCCATTCTGGGATTAATTTTACCGGGGGCGCGGGCGGCGGTACAAGAAGGTCGGCGCATTGGAGTCATTGCGACACCTGCTACAGCAGCGAGTAATGCGTATCGACGTGCCATATTAGAAGTTGAACCGACTGCCCAAGTTTGGCAAGTGGGTTGTCCAGAATTTGTGCCATTAGTCGAGCAAAATCGGGTATATGAACCCTACACGGCTGAAGTAGCTTCTCAATATCTGATGCCATTGTTACAACAACGGATTGACACTCTAGTGTATGGCTGTACTCATTATCCTCATTTAGCACCCGTATTACGGCAGATATTACCCTCACAGGTTCAACTTGTTGATCCAGCGGAATATGTGGTTGCAGCGGCGGCGCAAGAATTGGATTTATTAGGATTAAAGAATACTTCACCCCCCCTACCCACTCAGTTTTGTGTCAGCGGTTGTCCTCAACAGTTTGCGAAGTTATCGCTGCAATGGTTAGGATGTACGCCACTGGTTGAAAAAACTCATCTACCAGCGGTATCATTCTCTCCCAAGTTGCTCGAAGTGGTTGATTGAGGGGCTAATGGCTAATGGCTAATGGCTAATGGTTAATAGATTTTGATCAATTAGCGATCGCATCATATCATGTCCGGTTGAATAACCCTAAATAAGGATTGAGGGGGAGAGGGGGAGAGAGG
>DNGI01000461.1:9617-18993 GCA_003486645.1 Cyanobacteria bacterium UBA11370 | reverse complement strand
GAGGGGGAGAAATTTTATTAAGGGTGATTGCCGGACATCATATAACAAGTAGCCATTAGCCTTAGCGTACACGACTCACGTCTTGAACCGTGGAAGTTTGGGAACGCTCCACTTCCTCATCAGGTGGTGTAGGATCGGTTGAGAGATAAGGAACATAACCATCACTCAAAGAGTTAGCCAGATAGCCTGAACTCTTTATCGTCCGTTGAGCGATGATCAACAGCAGATAAATCGTTAAAACATAAACGGTTGCTAGAACAGGGATAATCAGAGGCATATCAGTGTAAATCATAGGAGTAACAAAAGGGATAAAGGGAAATTCCAATAGTAGTTTTGGCAATAGCGACCTCAACCCGTTCGTCGGTAGAGAGAACTATTGTCATGAGAAGCTTTCACGAGATACCTAATGGTTCACGCTAGCTTTCTGATTAGATTGGGAGTTGTGTTAACACTTACCCAATTAGCTTGGGCTGATGAAAACACTCTTCCTAGAGAAAAGTTACTGATTACTTATGCCGAAGGATTTGACTTAGCAGGAATTCTAAGTCATTATCCTAAAACTTTAGGCTATCTCTGCCTACAGCAATGCGCCTACCCCAAAGGAAAGGCATATACTTCTCCCCTACCACCTCAAATTCAATTTGTGTATTAATTTTTTCAAACCCTTAATATTTAGCTTAACACAAGAATTCAAGGGATTTACAGGAATTTTTTCATGAACTTAACAAGTTGATACAATTATTGCTAACTATATAGCGATTTTAAGATTAAAGTACCATTTCCCTACTAGGGACGCTTCGCTTAGAATTAAGGACAGAATATGTAAACTTTCGTAACCTAACGTCTGAGTCGCCCAATCCATGACCTCAGTGACCTCCCTTTTTGCCCCTGTCGAAGCCGATCTCGATCTACTGACCGAGAACTTAAAGAACTTAGTCGGTGCCCGTCACCCGATCCTTTATGCCGCCGCTGAACACCTATTCGGGGCTGGAGGTAAGCGGGTTAGGCCTGCCGTTGTGCTTTTAATTTCCCGTGCGACTATGCTGGAACAGGATATTACTCCGCGCCATCGCCGTCTTGCGGAAATTACGGAGATGATTCACACCGCATCCCTCGTCCATGACGATGTGGTCGATGAAGCCGAAGTCCGCCGCAATGTTCCCACCGTCAATAGCTTGTTTAATAATCGGGTGGCTGTCCTAGCGGGAGATTTTTTGTTCGGTCAATCGGCCTGGTATCTGGCTAATCTGAACAACTTAGAGGTGGTTAAGTTGCTATCACAAGTCATTAAGGATATGGCAGAAGGGGAAATTCAGCAGGGGCTGAATCGATTTGATACCACTACTACCATTGAAGCTTATTTGGAGAAGACTTACAACAAAACGGCATCGCTTATGGCTAATAGTTCTAAAGCCGCAGGTATTTTGAGTGGTGTTTCAGCAGATGTTGCCGAAAAATTATATGCCTATGGATGTAATTTGGGGTTAGCGTTCCAAATTGTAGATGACATTTTGGACTTTACAGCTTCAACCGAAGTATTGGGTAAGCCTGCGGGTTCTGATTTAATTAGCGGTAATTTAACCGCTCCCGTATTATATGCCCTGGAAGAGAAGCCTTATCTGGAAGTATTAATTGAACGAGAATTTGCCCAACCCGATGATATCACGCAAGCGATCGCCCTCGTGATGGAAAGTAAAGGAATTGAGCGATCGCGCGAATTAGCTGCGTATCATGCCAAGTTAGCGGTAGAAAATCTCAGACTACTGAAACCTTCAGAATGTTCTCAAGCGTTGGTTGATTTAGCAGATTATGTACTTAGTCGTTTGTATTAGGGACAAGGGGAGAGGGGGAGAATTTGAGTGTTTATTTCTTAACTGAAGGGGTCGGGAGTTAATTATGAACTTATCACCCGTTTATCGGCGTTGGCGAGAACAAACGTTACAAGAAGGTAGGTGAGAGACTGAACCGAGAAGGATTGGTATTTTAGTCTCTAGTTTGCCCCTCTAGAGTTCTCTTTGGGTTACTTTTTGGTCGTGCTGATGTCTAGGAGGTTAGTGATTGAGTCGATTAGGGTTCTAGTGTAGTAGCTTAGGGCAATAATCGCTAAGATGGTCACGCCGCCGTTGACTAAAAGAGTCTGGTAATGGGTGATTGGGGAGTCGTTTTGTGTGGCGGGGACGAGGATGATTTCTGTTTCGGTGGGTTGCATGGTTTTTGTTGTTTGTTAATAGGTTGTGTATCTAAACTAGTCTGTTTAAAAGGGGACTGGTGTTGAAAGAAGTAGAATTAAATTGGGTAGTTTGCGGGTAAAGTTTCAAGGAATAGACCCGCCAGTGGTTAAAACCACTGTCTCATAGCTCAAGTCCACTGAAGTGGACTAAATTATCCTAAATTGGTTAAGATTTCAAATAGATGGAGTGACTTGGTTTTAGAGATAATCAAGGTTTTATCGTCAGTAAGTTGATCATTTATTTAGCAAACAGAGATTAGAGTTTTAGTCCACTTCAGTGGACTTGAGCTATGAGACGGGGGTTTTAACCCCTGGCGGATCATTTGTGCCGCAGAGAGACTCTATCCTAAATCTTTCACTCATCATCAAGTAGAACCAAGTAGAGATGAGTAGAACCGTGATTGAATGCCTGATTTCTCTGCTTAGAATGGGGTTAATCAATAGATATCTTGCATAAATTACTAAAACCCCTCCCCAACCCTCCCCTACAAGGAGAGGGAGCAAGCTTTTTCCCTCCGTATCGGGGGGATTAAGGGGGGTTACTTTAACTTTAAGCAAGAGGTCTAATCATTTAAGGTGATGATTATGACTCTAGCCAACTATGCCGAACATGAAGAAGAATTCCTCAAAGCAATGGCAACCCGCTATCAGTTTGCGGGGAAGACGTGGCACGTATTTATGGAACGGTTCCGAGAAAAAAATACCGATAGGCTAGATAAAGATATCGCTGAGTATTTAGAAGTAGAGTTATTAGAGGGAAGAAATGAGGGGGCAAATCCCGCGACGATCATGCGCGATCGCTTGAAGGTAATTTGTCAGAAGTTCGCGGAAGCGGGGTGTGATTTTAATGGGAATTCGGATAAGGGACGCTGGAAAATTGCGAAGCGGTGGTTGCGGGAAGTGGTGTATCCGGAATGGTTAAAGAATCATCCCCTTGTACCCCTGACTTGTGAGCAACTTTGGCAGCAACTTTGGCACAAAGCTACAGAAAATCGGCAATTAAAGCTACTTGTACCCCAGTTGGGGGGTTTGGAAATGGGGACGGCGGAAATGACGGAATCGGATTTACTCGCCGTGCGGTTAGGTAGCCGAGTTAAATTAGAGGTCAGTCTGGATCGTGATGGCTATTTGCTGGTATTGGAAAAAGGGACTTCAGGTAAGATTTGGTGTTTGTCGCCTTCGGGGTTTGCGCCGGAACCCTATGTATCGGGTGGACGGGTAATTTTACCGATGGGAGGTTCCCGTCATCAGAGTTTTCACATTACGGGGAAGACTGGCGAGGAGGAGATTGTCGCAGTTATTGCCAAGACTATCCCGTTGTTGGATTGGTTGCCGAAGAAAGGTGATCCGTTGTTGGAAGTCGGAGTGGAACACTTGCAGGGGTTATTTGGGTACTTGCGTCAGCACCCAGATTGTCTGTTGCTGCGGATGGCGTATCGGGTGGTAGCGGCTTAATTTGTTGTCAGGCGGGTTTTGGACTTCAATGATGAGGTTCTGATACTCAACGATGAGGTTCAAAGACTCAACGACGAGTATCAAACACTCAACGATGAGGTTCAAAGACTCATTGACGAAGTTGTAAGACTCAACGATGAGTATCAAACACTCACTCACGAGTATTAAACACTCACTTACGAGTATCAAACACTCGCTCACGAGTATCAAACACTCAACAACCAAGTTTTGAGCTTGGGCGAGGAGGCTGCAAGACTCAATCTATAGGCAAATAGCCCAATTTAGTAAGAATAAAACAATAGGTTAAATGACTTAAACCAGAAGACTATGGTAAGACTCTCGAATTGCTTACAAAATTTAGCGCTGAGAGTGATAAAACTGGGAAAGCTCATACACTTGCGGCAATCAAACCAGAAAATTATTCAACATTATCAGCAAGGGGAGTACAGGCAAGGGATAATTCTGGCGGAAGAAGCCTTAGAGTTGGCGCAAAACCTTTGGGGAGAAGTGCATTCCCATGTAGCTAGCAGTATGAATAATTTAGCTTTACTCTACAACTCCCTAGGCAGACACTCCGAAGCAGAACCTTTATATGTCGATGCCTTAGCGATGACGAAACGTCTGTTTGGCGACATCCATCCCCATGTAGCTAGCAGTATGAATAATTTAGCAGCACTCTACGACTCGCTGGGCAGACACTCAGATGCCGAACCTTTATTAGTCGATGCTTTAGCGATGAGGAAAAAGTTATTTGGCGGCATCCATCCTGATGTAGCTACCAGTATGAATAATTTAGCTTCTCTCTACCAATCCCTTGGCAGAGACTGGGAAGCCAAACCTTTATATGTCGATGCCTTAGCGATGACGAAACGTCTGTTTGGCGACATCCATCCTGATGTAGCTAGCAGTATGAATAATTTAGCTTCTCTATACAAATCCCTGGGCAGACACTCGGAAGCCGAACCTTTATATGTAAACGCTTTAGCGATGAGGAAAAAGTTGTTTGGCGGCATCCATCCCAGTGTAGCTACCAGTATGAATAATTTAGCTTCTCTCTACAACTCCCTGGGCAGACACTCGGAAGCCGAATCTTTATTAGTAGATACCTTAGCGATATGGAAAAAGCTGTTTGGCGACATCCATCCCAGTGTAGCTACTACTATGAATAATTTAGCCTCTCTCTACCACTCCCTTGGGAGACACTCGGAAGCCGAACCTTTATATGTCGATGCCTTAGCGATGTGGAAAAAGTTGTTTGGCGACATCTATCCCCATGTAGCTAGCAGTATGAATAATTTAGCAACATTATTCGCCGCCACTGATCGCTACCCTGAAGCCCTAGACTTAATGAAACAAGCAATAACGATTGAGAACCGCCTAATTAGCCAAGCCTTTAGCTACAGTTGTGAAAGCGATCGCCTTGCCTATCTCCAGACAATCAGAAATAATTTTGATGGCTTCCTCTCCCTAATTACCCAACACCTCCCCCACTCCCCCAAAGCCAAACAAGCGGCACTCGATGTCATCCTACAACGCAAAGCCATCACCGCCGCCGCCTTAGCCGCCCAAAACCAAGCCCTCTCTAGTGGACGTTATCCGCACCTCCAACCCCAATTAAACGAACTGCGGAAGTTAAGCGACCAAATTAGCCACTATATCTATCATCAACCCCAACCCGAACTCATCCCCCAACTGCAAAAGGACTACAATAACTTACAGAAAAAACTCGCCGCCGAAATTCCTGAAATCCGACTGCAAGACCAAACAATTGACCATCATGCTGTTGCCTTAGCCTTACCTCCAGATAGCATACTGATAGAATTTGTTTGCTTTAAAGTCTTTGATTTCCACGTTGCTAAAGAATCCCAAGGGCAACGCACCCGTTACCTCGCCTTTATCCTCCCCGGCGGACAACCCAATAAAATAGAAATGATTGACCTCGGCGAAGCTGAACCCATCAATCAACTCATTCATCAATTTCGTCAGTACGTATCCGATAGCAACCTCGCCATCCATTCCCTAGACATGGGAGGAGATAGCGCCGACGATGAAGAATTAACCCACCTACCCCCAGCAGCAAACGAACTGCGAGAAAAGATTTTTGACCCCCTGCGCCCTTACCTCAACCTATCCCAACCAGGCAAAACCCCGACACTCCAAATTGCCCCCGATGGCAACTTAAATTTAGTGCCATTTCAGATATTACCCCTGGATGAAACTGGGCAACAATTACTGATGGATGAATACTGCATTAGTTACCTCAGTGTCGGGCGGGATGCCTTGCGGTCTAAGATTAAAATTGAGCGTCCGGCGAGTGTGCCTTTAGTGATTGCTGACCCCGACTTTAATTTAAGCGTGGCAACTTTGGCAACGGATGGGGTAACGGATGTAGCGGATGGGGAGGTAGTGGGTGAATTGGTGCAGACGTTAGCAGGTTCTATTTTTCAACAAACGACGGGGACTCGCTTCCTCGGTGAAAGTGTCGCTAACCTGTTAAAAGTATCGCCCTACCTGGATAAAAACGCCCTCGCCTCTCACCTCACTAACTGCCAATCACCAGAAATTCTCTTAATTGCCACTCACGGCTATTTCAATCCAGAGAAACCACTGCAAGACTATCTAAAATTCATCCTCGCTCTAATTGATTGCCGGAATGGAGAAGAAGAAAAACTCATCCAACAGCACCGTAACCTAATCGATCCAACATTATTAGAAATAATAGAACAAGTCATCACCATCTCCACCAAAAAGGGCTACCAAAACCTCGCCCACAGGTTAAAAACCCTCACCCAACACCTCACCCCAAAACCCAAAATCCCAAATCCCGACTCCCCAATCCAAAATCCAAAATCCAAAATCCAAAATTCCCCAGATCCGATGCTGTGTTCCGCCCTAGCATTCGCAGGCGCTAACACCTGGTTACTAGGCAAACGCCTCCCCAAACCCGCAGGCAAAGGTATGGTATTCGCCCAAGACATCGCCGCCCTCGACCTCTGGGCAACTGAACTCGCCGTCCTCTCCGCCTGCCAAACTGGAATTGGTGATATCAAACTCGGTGAAGGTGTCTTCGGCTTGCGCCGTGCCTTCGCCGCTGCTGGAGCCAAAACCCTCCTAATCAGCCTCTGGTCAGTCCCAGACCGTGCCACTGCCCTGTTAATGGATCGCTTCTTCAGCAACCTGCACCAAGGTCTAGGTCGCGCCGCCGCCCTCGAAGACGCTCAAAACTACATCCGCACCATTACCGTTAAAGAATTACAGCAATTTCCTCTCGGTCAACACGTACTAGAGGAATTAAATACAGTCATTGCCCACTCTAACGACATTAACCCACAAAATAATAACTTTAGTCAAGAGGATACCCCCCTGGCTCATCCCTATTTCTGGGGCGCTTGGGTCTGTCAAGGCGATACCACCCCAATGACTCTCTCCATCAACACAGCCATTCAGTTTGAGGTCTGAGTGAAGACCGCTTAAACTCTCTACAGGGGCTGGCTGCGCGTTTTTAGATCAGAACAGATGTATTGATCTACCATGGTCAAAGTAGAGAGGTAGCTCTTCATCTTCCCAGCTAGCTATGAACCCCTTCCAGATCCAAGCCCCCTTTGAACCCACTGGCGATCAACCCCAAGCGATCGCCCAACTTATCAGTAGTTTACAAGCCAATCATCGTTTCCAAACCCTACTGGGTGCAACCGGAACAGGAAAAACCTTCTCCGTCGCCTCTGTGATTGAAAAAATTGGCAAACCTACTTTAGTTCTTGCCCATAATAAAACCCTAGCGGCTCAATTGTGTAATGAGTTACGACAGTTTTTTCCCAATAATGCGGTTGAGTATTTTATTTCATATTACGATTACTACCAGCCAGAAGCCTATATTCCCGTTACCGATACTTATATTGAAAAAACCGCTGCCATTAATGATGAAATTGATATGCTGAGACATTCAGCCACGCGATCGCTGTTTGAACGTCGGGATGTTATAGTCGTTGCGTCAATTAGTTGTATTTACGGGTTGGGTATTCCTTCAGAATATCTGAAAGCGGCTATTCCGTTGCGGGTGGGACGTGAGGTTGATCAACGTCAAATATTACGAGATTTAGCGTCCGTTCAATATTCACGCAACGATTTAGAGATGGGACGAGGAAAGTTTCGAGTGAAGGGGGATGTATTAGAAATTGGCCCTGCGTATGAAGATCGAATTATTCGGGTAGAATTCTTTGGGGATGAGATTGATGCTATTCGCTACGTCGATCCGGTAACAGGGGGAATTCTCCAAAGTTTAGATGCTTTAAATATTTATCCCGCCCGTCACTTTGTTACACCCGATGACAAATTAGAAGAAGCGTGTGAGGGGATTGAAGCGGAATTGCGGGAACGTTTGACCCAATTAGAACAAGCGGGAAAGTTATTAGAAGCCCAACGTCTAGAACAGCGTACTCGTTATGATCTGGAATTACTGCAAGAAGTTGGATATTGTAACGGGGTAGAAAATTATTCTCGTCATTTAGCCGGACGCGCGGCGGGAGAACCACCCGAATGTTTAATTGATTATTTTCCCAAGGATTGGTTATTGGTTATCGATGAATCTCACGTTACTGTGCCGCAAATCCGGGGTATGTACAATGGCGATCAATCTCGGAAACGAGTCTTAATTGAACATGGTTTTCGTCTACCGAGTGCAGCGGATAATCGTCCTTTAAAAGCAGAGGAGTTTTGGACGAAAGTCAATCAATGTATATTTGCTTCTGCTACTCCTGGAGATTGGGAATTGGAACAATCAGAAGAACGAATCATTGAACAGGTCATTCGTCCGACGGGAGTCGTTGATCCGGAAATCTTTGTGCGTCCGACCGAGGGTCAAGTTGATGATTTATTGGCTGAAATTAAAGATAGAGTTACCAAACAGGAACGGGTATTAATAACAACTCTCACCAAACGCATGGCGGAAGATTTAACGGAGTATTTGCAAGAAAGAGGGATTCGGGTACGATATTTACATTCCGAGATTAATTCTATTGAGCGGATTGAAATTTTACAGGCATTGCGAGACGGTGAGTTTGATGTATTAATTGGAGTGAATTTATTACGGGAAGGGTTAGATTTACCGGAAGTATCCCTAGTGGCTATTTTAGATGCAGATAAGGAAGGATTTTTGCGGGCTGAGCGATCGCTAATTCAAACCATTGGTCGGGCGGCGCGTCATGTGCGGGGTCAAGCTATTTTATATGGGGATAATCTGACTGATAGTATGATCAAAGCAATAGATGAAACGGAACGGCGGCGCGGAATTCAGTTAGCCTACAACCGAATGCACGGCATTACACCCCAACCGATTGTCAAGAAATCGAGTAATGCAATTTTATCGTTTTTAGATGTATCTCGGCGGTTGAATAGTCAACAACTTGACCAGGTTTATGAACAGGCGAATGAGTTACCCCTAGAAGACATTCCGGAGTTAATTACCCAACTCGAAGCGCAGATGAAAGAAGCGGCGAAAAAGCTGGAGTTTGAGGAAGCGGCGAAGTACCGCGATCGCATTAAGCATTTACGAGATAAGTTATTGGGTCATTGAAATACTGATAGATTAGTAGGTAGACAAGATGGACATTAATAAATTTCGCAATGTTAAGGCATATAAAGTAAATTCATCTTAATTATATAGCCAGTCAAATGATTTGTAAAATACCTCTC
>DNGI01000461.1:0-9393 GCA_003486645.1 Cyanobacteria bacterium UBA11370 | reverse complement strand
CCTTGTCCTCCTTGTCTCCCTTGTCTTTCCTTGTTCACGAATCAAATAGACTAGCTATAAGTTGAATGATTTTTATCCAATTACTGTAAAATTAACCAGCGATACCAAAATTATAATATGACGACAAAACAACCATCTTTTATAATTGTTGGCGCTCCTAAAGCTGGCACGACTGCTCTCTGTGTATATCTGAATCGTCACCCTGAAATATTTATTCCTCCCAAGAAGGAACTTAATTATTTTAACAAAGATATACCAGCGAACCATAAAGCAAAAAATATAGATGAATACCTAAACTTTTTTAGTGAAGGAAAGGAAAAAGTTTGTGGAGAAAAATCTCCGAGTTATTTAAGAAGCAAGATAGCTGCTCAAGAAATCTATGCTTTCAATCCTGATACAAAAATTATCATAATGTTGAGAGAACCCGTTGCTCTCTTACATTCATTCCACAGTCAACTTTTATTGAATGGATCGAGTGAAGATATTCAAGACTTCCAGTTGGCATTGGAGGCAGAGACAGATCGCAGACAAGGAAAGAGAATTCCTCAACACTGTAGTCATAAAGAAAAACTTTTTTATCGGGATGTGGTTAAGTTTACTGAGCAAGTCGAAAGATACTTTAATACCTTTGGTCGAGATCAGGTGCATATCATTATATTTGATGATTTTCAAAAAGATCCCGCTAAAGTATATAGAGAAACTCTTGAGTTCATCGGTGTTGATCCGACGTTTCAGACTGAATTTCCTAAAAAGAATGCGAATAGAAAAGTTAGAAATACTCAATTACAATACTTGTTGAAATACCCTCCATCAAAAATTTTAGAAATCGGCAAATTTTTCATTCCCTTACCTCGTTCTATGCGTCGTGGTATATTGCAAAGAATTAAAAATAAATTAAAAAAAATTAACACTCATAAGACAGATCGAGATGCGATAGATCCAGAATTTAAGAGAAAATTAAAAAAAGAATTTGCCCCAGACATAGAACGATTGAGTGGTTTGCTCGGACGAGATCTAACTTATTGGAGTCGTGATTAGAAAGGCTGTTTTGAAATCTTAACAACCAACAGACTTGATATTACTTAACAATCCCTCGTTGCTTAATCGTTGTTTCCGTTGTCTGAGATAAACTAGGCCAAGGTAAGAAATTGAGTTTAAGAACACGCTTTGCTGGATTGCTATCCCATTCACGGTAAAAATTTTGCCAATCATCAAAAAATTCCGGTTGAACCCGCCCGATAGTTTTTATCAGACTGTGATAGACGCGATCAATTGTTTGTTGATCTGAGGAGATACTTTGTCGAATTTCTAGGTCTAAGGCTAGATACTGTTTGTCCTCTTCGTAAACAATTCGGGCGCGATATAATCCTGTGAGAATCTCATGTAGTTCTTCACATTTTACCGCCTCGTCCAACATATATTCTGTAAAAGTAGTACCTTTAAGGATGAGACAATTATCGGCGCGACCAGTAACAGCTAATAAATCCGGAAGCTGATCGCTACTATTTGAAATAATCTTGATTAGGACGGCATCATCAGAATTCAGATATTCCGAACTGAGAATAGCTTGCTTCAATTCTTTCCAACTGTATAAAGCCACCTGATCATAGACAATGTAGCGCACTAGAGGAATTCCCTGCCAACGAGTCACACAAAGGCAACCCTTAACCGTTTCTAAAAAAGTATTAGTCGCAATGAAATGGAAGAAGTGAGGAATAGGAGATTCTATACCTAGTGAATGAGCAAGTACATGATTTCGATACAATAGTTTTCGTAAAGCTACAGAAGTTGGGAATTCAACGCCAAGAGTATCTGTATCAGCGCTACCGTAGAGAGAGAACATAAATGAAGTACTATCATCTACCGCCGCACGCTTTTGTAGAGAAATTCGCAAGCTTTCTGGAAACGGTTCAGCACCAACAATATATCTTAATTTATCAAGGGGTAGAGATTGGTTTAACTGACTTGCTTTGAGATGAAAATGAGCGATCGCTGACGGAACTATAAATAGGATAATCTGATCCACCAAGGCGTTCATTTGACAGACGATCTTGATAATTTCATCCAGATGGTTGCCAGGAGAGAACACCCAAAACGGATAAGGCGTATCAATTGCCATACTTTTTAATACCCAAGACCAAGAGTCTCCCCCAACCCAGCTTCCCAAGCTATACCCCACAATGGCTAATGTCTTCTTCTGATGAACAGCAAAAGTACTTTCAAGGAAGGTTTTCAAGACAGCAGTCGAAGATTGATTACTAGACTTAAGAGTCAGCCAATAGAAGGGGTTCCCAGATGATCCAGAGGAACGAACTATGGCAAAACTTTCTTCATAATTATCTGCCAAGAGTTCGGGGAAGGGGTATGCTAGGACGTAGGATTCCTTATCCGATAGAGGTAGTCCCTCAAAGGGTTCTCCGGCTTTAAACCCCTGCTTCTGGATGGAGTGTTGGTAAGCAGGTACAACCATTTGGGCACGATGGGCTACATTTTCGGCTATCTCTTTCGACCCCAAGGTCTTCTTCAAAAATACGTGATTCATCTAAAACCTCCTTTAGTAATTAGTTTCTATTTGTACAGCATAGGGATTATTAATTATAAATGAGCGATCGCTGGACACTTAAAGGAAAAAAAGCCCTCGTTACAGGTGGTACTAAAGGTATTGGATTAGCTATTGCTAATGAATTCTTATCTCTGGGTGCAGAAGTCACTATTGTGGCACGCAATTCTGAGGATATTGATCAACAACTGACACTGTGGAAACAGGACGGATTACCTGCCTATGGAATTGCCGCAGATGTTGCAACACCTGATGGTCGTCAAGTAATCTTTGATCGGGTTAGGGCAACCTTCGATACGTTAGATATCTTAGCTAATAATGTAGGCACAAATATTAGCAAAAAAGTATTAGACTATACAGCCGATGAGTATGAATTTATCTTCAAGACAAATGTAACCTCAATGTTTGAGATGTGCAGATTGCTTTACCCTCTGCTCAAAAAGGGGGAAAATAGCAGTATTGTTAATATGGGTTCTGTTGCAGGTTGCGTGTCGAACCGTACAGGAGCGCCTTATGGTATGACTAAAGCGGCGATCGCTCAACTAACAAAAGCGTTAGCCGTTGAGTGGGCACCTGATCGAATTCGGATCAATGCTGTAGCACCTTGGGCTATTCGTACACCTCTGACTGAATCTGTACTCGATAACCCGGATTTTCTCGCGTCCGTCCTATGCCAAACTCCGATGGGACGAGTGGGTAAACCCGAAGAAGTCGCAGGTTTAGTCGCATTTCTTTGTATGCCTGCGGCATCTTTTATCACCGGACAATGTATTGCGGTGGATGGTGGATTTTTGGCTTTCGGTTTTTAACCAATATGTGAATATCCTCAAAACTGCCATTACTACTCCAGCAGTAGCGGTTAGCCTCACTCGTTGATTATCTTGGAGAGAGGGAAGCCAACAGGAGGTTAACAATGGCAGACCAACACTTTCTACCCAATTACACCAGTGCGGACTTAGAGAAGGCAGCACTCAGTCGCTTTCGGTCTCTAATATCCTTTCTTCCCGCTGAGTGTAAGCTAGGTCGAGAAATCTGGAATCGTTCTACAGTACTCTGTATTAATTTTGAAGATTGCCCCAGCTTGGTCGAATCTGTTCAGGAGCAATCATTTCTACTTTTACTCGTCGCTCATTACTTGGGTTTAGCGGACTCGGTGTTGTTCAAAACGGGCAAAAAGGTAGCCGGATGGATGAGTATGATGCCCTTAAGGTAACTGATGGTAATTTTAATTTTTTCAAAAATAGGGGCAGAGACGCAAAATTTTGCGTCTCTACAGGAGTGGGAAATGGGGAGAATACTATTATAGCAGTTTTGAATCGAATGGAGTACTTTCTTTGATTATTCCCCCCTCCCCCTATCTCCCCCTCACTCTTTTTTAGGGTTATTCGAGCGGACATGATATGAATGAGTCGATTGGCGATCGCTTCGACATACCCATCGCTGTTGCGTTCCTTTAGAAGCAATTCGTACCCGTGTTGCGCCTGTGCCTTGGCTTGTTCAGGATGATTTAATAGATGAGCGATCGCTTGGTGTAATCCCACGACATCGCCTGGATTAAACCTCGTTACATTCCTGGAGTCTCAAGGTATTGACTCATACCTTGCGTCCGGGTTATGGTGACAGGTCGCCGACACGCCAAAGCCTCGTGCATGACTTGAATTCCGGCAGCGAACTTATTTTCTACCAGGATAATGACTACAATATCAGCATCGCGGTAAAGTTGCACTAACTCCGGCCATTCGTAGAAGCAACAAGACATATTGTTGGGTAGTCTATAACAAGGAAAAATAATGATGAATAGAATCCCTTTCTTTTCTTGCTTCTTGTTCACAGCTACAATACTGAGCAGCAGTTGTAGCCAATCATCAGCGACGATAGCTCAACATAATGGATACACCGAAATTGTTAACCCTATAACAACAGCCAATACTCGCCTTAAAGATAATAACGTTAAAGTTGACCACCCTACAAACCCACCTACCTTCGACGATTATCCTGTTGATACTGTACCTTTTACAGGTAAGCACTCACCTATTGATTTTGATAGCCATCCTGATGCCTACACGTTCAGAGATGCTCTAAATTATGGTATTCAATATGGTCCAAACTTTGGCCAACACTACACAATTGTGACTTGGGGATGTGGTACTATTTGCGAAGCATTTGCTATTGTTGATGCCTACACGGGAGCTGTCTACTTTCCCAATTTTTCTTCTTCAGTTGGACTAGACTTTCGCCTCGATAGTAATCTCCTGATCGTTAATCCACCCGAAACTATCCAATCCACTACCGTTCCTCCTGATGTAGAAACTCAGTATTTTATTTGGAAAAACAAACAGCTTTTACCTATCGAATAATGCGATTACTTGACTAGCTTGATAATTTAGATTTAAAGAAAAATTAACGGAAACTAGGCTTTAGTCGGAAACGAAGTTGTTGCTATTAATCAGCCGAATGGTCAATCTTGGGCAATTATTCATGATACAACATTATTATGAAAGTTTTAGGTAACTATCTATTAGCAACTACTTTAGGTGCTGCTGTTGCTTTTTCAGGAATAAATACTCCTGCTACAAGCCAAGTCTACTTTGGCATTGAAGATATAAAAGTTCAAATTTACGATAATCAAAATGGAATTTTAGTAGAAGAGCCAACTAATCCTCATGGAAATGGAATGGCTATTTTTATGTCGGTTTTTATCAGCCAAAATGCAGAATTCCAGCAAGATACAGAATCAGATCTTGCTTCAGATTTTTCTGATTATGATGGTACTTATTCTATTACTGTTGAAGGATATGGTAAAGGAAGAGAGAATCCAGCAGAAGGTTTAGTTGAAGACTATAGAATTAAGGCAACTCAAGAAGTCACACTTTATTCTACCCAATATACTCCTTATTATGGACAGTATGTTCCGTTTATACTGGAGTATCCCTGTACAGAAGAAACAACCTACACTATCACCGTTGTTCAAAATGGCACTAATAATATA
This sequence comes from Cyanobacteria bacterium UBA11370, assembly GCA_003486645.1. Classification (GTDB taxonomy): domain Bacteria; phylum Cyanobacteriota; class Cyanobacteriia; order Cyanobacteriales; family Coleofasciculaceae; genus UBA11370. The sequence continues at coordinate 3,844 of DNGI01000461.1, read as the reverse complement.
GCAACAAAAACGATTCAATCACCTTATGGATATTGTTATTTGAATTAAAACTTATTTTCCCTAAACTGACTTGCTAGCCTGCGTAAACACAGACCCAAGGCGGTTTAATGCGAGTGGTGCAAGAGCTGAGTTCATCTGAAGTCGGTTACTTTCAGAGCTATCTATCGAGGGGAGCATCCCAAAGTTGCAAATTGCCCACAGGCTGGAAGCCTGGGGCTATACAAACAAAGCCTGCCTACGCAGGCTCAATTTAGTCCGCGTAGGCGGACTTCGGTTTTATAGCCGCGATTTCCAATCGCCGGGTATTTTTGCTTAAATCGAGCCTGTAATCTGTCAGAGGTACGGGATAATTTTGTCCTTCTCGGATTGTAACAATAAAAGTAGCATCGCTATTTGTATCTTTGACGATACTCTCAACAAATTGGTAGCTCAATTCACTAGTATCCACGGGTTTGCTCAAATGCTACACAATTCTTGTCCCCAAGGTAGAAATGGACTATCATCATCAGGGAGTTCATCAGGAAGTAAACACTCAAAGTTTTGGATGCTGCCATCTCTCATCAAACCCGTCGTAGTAGCCCACGGAGGTTGCCCCTTGAGAACAAAGGTTACTGCACCCACAGAATTGCAAGAGTTGATGATTTCCGAGGCGATCGCTCTTTGAAACACTGGTGATTCCATCACTGAAACCGCATCATCAACACTGCCACCACTATCATATCCACGATATCCATAACTCCCAGGAAAATCGAGAAAAAGAAAAATAATCGTTGGGCGACCATTAGGGTAATCAGGATATTTTTCACTGCCATCTATAATATCGATTGTGACAGTGATATCTCTCCCTTGTTCAATACGATTTTTGGAATTTAACAGACCTATTTCGCAGGATTGGGTTGTTTCCTGGCTTCTTGCTTGTGGTGGCAGGATACTAGCAGATAAACCGAAAGACCCTGCGGTAATAACAGCAAGAGCATTGATGAAATGTTTGTTCATAATCATTCCAGATTGACTTGTTTGACTGTTTTGTGATCGCCGTGATTATCCTACAATTATCTGGGTTAACTCCTCATAGATACGATTTACCTGGTTTTTGTTAGTCCGGCTAGAGGAGTGACATCAGAAAGTTCATTTTAGTGGCTTCAGTGATTGCAATACCTTAATGAATTCTTCCATGCTTACAGGGTTGCATTCGTCACCACCAGAACTGTCATAACCGGAAATCAGCGTCATTCGATAATCGCTGGAGGGCAGACCAATCTGTTTCCCCCAATCAAGAGCAATGATCATCGGTTTGCCCTCCACGTTACCGGAATAAACAGTGACTTCACCCTGCGAAACCTTCACCGAAGTCTCTGATAGCCCTAAATATTCAAACGCTGTACCATCAATACCCGAAGAGATTTCTAAACAGGAATAATTGTCTACTTCTTCATAGACAATTGAGTAGTAAAAAGTGTCTTGCCCCACGTATCCGGCATCAAACGCCAGAAATTGCTTCAGATAAAATCCAGAGGGGAGATAGGTTGGTATAGCAATAGGAATATTAAATCCAGGGGGGAGATCGGCTGTTGTAACGATGGGAATAGTTTGTTGAGACTGTTGCATTTTTTGAGCGGAAGAACGGGAATTTTCCGTATTTTGAGCGATGGACGTTTTAGAGTCAGCCGCCCTGGTAATTGAAGGAGGTGAACTTGTTGTTGAAATGCTCAAGTTGTCGGATTGAGTCGTTGGCGATTGAGTGGCTGTGGAATTCCTTGCATAACTGCTAAGAGAGAGCCATGCAACGGTTGCTAAGATGCAAACGACGGTTCGATAAGGCTGGTTCATCTGAAAATTCCTTCAGTATTCGTGGTCACGAAGATAAAACCTTTACGCTGGATCAGTTGCACCAGATCTGTCCCCAAGATAGACTACCTTGCTCTTTATTAGACCTCTTGCATAAATCCATAAAACCCCTCCCCAGCCCTCCCCTACAAGGAGAGGGAGCAAGCTTTTTTCCCCCCGCATCGGGGGGATTAAGGGGGGTCACTTCGACTTTTGCAAGAGGTTCATTCAAGAAGTCGGGGCGATCGCAATTTGCTGAATAGCGTTTGTGCCTAATCATTCCAGCTCGATTAAGTTTAGGGTACCCATGGTGATTTCTCAAAATCGCAAACCGTTGGCGGAAACACTGGGCAAGTTAGCTCTGCGATCGGATTGCCTGTAAGGTTAAGCAACCGCAAATTTGTGAGTTCTGCTAGAGGACTGATATCTGTGATTTGGTTGTAGCTGAGGTAAAGCACCCACAAATTTGTGAGTCTGGCTAGAGGGCTGACATCTGTAATTTGATTGTTGTTGAGGCGAAGATCCTTCAGATTTATGAGTCCTGCCAGAGGGCTGACATCTGTGATTTCGTTGTTTTGGAGGTAAAGCTCAGTCAGGTTTGTGAGTCCTACCAGAGGCGTTACATCTGTAATTTGGTTTCCGGTGATGCCAAGCTTCTCCAGATTTGTGAGTCTGGCTAAAGGGCTGATATCTGTAATTTCGTTGAGGTTGAGGAAAAGCTCCTTCAGATTAGTGAGTCCGGCCAAAGGGCTGAGATCTGTAATTGGGGCTTCCGGGAGGGAAAGCTCAGTGCGACTTGACAGATTCTGGGCAGCGAGTTCACAATCACTTGTACCTACTTCTTCTAACAGCACCTCTACTGTTTTTCGACGCTCGGCTGACAAATTGGCTTGCTGTTGACACCATTCTTTAAAAGAACTTCCCAAACTAGGTTCGGCAGCTTGAGTAATTCCCCATCCCCAGCTACTTAACACCCACATACTGATCGTTAGAGTAATTGCGCTAGTCAATTTCATGGTTGATGAATCCCTCATAGTAATGTTTTTACCTGCGTAGAGGTATTATCTAAACCAGAAGTAGGATAATCCCCAAAACACAACCTTTACGCTGGCTCAATCGCACCACCACTGTTGTCCCCAAGATGGACTACCTTGCTCAGGATCATCTACACATCCAAACTTTTGGATAGTGCCATCTCTCATCAAACCAATGGTATAAATCCACCCAGTTTGATATCGATTAAAGGAAACTGCCCCAACAGAATTGCAGGATTTGATGATTTCTGAAGCGATCGCTTTTTGAAACACTGGCGATTCCATCACTGATTCAGCCGCACTACCCTCAACTATCAGCCAAATAATCGTTGGACGACCATCCGGGTGATCGGGATATTTTTCACTACCATCTTTAATATCGATTTCGACAATGATATCTCTCCCCTGTTCGATACGGTTTTTGGCGTTTGACAGAGCTATTTCGCAGTATGGGGTTGTTTCCTGACTTCTTGCTTGTGGTGGCAGGATAAAGGCAGATAGACCTAAAGACCCTGCAACAAGAAAAATAAGAGCATTAATGAAACCTTTGTGCCTCATCATTCCAGTTCGACTCGGTTTAGTGTTTCCAGTGTTGGGAACCCATGATTCCACCTGATTAGGAATGCGGTGAATTAGTTGTTTTTTCATTGATATTAAATGTAGGGAATGATTAGTAATTGTGCGGATTAGTTAGGGCTGACGTAAAAATCTCACTGCTAACTACACTTTGAGCCGCTAGCACTTCCACAGGCTGTTGGGGTGTTGACGTTGGGGTGAAAAGGAAAGGGCGATCGCTAGTTTACAAAAAACAGAATCATTAATGGTAGGCTGTCACGTTGAGTTCTATGAAGCCCGTACCAACTGAAGCAGAATTGTTAGAAATTTTACAACTAGCAAAAGGTGCAGCAGAGAAGGCAAAAAAACTGCATGATACGTTACTACTGAGATCTGGTAGTAGTCGCAATAACCCGCCAGTGGTTAAA
>DNGI01000308.1 GCA_003486645.1 Cyanobacteria bacterium UBA11370 | reverse complement strand
CATCTCCCCATCCCCCCATCCCCTCATCCCTCCTCCCTCTCTTCCATAAGTAGAATAACGCCTTGAATCTGTCCTTGAGTGCCAATAAGAGGTGTAGAAGTAACGTGACATTGAATACGTCTACCGCGACGGTTGATTGCCTCTAGCGACATACTTTCAGAAGAATCAGGACTGTTAGATAAACAGATACGCATCGGTTGCCTGAGTTTCTCGACGGGTAAACCAATATCCAAATTTAAAAAATTTTGTCCTAACGCTTCTTCGGTTCGTAGTCCCCATAAATCTTGGGCTTTGTGGTTCCAGATTTGAACGCGCAAATCTCGATCTACTACCACCACTCCGCCTTTAAGACTGGTGAGGATTGATTCTAAAAAGGCATTCGTTTGATTGAGTTCTTCACTCCGTCGTTGGAGTTCATCATTAACCGTTTGCAGTTCTTCATTGGTAGACTGCAACTCTTCATTCATCGTTTCTAACTCTTCATTCGTTGATTGCAGTTCCTCATTGGTAGTTTCTAATTCTTCATTACTCGACTGAAGTTCCTCGTTAGTGGTTTCGAGTTCTTCATTGGTGGATTGCAGTTCTTCATAAGCCATTTCTAACTCTTGATTCGAGTGTTCAAGTTCTTCCTGTAAGCGTTTGTAGGGAGTCACATCAATAAAATTAACGCTAATGCCCAAGATATTATTGCCTATATCGAGTAAGGGTAAAACCTGCACATCCAAATAAATCGTTTCACCTTGAGGAGTTTGCCATTCAATTTCTCTGTGGTTGACGGCGCGGCGATCGCTATACGCTTGTTCAATACAAGAACGCAATTCTAAGGGACGGTAGGAGAGTTCTAAATCTTGCAAGGGACGACCCAGATCACGAGGCGTAATACTAAATAGAATCCGGGCGCGTTCATTAACGAGTGCCAATAAACCATTCCCATCAATCACAACGCGGGCAAGAGGCCCACTATCAAACGCAGCTTCCCGTAAGCGTACATGACTCGATAGATGATTAACTGCTTCGTCGTTACCCGTTTGTGCCATAATTAACAAGCGATCGCGCAAATTTAACTTAGAAACTTTGGTAAAAACACGACATTTGAGGTGAAGTGGACTAAAGGTATTGGCATGAGTTAAAAGCATTTCTGCTTTGCCTAAAAATAGAAACCCATTCTCCCGCAAGGCAAAGTGAAAGCGGGCAATAATTCGACTCTGAGTTTCCGCATTAAAATACATCAAGGTGTTGCGACACACCAGCAAATCGATCTTAGAAATAGGCGCATCCTGAATCAAGTCATGACGACCAAAGATTACTGAACGCCGTAAATCTTTGCGGAAGGTGTAGTAGTTGTCAGACTGATCGAAAAACTCTTCTAGTTCTTCTGGTTTTAAACCATTTAATTCTCGTGTGTGATAGGTCGCTTGTCGCGCTTGATTTAATGCCTCTTCATCAACATCCGTCGCATAAATTTTAACCCGATCGCTAAATTGCTCGATCCCAATAGCTTGGGCAATACTAATGGCAATGGTATAAGCTTCTTCGCCAGAAGCACATCCAGCAGTCCAGACTCGGATCGGTTCGTTGGCTTCCTTGCGAGCCGTAATGCGTGGGATAATTTCACTACTCAGATAGTCCCAAGCGGGGCGATCGCGGAAAAACGATGTGACATTAATTAAGAGGGTATTAAATAATAAATTAAATTCTTCTGGATGTACTTCGAGATAATCTAAGTAATTGCTATAGCCCTCAATATTGACCATCTGCATTCGTTTCGTCACCCGCCGCATTAAGCTAGAGCGTTTATAACCTGTAAAATCAAATCCACGGCTGCGTTTAACGTAGTCAAGAAGGTTTTCAAATTCAGGATTTTGGTTTGATTTTGTCATCGTAAATTTAATTTTTATTAAGGGTTAAACAGCTTAGAATCCTTGCTCACTCTCCTCACCTTCGACTTCTCAATCCTCAATATGTAGCCCCTCGACGCGACTCAATTCAGCAACATTATGAGTTACCAACGTTAGATTATTGGCTAAAGCAATAGTAGCAATTTGTAAATCGTAAGCACCGATGGGAGTACCTTGTTCGGCGAGTTGGGAGCGAATGTAACCACAAATAGCAGCGGCTTGACCCTCAAATGGTAAACTAACAAATTCTCTAAAAAACACTCTCAACGTTTCTAGGTTTTCCGGCTGCCTAGAGCTGCGATATGCCCCATAATATAGTTCAAATTTAACAATATCACACAGAAAAATATCCCCAGGCGAAAAGGAATTTAAACGGTTATATATAGATAGAGAGCTGCGGTTGAGGTAGCGAATACAGGTATTAGTATCCAGTAAATAGCTCATAGCAGAGGTTCTCGCTCTGGTAGTTCTCCTTGAGATTCTCTAACTAAAGGTTCACCTTGCCAAGCGCCAAAGGTACTCTCAAAAAATCCCGGCGACCAAGCTCTTTTTAGGATGGGGTTGATGGGTTGATAGATAACTATAACTTCTAAATCTTGGTTACTCATCCCTACAGGTAGTTTCAGTTGTAATAAACCATCATTACCGACATAGGTTTGAAGTTTAATACTTTGCATTACTTTAATCCTCCATTAGTTGCCGAGTCGGTATTGTCCACCTTCATGTTACGGTGCGATCGCCTTGTTCTTGGGAGCATCTCAAATGTGTAAATTGCCCCGCACTTCGTGCCGCTAGGCTAACGC
>DNGI01000296.1:2115-12970 GCA_003486645.1 Cyanobacteria bacterium UBA11370 | reverse complement strand
CCTCTCCCTATCCCCCACTCTCCCCATCCCCCCCTTCCTAAATCTGAGGAGAAATATTACAAAGTGTTGCGAACATAGGAATAATGTGAACAATTTATCGCAAAATATTTGCGGAAGGTAGCTGCATCACTTACCTAATGTATCGCTTGCTACTCCCACGCATCCTAAGACTACTGAGTATGCTCTTGTAGGTTTTACAGATGTGGGGGAGTAAACAGTAAGGAGGCTCATTTATGTAGCCCATTAGGAAAAGCGACTCAGCTTATCTAAAGAATGCGAACACCAGTTTAAACACACCTGGTTACACTTTTCTGGAGGAATCCTATCGATGAGTATCGTCACGAAATCCATCGTGAATGCCGACGCTGAGGCCCGCTATCTTAGCCCTGGCGAATTAGACCGGATCAAAGCGTTTGTTACATCGGGTGAGCGTCGTCTCCGCGTTGCTCAAACCCTGACCGACTCCCGCGATCGCATTGTTAAGTCTGCTGGAGATCAGTTATTCCAGAAGCGCCCTGATGTCGTTTCTCCCGGTGGTAATGCCTACGGTCAAGAAATGACAGCAACTTGCTTGCGCGACCTCGACTACTACCTGCGCCTGATCACCTACGGAATCGTAGCTGGCGATGTCACCCCCATTGAAGAAATCGGTTTGGTGGGTGTTCGTGAAATGTACAAGTCTTTGGGTACTCCCATCGATGCCGTTGTCGAAGGTGTACGCGCCATGAAGAGTGCCGCCACCGGGATGATGTCTGGGGATGATGCGGCTGAAGCTGGCTCTTACTTCGACTACGTAATTGGAGCAATGCAGTAAGGCTAAACGCCGTTTGCTGCTGTTCTAGACGCGACAAAGTGCTGTAGAGAAAGCTTTTGCGATCGCGTCTGTACGAAGGAATCAAGAGACTAGGTGAAATAAGGAAATTAGAATCAATGCAAGACGCAATTACCTCTGTTATCAACTCTTCGGACGTTCAAGGCAAATACTTAGACTCCTCCGCCATGGACAAGCTCAAGGGCTATTTTGCCACGGGCGAACTCCGGGTGCGGGCTGCTAGCACGATCAGCGCTAACGCCGCAACGATCGTTAAAGAAGCGGTTGCCAAGTCTTTACTCTACTCGGATGTAACTCGTCCCGGTGGAAATATGTACACCACTCGTCGCTATGCGGCTTGTATCCGTGACTTGGACTACTACTTGCGCTATGCCACCTATGCGATGTTGGCCGGTGATCCGTCCATCCTCGACGAGCGTGTCCTCAACGGTTTGAAAGAAACCTATAATTCTTTGGGTGTTCCCGTTGGCTCAACCGTACAAGCTATCCAAGCCATGAAAGAAGTTACCGCCAGTTTGGTGGGTGCTGATGCTGGTAAGGAAATGGGCGTTTATTTCGACTACATCTGCTCTGGTTTGAGCTAAGGTGAACTCTCTGATTAAATTAGTGAGTTTGTAGTCGGTTATCTGGTAAAGGTTTGGGAAGTCAATTGGGAGTGCTAGCTTGTTAAAGGCAAGTTTGGTTTAGAAATAAATACAGATGAGTTTTGACAGTCTAGTATTGACAATTGACTCCCAAACCCGGTTGAACCTAATATCGGTCTACTTTAAGTTTCAAAGACTATTGCAAGGCATCAACCAAGCTAAAGAGTTTCCCCAAAAGTCGCTGTGAAGCGGTGCTATCAGAAGCCAAGCGAAGCAGATCATATACTTTGAGCAGTCAGCAATCGCCTCTTAGCTGTTAGCTAGAGGTGCTGATTGATAAACGGTAAATAGCTACCCTTGAATGCTCGGTTTATGACTGTGCGGAGTATATACACAATCTACTTTCGTCTATCTCAACCCTTGCCAAATTAATCCATTGAGCAGTGGCTTTCCTAGCAACTCTCATCGATAGTTTGGTGATGATGAGCGATCGCGTCATTTTCCATCCCCCTAAAATTATTGTTTCAATGTTTGAGACTCTTAGGTTGGTATTAACCTGAAACTCAAGTCATTTAGAACTTACACTGGCACACTAGAACCAGTTCCCTATCCAGATTGTACTCAGCTCTGAGCGATTTGCTGAGGAATGTAACATAATTTCAGGCAATTGATGACTAATCCCTGTTTAGCAATGAGTATAACAGCGCCTTATTTCTAACTTATTGATAGATTTGAGTTATTAAAAGTATTTAAAAATACACTTCAGTACCAAAGACGTAATCAAGAATTCAGGAGTCAGAATTCAGAAGTTCAGACGTTCAGGAAGAATAAACGAGTGTTGCAACTGGCGGATAAATCCTAAATCTTTGATCCTTACCATTCATAAATCGGTAAAAGCCTGAACTCCCGCAATACTGACTGCTGACTCCTGCTTAAATAAACCTAATTTCCGATATAGTCTTGCAACGCCTTCACATCCATCGGTTGGGACTGCAAGGAACGAATCGCGGCGGCTGTCGCCTTACCCCCTGCAATTGTAGTAATAATCGGAATTTTGTAACCTAATGCGGTTCGACGAATTAAACGACCATCCGCAAAGGCATCTTCTCCAGACGGCGTATTAATAATGAGCTGAATCTTCTGATTCTTAATCCAGTCTAAAACATGAGGACGGCCTTCATGGAGTTTCAGCACTAACTCAACATCAAGTCCATGCTCTTTAAGCACTTTCCGAGTCCCTTCCGTGGCTACAATATGAAAGCCCAACTCAAACAAATCCTTAACAACAGGTACGACTCCTAACTTATCCCGATCATTGGTGGAGACAAACACTGTACCCGATAGGGGTAAACGTTGACCTGCGGCTAATTCTGCCTTCGCAAACGCCTTACCAAAATCGGTATCAATCCCCATCACCTCACCAGTAGAGCGCATTTCTGGCCCTAAAATCACATCCGTACCGGGAAATTTCTCAAAGGGTAACACCGCTTCTTTAATCGCAATATGGCGGGGTATGGGTTCAGAGGTTAAACCCAGAGATGCTAAGGTTTCACCCGACATAATCCGAGAGGCTAATCCGGCTAACGGTACGCCTGTGGCTTTTGATACATACGGAACCGTTCGGGATGCCCTAGGATTGGCTTCTAAGATATAAACCGTTTCCCCTTGAACCGCATATTGAATATTCATCAATCCAATAACTTTCAGCGCTTTGGCTAATTCATACGTCCAGGTACGAATCGTTTGTAGCGCCGTCGGTGATAGGGATGTATAAGGTAAGGAACAAGCTGAATCTCCGGAGTGAATCCCCGCTTGTTCAATATGCTCCATAATGCCACCAATCACCACTTCACCTGTGGAATCGGCGATCGCATCCACATCCACTTCAATTGCATTTTCTAAGAATTTATCAATCAAAATTGGATGTTCTGGCTCGACCTGTACGGCAAAGGTCATGTAGCGCTCTAAGTCTGTATCCGAATATACAATTTCCATGGCTCGTCCTCCCAATACGTAGGAAGGGCGCACCACTACCGGATAACTAATCCGTTTGGCAATTTCCAAGGCCTCGCCATAACTCCGGGCGATCCCATTCGGCGGTTGTTTAATATCCAACTGTCGTAATATTTTCTCAAACCGTTCTCGATCTTCGGCAATATCGATTGAATCCGGAGAGGTTCCCCAAATTTTGGGGTGTTGTTTGTTGGTTGTTGGTTGTTGGTTGTTGGTCTGTGTTAAATACTCTTGTAAAGGAACGGCGAGTTTGAGTGGGGTTTGACCACCAAATTGGATAATAATTCCCTCCGGTTGTTCAGCTTCGATAATGTTGAGGACATCTTCTTTGGTGAGGGGTTCAAAATAAAGGCGATCGCTCGTATCATAATCCGTGGATACGGTTTCTGGGTTGGAGTTGACCATAATCGTCTCAAATCCCTGTTTCGATAGGGCATAAGACGCATGACAACAACAATAATCAAACTCGATTCCTTGTCCGATCCGGTTAGGACCACCGCCTAAAATCATCACCTTGCGCTTATCCGAGGGTAAAACTTCCGTTTCTTCCTCGTAAGTGGAATAGTAATAGGGAGTAAACGCCTCAAATTCAGCCGCACAAGTATCGACCACTTTATAAACAGGTACAATACCCAGTTGCTTGCGATAAGCCCGAACGTAATCTTCCGTCGTTTTAGTCGCAAAGGCAATTTGGCGATCGCTAAATCCCTGACGTTTGACATCCCATAATTGCTCTTTTGTCAAGTTCTGCAAAGGAGTCCGCTTGAGGAATTTTTCGGTTTCGAGTAATTCCTCAAACTTATATAAAAACCACGGGTCAATGCTAGTTAGTTCATACACTTCTTCGACAGTCATTCCGAGTTGTAAGGCGTGACGTACTGTAAAGATGCGATCGGGATTTGGGGTTCTTAAACCGGATCGCACGTGTTCTAAAGATGGCAATTTTTCTGGGCGATCGCATCCCCAACCGAAACGACCAATTTCCAAGGAACGGAGGGCTTTTTGGAAGGATTCTTGGAAGGTACGCCCAATTGCCATCGCTTCCCCGACGGACTTCATTTGAGTGGTTAATACAGGTTCAGAACCGGGGAACTTTTCAAAGGCAAACCGGGGAATTTTGGTAACTACATAATCAATGGTTGGCTCAAACGAAGCGGGGGTTTTCTTGGTAATATCGTTAGGAATTTCATCCAAACTGTAGCCTACGGCTAATTTAGCGGCAAATTTGGCAATGGGGAATCCGGTTGCTTTGGACGCTAAAGCGGAACTACGGGAGACGCGGGGGTTCATTTCAATTACAATCACTTCCCCTGTGACTGGATTAACGGCAAACTGAATATTTGAACCGCCTGTTTCTACCCCAATTTCGCGGATAATTCTAATGGAGTAATCCCGCAATCGTTGATATTCTTTATCGGTTAAGGTTTGAGCAGGGGCGACGGTAATTGAATCTCCGGTATGTACGCCCATGGGGTCGAGGTTTTCAATCGAACAGATAATAACTACGTTATCCGCTAAATCTCGCATTACCTCTAACTCGTATTCTTTCCAGCCTAACAGACTACGCTCAACCAAAATTTGGGATACTGGGGACGCATCCACTCCCCCTTGAGCCATTTCCTCGTATTCTTCTTGGTTATAGGCAATTCCACCACCCGTGCCACCGAGGGTAAACGCAGGGCGAATAATTAAGGGATAGGAACCGATTTTGTGGGCGATCGCTTTAGCTTCATCCAAATTATTGGCAATCCCGGATGGGCAAACTCCAATTCCGATCCGTTCCATCGCTTCTTTAAAGAGTAGGCGATCTTCCGCCATTTCAATGGCGGCTAACTTTGCCCCAATCAGTTCAACGTTATACTTCTCCAGTACGCCATTTTTCGCCAAGGCAACGGCAATATTCAGCGCCGTCTGACCTCCCATCGTTGGTAATAAAGCATCGGGTCGTTCTTTGGCAATTACCTTCTCCACAATATCAGGGGTCAGGGGTTCAATGTAGGTGCGGTCAGCGGTTTCCGGGTCAGTCATGATGCTAGCCGGATTGGAGTTCACTAGCACCACTTCGTAGCCTTCTTCTCGAAGGGCTTTGCAAGCCTGAGTACCAGAGTAATCAAATTCACAGGCTTGTCCAATTACAATCGGGCCAGAACCCAAGATCAGGATTTTGTGGAGATCATTGCGACGGGGCATAGGTGTTGGTGGTAGCGTGACAGTTTTTAGACCCAAAATATTTTAATGGCTCTCGCCGCCATTATTTGTGGCTGTTTTATCCAAGTTTGATGACTTTTAGGGTAAGGATCAATGGGGTGACGAGGGGACAGGGTATCAGAGAAGCGGCACTTAGAGAACCGCCAACCCTAATTCTGGCAATTACTAACGCTTGTCAAGTTTTTCTCACATTTCTTAATATTATTCCCCACTCCCCACTCCCCATAGTTACTTTGCTCGTACTCTCTGCCAAATCGTAAAACCCAATAGCAAGATAATACTGCCGATTGTGACATAAATCACTGGTAGAGTCATCCCTTGCAATCTCATCGCCAATCCGTTAGATATCAACGTAACACCCCAAAGGGTGAGGGCGGCATGGGGTTGAGAGAGTCCCCACTCCAACAAGCGATGGTGCAAATGGTCTTTCCCAGGAGTACTTAAGGGATTCTTCCCCGCCATTAGCCGCCGTACAAATACCTGAGTAGTATCCAGTACTGGCAACAGAAGAAAGAAGGCTGGAGGAAGCAAGGCAAAGGCTGTCGTGACTTTGAGGTTGCCGATGATACTCGTAGCTGCTAGTACATAGCCAAAAAAGTACGCTCCTGCATCTCCCATGATAATCCGTGAGGGGTGGAAATTGTGCCGCAAAAAGCCCAGTGTTGCCCCTCCTAATGCCGCTAAAAGTAATGTAGCAGCCGCTCGTTCTTCAAACTGTGCCGAAACGGCTAACAAACTCATCGCTGTAATAAAACTAATTCCGCCAGCCAAACCATCCATCCCATCCATTAAATTAATCGCATTGGTAATCCATACCACCCAAAGCAATGTAATTAAGGTTGAGAATAGCGGATCGATGGGAGTCCCAAAGGGAGTCTCAATCCGGATATCGCTAGCAATCAGTAAAAGTGCGGTCAGAACTTGAGTAAACAAGCGAACATAGGGAGAGAGTCCGTATTGATCATCAATAAAGCCAACTAGGACTAAGATTGAGCCTCCCAACAGAATAGTTAAGACTTGAGCTAAAACCCCTTCAATTACAATGGGTCTTAAAACCGTGGCGAGTACTAAAGCCGCAACGACTCCAGCGTAGATTGCCAATCCACCCGCATTGGGTAAGGGTTCTTTATTGAGTCGTCGTGCATTCGGTTGATCCGCCCAACCCACCCGTAAAGCAAAAGAGCGTACTGCTGGAATCAAACGCCAAGTTACTCCCCACGCTAACCCAAAGGTAAACACGACTGCAAGCCAACCACTACCGCCGGGGCTAGCAATGCCTAGAGATTGTAGGAAGTCGTACACATTTATCTGCCAATTCACGCTCAGACTGCCAATAATGAATCTTAGTCTCAAGAGTACAGGAATCAATTAGCAAAAGCGCTACATTTATAGCGATTAGCAGTCAGTAATCAGCGATTAGCTTTTTGATTATCCTGACTGTGTGTAGGTTTCAAACCTTGGAATTGTATCTCACTCCGTTTAAAACTGCTATAAATCTCACTGTTGCTCCAGATCTAGTAGTACTTACCGATACCTCTTGCCTCTGTCCGGGTTTTTTGAGCAGACTCTAAACTGTCTCAACAGGAATAAAAGCATGGCTGATTAGACCTTGCCTATTCCTAGGATAACGATTAGGCAGCAGGGCAGTAGGGGTAATAAGAACTCTGGCAAACGTGTTTCGTGATCAAAGTGGGGGAAAACTCAAAGGAAAAAGAATTTTCAACACCTTTACCCCTTGCCTTTTCCCCATCACCTTCGCATCAGACAGTAACTAACGACTTCTCCTCCGATTTTGTTTTCCAGTAATCAAATTTCGTAGTATCAATATGCTCAACAATTCCCCCTAATTGGCGTACCTGTTGCACCATATCTCCTGTACCACCGGGAGCATCTCCCCCTTTGCCATTCCATAATACAATCAGACGTACTCGTTCTATCCCGTACATTAAAGTTGAATAAAGCGCCCAGCGATTATTACGCTCATAGGCATTTTCGCCTTCCGGTACTTGTCCAAGTCGCTCCGGTTGGAGGTTAATCGTTACATCAGGATGATTCTGGATTTTATAATAACGCTCCACCCAATCTCCATCAACAAAACTAACCGAATCTTGAATGAATTTAGCGGGTTCAAAGGGTAAAAAGACTTCAATTTTCATAGTCCGCCGCAAACAAGCTTCGATAAACAAAATATCTCCACCACAGGCAATACCGGGTGCGATCGCTAAACTATTAGCAGCCGGATTTAACTTATCCAAGACCTCCTCTATTTTTTGCCTCGCTTCGCTTTCCATGGCGGCAGGAAAACGGGGCTGGGGACGATTTGGACTGTCAATCATATGACCCGAAAAAAGGATAACTTGTGGGGGTTCCCGATCCAGAGGAACAGCAACAACTTGTTCTTGGTGTTCTAATCGAGTCAATTCAGCTTGGAGAACGGAAATAGCAGCCTGGACGCACTCAGGACGGAACAAAAGTAACTTTAATTGCGCCAATTGGTAGAGAGTACATTTTAAGACAAACTTATTGTTCCATAACAGTGTTAACGCTTTTTTATACGCTCGCGTTACCTGTTTGGGATCTTGAGCGGTACATACTGCAAAATCTCCTAAAGCCATAAATGCCTGAGCATCAGTTGCATCTCGTGTCACCGCACTTTCTAAACTAAATTGAACAGCGCCTTGTAGCATAAGCAACTGTTGTCTGAGTCCTTTTTCTTCGACATCGGTTTCGCTATCTTTGCTATTTTGTTGGGCAAGATGATCCAGAACCGCTAACAAGAGCAGGGCGTTGATTCCCGCCGAGTAATGATTCTGATCCAACCGATAGGCTTTGAAGTAGGTTTCAATGGCTTTTTTGAGTAAGTGTGCCGATTCATAAGCGGCGATTAAGCGTTCCTGTTCATCAGGAATATAAAACCAATCATCTCGCCATGTTTCGGTGTAAATGCTAGCCAAGTAAGAGATAGCATCAATATTAGTTGGTTCATCTTTTAGCAAGGACTCCAATCTCACAATTGCCTCATCAAATTGCTTGAGTCGGCTCAAATGAAAGGCTTCTTCACGCCGAAATTCTGAATTATTGCGATCAATCTTTAAGCCTTGGCGATATTCTTTAAGCGCCAGGGCATTATTTCCTAAATAGGTTAATGCTCTCCCAGCTTCAGCAATTGCTTCACATTTAATCAGGGGATTTTTGACCTCTTCAGTTAATAACAATACATCCCCAATTCGCTTTTGTCGTTGAGCAATGGTGATCCGTTCTTGCCATACTTCAAACTCCTCCCAGTACCCTGTCGCTAGAGGGGTGCGTAGCATTTTGCGATCGGGTTCACAAAGACCTGTGAGGATATTGAAAATTGGGCTGTGAATTCGGTTTTGATCCGATTCCCAAGTGGCTTGTGCCATTTTTATGATCGCCTGCTTATCTTTCTCCAAATATTCAGGATCAGGACACCCATTGTCATCGCAGTGATAAGGCAGAACACGAACATTAAAAATATCATAAGGCATATAAGCCCGACCGCACTGGATGTGAACGATTCCGCGCTTACGAAGAGCATGACGAATGCCTAATTCATAAAACACATTGGCGTTATCAATACTTAGGTCAGCCAGGACTAAATCTGCCAGCAATAACTCCTGGAACATGTCGGTTAAAATATCTCCGCTAACGGCTTCTTCGTCAGCCCGAAATGATTCAAATCCGGCTTCTTCCAGGGCGGGCTTAATTAAGTCTTGATATATACGATTAAAATCAATCCACCGACCATCCGGACCTTTTTTACGACCAAAGGGCATCACCACAAACGCATGAGGTAGTCCCTTTGTGTTCGGTTTTGGTAGCTCTTCTTTTACTTTTTGAAGTATGGCTTTGTCTTTTTTGAGGGCTTCGCTTTCGATATCTTCATCTTCTTCTGGTAATATCAGAAGTTCAACCTGTTTTTTAGGTAATAGGGCTTCATCAATAGCACGAGGGGCAGGTTGATTCAATACTTCATTGAGTAGATCGTTGCTTTGACTCTGCAAGTCAGCCCCAGCGATTCGTCTTTGAGTAATATGTTGATTATGCAGGCTCCAAAGGACTTTTTCGGTGGCAATGACTAATTTAAAAAATTCGTTCCCGTTACGTTCCTCTTGACTTAAACTTTGCCAGCGATCGCGGATGGCTTTGAGTTCCACAATTACCTGGTTGTAACTGTTAATTAAAGAGTCCAGGCGACACACTTCTTGCCAGATACTTAATGCGGCTCCTAAAGCGATAATAAACACAACCCAGATACTAAAATTTATGCCGAATGCGGGTAGAAATGCACTCAATCCCCCTAAACTAAAAATTCCAACTCGCAAGCGAATTCGAGTTGTGAATAGTTTTTCTACTTGTTGGGAATAGTGGTTGAGTTGTGTGTCTAATCGATAGTGCAGATAATCATCTGCTAATAAATCAGAAAAGCCCGGATCGTTGTTTTGAGGATTGTCCGAATCATTGGGTGGAAGTTCTCCGGTGTAGGGTTTGAGTACCAAATTACCTGCTATATTCTCAAACACTTGTCGTTGAATGGCTGTGACTCGTTCATTAAGCCATTGATGACGTTTTTCTTCGTGTTGTAAAAGGGTGCGGTACAGGTATATTTCTCGTCGAATTTCTTCTGCACCTGTGCTGAGAACGAGCCAGTATTGTCCCTGTTGTAATTTATTCGCAAAGGCTAAAATTAAAGCCCCGATAATCGGAATTAAAATTAGGATGGCTCTCAAAATTTCCCGCAGGGTTGATGTGATTAATTCGTGATCCGGCAAGGAAATAATAACGGCTATTAAGGTTGCCACGACACTCAGAATAATGACCCAACCTCGCAGGCTGAGATATTGTTTAAATGCGGCGGAAGCATTACTATCTAACTCAGCATAATGCTGCCATGCTGTTTCTAGTGCTAATGAGCGATCGCTACTTTGGCTCACTATTTTGCTTTGAGTCATTTAATACTCTCCTATAAAAGGTATTGAGTGGAAATACCCGTAAGTCCATTAATGTTGTACGGGTGTTCGCATTCGACGAACAGAATAACTTAATCTAATTATCCAAGATTTTTTTGCCGTTAGCAGATAGTCAACCTGCAAGTTAAACAATAGTGATTTTTCACTCTTGACAAGTGACTTCTTATCGTGTAATGATTTTAGCGACTTTATATACAGTCAAAAGTTATACCAATTCACTTTAAGGG
>DNGI01000296.1:1611-1846 GCA_003486645.1 Cyanobacteria bacterium UBA11370 | reverse complement strand
TGCTTTTTGTGAAATGGTATTAGCCGAGTCTGGCAAATTTTAATACTTGAAAGACAGATACAATCATTAATTTAGAACCTGGGGGACAGGTTATTGGTCAAAGGAAAAAGGATTTTCAATACCTGTACTCCTTTGCCCTCCCTTTCTGTCAGAGATCGATTCTTCAACGTCAAATTGAGGCAGTTGCGTAGATTTCCTACTTCCCACCTCAACTAGTAATTGTTATTTTTGCTCA
>DNGI01000296.1:1094-1345 GCA_003486645.1 Cyanobacteria bacterium UBA11370 | reverse complement strand
GGCATCCATTCTGTAGGCTGGAGTGCGATCGCTGTAATCAATCTCACTACCCGTAATCGCTTTGGCTAGCTTCTCGAAGGACTTAGACCGCCAGTTGCGCTCATGAATTGGCTTTCTTTGCTCACCTCGGAAATAGGCCTGAGTCCCTAATACTGAAGCCGCCACCCAACCGACAACCAACACTGCAATTAAGATAGCCATCGTTTCGCCTCTGTGAATTTGTGTGTACTTATGTAAATAAATGTAACGAA
>DNGI01000296.1:611-873 GCA_003486645.1 Cyanobacteria bacterium UBA11370 | reverse complement strand
CTTATGTAAATAAATGTAACGAATAGTAAATTGGGGCGAGAGTGTGCTACCCGATGAATTAGGTACGGAATACCGCTCATAGGACTGTGGACAAAGCTACCCAAAGGTAGTCAAGGCTAGACCACTACGTTTGTAAACTGGCTCTGCCGTACTCTTGGGGATAAGTTAACTTTATTAAAACAAGCAAGGTAATAGTTTTTCTCGCTAGGTTACAGTTTCAAACCCCAAAACTCGAATGAGTCTAGCCACTGTGACTAGACTC
>DNGI01000296.1:0-387 GCA_003486645.1 Cyanobacteria bacterium UBA11370 | reverse complement strand
ACTGTGACTAGACTCATTCGAGTGCAAAAGTTTGAGTTTTCAACGAGTTAACTTTTCGACTATCAATCTTACATTACTAAGGTTTACAACTCTCACAGCCTTACCTTCACTCTTCCAGCTTAGTCGCGTCTTTCTAGACCTTAGTTTGGCTTACTTCGGTTCAATCCGATCGTTTGCCCCTTGAAGCTATGCTTGGTTGGTTTCTGCTGTGGATAGGTCACAGATTCAGGAGATCGTCTAATCTATGGCCTTGGATTTGTTTTTCTCCAATCACGTATCTGGAGGACGCTCTCTACTCTCAAATTAACACAGCTACCCTTAGACACCACGTAAGGTTTACTAAAGTTGATGAGTCTTTACAAACTGAAAAGGGGGAGTGGGGAGTGG
>DNGI01000139.1:7474-11517 GCA_003486645.1 Cyanobacteria bacterium UBA11370 | reverse complement strand
TTCAGGCCGAGGAGGATGTCAAAGTTTAACCTAAATCTAATAGAGTGGTATTAATACTAAGTTGCAGTCAAAGATGTAATGCAAGCCGTTTATGAGAGGGGGAGGGGGAGAGGGGGAGAGAAAGTTACCTGTTTGAATGCAACTTGGTATAAGAACTTCGCTAGCCGCTATCGTTAGGTCTTTGCTTTACTCTATATCCTGGTTAGACTCAATTCCTACCTTGTGGCTGCACATGGGTATTGTGGCACTTGGTTTAGGTGCTATTGTGCTATCGGCAGAAACCTTACATCGCCGAACTTCCACGAGTTCTGAACTGGCACGAAAGGTCGTTCACATCGGTACAGGTAATGTAATTTTGGTGGCGTGGTGGTTGCAAATTCCGGCTTGGGTCGGTATTGCGGCTTCAATTATAGCGAGTGCGATCGCTCTTTTATCTTATTACCTCCCCTTCTTGCCCGGTATCAATAGTGTGGGTCGCAAAAGTTTTGGTACATTTTTTTATGCGGTTAGTATTGGTGTCCTGATCGCTTGGTTTTGGCCTATTGCCCAATTCCACTATGCGGCGATTGGGATTTTAGTCATGACATGGGGAGATGGACTGGCTGGACTGATTGGTCAGAAATTTGGTCAACATCCCTACACTCTTTGGGGGATGACTAAAAGCTGGGAAGGTTCTGTAACTATGGCGTTAACGAGTTATTTTGTCAGTAGTTTAATTCTATTCACTGTTCAGGGCAATCTCTGGCAAACTTGGCTAGTGCCTGTGGCGATCGCTTTTGTGGCTACAGCTTTAGAAGCCTTCTCTAAACTAGGTATCGATAATCTTACCGTTCCGTTGGGTAGCGCAGCCGTTGCCTTTTATTTAAATCAACTGTAACTTTCACTAAAAAATCCCCCGACATCAGCCGAGGGAGAATTTTAACAGTATGAAGCGTGAAATGAAAAGTCGATAAGTTGGCGTTCAATTTCAGAGTCCAATCGTTCTAGATTTTCTGATTTAGGTAGACAGCCCTCTTTTCTCGTTACATTACTTTACTCTTCAACCGTTCCACATTTAGGCAATCCATTCGGGAACAGCTTCTTCTTTGGTGTTGGTATTGCGAGAAGGTGTCTCACGGGTAAACTTCATATGGATCGAACGAGTTTGTTCCCCATCCGCCGCTACAGCCATAATAGGATAGTCAATCAAACCATCTTGGAAGGACATCTGGAAGCGGAAAGTGCCATCCGGATTAAGCTTAATCGGTCGTCCACCAATCGTAACAGTAGCATCCGGTTCCGTCGCACCGTAAACAATTAACTCAGCATCTGCCACTAACCAGAACTGGCGAGGACGCATGGGGATCGCAGACGCGGAGAACCCAGCGCCAGACATATACATCCCTACACCAGACATACCAACGGCAGACATAGTTGGAACCGCCCACATCCCAACACCAGAGGGGAAGACATAGGAACTGATCGCTTGTGAAGGTACCATGGAACCAGGAACGTGTTGCATCGAACCGAAGAGAGAACCTGCAACCCGCTGCGCTTCGGCGGATTGTGCCATCCCGAAGATTTCGTCGTAGATGGGGTTTTCGCCAGCAACGGTGGCGGGTATCTTCTTACTGGGAGGAACGAGTTCAAAGAAAGTCTTGCCACGCAAGTCTTCTTCCCAGTTAAGGGTGATGAAGTGGTCTTCAATCCAGTCACTGGGATAAACTGGGGGAATATGTACGGGTTTGGAACGAGCGAGTACTAACCAGCGACCATCGGCACAACGATAACCAATATCAACAACATAATCGCGATCGCTCACTGGGATCGGCAAGTACCACTCCCGCGCCAACTCATCACAGGGGTATTCTTGGATGCTGTGGGGGCTTTGGTACTCAATGTTAATATCGGTGACATCATAAATCCGTAGGGCAAGTTGTTGTCCTCCCTGACGGCGCGAATCTTCTTTATGATCATTGGGGATATCCCAATAAGTATAAGCCCATTGGGGATCACGAGGCATCAAGACAATTCGACTTTCACCATAGCCTCCGGGTAAATCCGTTAACTCCTCATCTAGGGAGATAACTGGGCCGCCAATGCGATCTTCTTGACCTAATTCAAATTTTGATGCTTCCACTTCTGATTTTGCCTCCACTGTGATTGATGAATTGATCGAGGGTTTTGTGTATTGAATGTTCTGAATTTCTGCCAGCAATTGCGATTTCCGCATCCGGCTGTAACGAGAGATGCCATATTCGCTAGCAACTCTACGCAGTTGCCGCAAGGTCATCTCTTCTAAAGGTGGGCGTTCTTTTGCCATTGTGTATGCTCTCCAATTGCTAAGACGGCAAGGAAATGACTCCTGATGAATTTGATAAATTAAAAAGTTTATCGTCGTACAACATGATCGGGTTCGAGATATTGAAGTTGGCTTGTGTTTTATCCATCTCAGGAGTTGGGATCGAGTCAGCCGTCACTAAATGTCAGAAATCCTAAAAATTAGTATTTCTTCGGGATCGCCTTATTAATGTATGTAACAGACAACCTTGGGTTTAGGTCAAGGGCTTGACTTGTCGATTTATCGTGGATTGACGAATTTATAGGCGAACTGGGGATCGCTATGTCAGGAAACCTTGATAATTGAGGGAAGGGGATGGGGGGTTTGGTGGTTGATTAACTAAGGCGAGAATTTAATCAATACTAGATTTATATAAATTAGAGCTGAAAGCACTTTTCTATCTGAGTGTGAGGTCTTTTTTGCCGTAGTGTTTGTCTAAGTTCGATTATCAACCACAGCTAGGGATTTTGTATTACAGGTTTTGAATTTGTATGACAAAAAAAGAAACCAAACTTAGCCGCCTAGATAGTCGTATTGATATCCTAGAATCTCGTATTCTATAAGTAGAAGCTAATCAAGTCTCTCTCACAACTCATTAAATACTGAATTGCTTTCCTAGGTTCTGCCCATAGGTGTTTTTTTCACTGTTAGCCAAAGATCAACATCTACCCAGTAACTCACGACTAGTCAAAAGAAAGAACCAAGTTATGACTACGAACCAAACAATTGCGATCGCCGGCTACCAAATCCTAAGTCAAATCTATGAAAGTGCAAATTCGCTGGTGTATCGAGGTAAAAGAGAACAAGATAACCAAGGGGTGATTCTTAAAGTTCTCAAACAAGACTATCCTACTGCCTCTGAACTCACCCGCTATAAACAGGAATACGAAATTACCCGGCATCTAGATATAGATGGAGTAGTCAAAGCCTATGCCTTAGAACCTTATCAGAGAACTTTGGTTATTATCTTAGAAGACTTTGGGGCATTATCCTTAAAAGAATTATTGAATAATGCTGTCGCCAATCTTCATAAATTATCCCGACAAGAATTTCTGAATATTGCTATCAAAACGGCTGAAATTTTGGGTCAGATTCACAGCCGCCATATCATCCATAAAGATATTAATCCTGCCAATATTGTCTATAACCCAGAAACGGGGCAAATCAAAATTATTGACTTGGGCATTTCTAGTCAATTAACTCGTGAAAATCCTACTCTCAAAAATCCCAACGTTTTAGAAGGCACATTAGCTTATATGTCGCCGGAACAAACGGGACGAATGAATCGTGCTTTGGATTATCGCACTGATTTTTACTCCCTCGGTGTTACGTTCTACGAATTACTCACAGGAAAACTGCCTTTTGAGACAACAGACGCATTGGAATTAGTCCATTGTCATATTGCTAAAGTGCCGCGATCGCCCTATGAGATAGATTCAGATATTCCTAAAGTCCTTTCAGATATTGTCATGAAACTAATGGCTAAAACAGCCGAGGAACGATATCAAAGTGCCTGGGGAATTAAAGCTGATTTAGAAAACTGTTTGAATCAATGGCAAGAAAAAGAAACAATTGAAGAGTTTAATTTAGGTAATCAAGATATTTCTGATAAGTTTCAAATTCCGCAAAAACTGTATGGAAGAGAGGCAGACGTTGAAATCTTATTGGCAGCATTTAATCGAGTGGCAGCGGATGTGGCAACGGATGGGGTAACGGATGTAAC
>DNGI01000139.1:7031-7260 GCA_003486645.1 Cyanobacteria bacterium UBA11370 | reverse complement strand
GTAACGGATGTAACGGATGTAACGGATGTTAAAAGTGAAATGATGTTGGTAGCGGGTTATTCCGGTATTGGTAAGTCAGCGCTGGTTGCGGAGGTTTACAAACCGATTACTGAGAAACGGGGTTATTTTATTTCCGGTAAATTTGACCAGTTTCAGCGCAATATTCCTTACTCGGCTGTAGTAGTAGCTTTTAAAGAATTAGTGCGGCAACTGTTAAGTGAAAGTGAAG
>DNGI01000139.1:6271-6747 GCA_003486645.1 Cyanobacteria bacterium UBA11370 | reverse complement strand
CAGCCTGCCGTGCCAAAGTTAGGGCCAACTGAGTCTCAAAATCGCTTTAATCGGGTCTTTCAAAATTTTATTCGGACATTTTGTTTAAAAGAACATCCCTTGGTGATCTTTTTGGATGATTTGCAGTGGGCTGACTCGGCTACACTCAAGTTGATAGAACTGATGATGACGGATAACCAGACACAATATCTATTTCTAATTGGGGCGTATCGGGATAATGAAGTCAACGCAAATCATCCCTTAATGATGACCCTTGAAGAGATATGTGTTCAAGGGAAAAGGGTTAATCAAATTACTCTAACACCCTTACAGAGCGAACATATTAGTCAGTTAATTGGTGAGACTCTGCACGTAGGGGCAGGTTTGGGTTTACAGACATCTTCCCAAAGCAGCCAGGATATCAGTAAACCCGCCCCTACAGTTAAACCTTTAGCAGAACTAGTGGTACGTAAAACCGGAGGTAATCCTTTCTTTGT
>DNGI01000139.1:5700-6063 GCA_003486645.1 Cyanobacteria bacterium UBA11370 | reverse complement strand
ACCGGAGGTAATCCTTTCTTTGTCAATGAATTTCTGAAAACTCTGTATGCAGAAAATCTACTTGCTTTTGATTTTGAGCGCCTAAGCTGGCAATGGAATATAGCTGAAATTGAAGCACAAGGCATTACGGATAATGTGGTGGAGTTGGTGATTGGCAAGTTAAAGAAACTGCCAGAATCTACTCAGCGTGTGTTACGTTTGGCAGCTTGTGTGGGCGCATCGTTTGATTTAAACACTCTGTCTATCATCTGTGAAAAATCACCCGAAGAAATTTCTATAGACTTAACAGCGACAGTTCAGTCTGGGTTAATTCTGCCCACATCCGAATTAGACGAAAAATTGTTAATTCAAGATTATAAATTC
>DNGI01000139.1:4917-5450 GCA_003486645.1 Cyanobacteria bacterium UBA11370 | reverse complement strand
GCTTATGCTCTCATTGATGATGACCACAAAAAAGCGGTGCATCTCCAGATTGGTCGGCTGTTGAATGCGGATGTATCTGCCCAGGAGCTACCGGAAAAAATCTTTGAGATAGTCGATCATCTGAATGTAGGTCGCGAATTAATAACAGATGAATCCGAACTTGTTGACTTAGCGCGGTTGAATCTCGAAGCGGGGAAAAAAGCCAAAGCTTCAACGGCTTACGCGGCGGCTTTAACTCAATACTTCACTCCAGGAATAGAGGTTTTGCCTGGAGATAGTTGGAAGACTCATTATGACTTAACTTTTAATTTATATCGAGAAAAGTCTGAATGTGAATATCTCTGTGGTAACTTCGACAAAGCAGAAGAGTTGTTTAATCTTATATTAAATCAAGCCAAATCTAATTTAGATCGAGCTGAAATCCATAACATTCGTTTTGCTTTATATGATAACAGGGGTCAATATGTAGAAGCTCTTCGTCTAACTTCAGAAGCATTAAAAACTTTTGGAATAAGTTTGCCAACAACCAACAA
>DNGI01000139.1:4538-4716 GCA_003486645.1 Cyanobacteria bacterium UBA11370 | reverse complement strand
ATAAGTTTGCCAACAACCAACAAGTCAGAAATCTTGTCATCACTCGAATTCGAGTTGCAGGTCTACCGAGCTAATCTAAAAAGAATTAAGATAGCCAATCTAATTAATGGACCAGAGATAACCAATCCAGAAATTAGAGCCTGTATGAGACTCTTAAGGGATATGACTGGGCCTGCTT
>DNGI01000139.1:4060-4231 GCA_003486645.1 Cyanobacteria bacterium UBA11370 | reverse complement strand
AACCTTTCTATTGAACACGGCAACTCAGACGTATCGGCACATGGATATAGTTTCTGGGGACTTATAGTTGGCCCAAGATTAGTTGATTATGAGGCAGGTTATGAGTTTGGTCAATTAGCCGTAAGGCTTACCGAACAGTTTAATAATGTTAATTTAGCTTGCAGAGTTTTT
>DNGI01000139.1:3040-3869 GCA_003486645.1 Cyanobacteria bacterium UBA11370 | reverse complement strand
TTAATTTAGCTTGCAGAGTTTTTACTGCCTTCGGTGGCCTGATTAGTCCCTGGCGAAGCCATATTAAGGAAAGTATTCTGATTCTTAGAAAAGGCTACCTAGCTGGGGTGGAAACAGGAGATGTTTATGGCACCTATAGTTCTTATAATTTGATTCTGCAAAGAATTATCATTGCTGATAATTTGAGTAGTATTCTTGAAGAATCTAACAAGCATCTTGATTTTCTCAAGCAAATCAAAAATTATGTCTTTGGTGCAATCCAGCAAATGTACCAATCTTTTATATTCAATTTGCAGGGATTAACCCTAGATAAATTTTCCTTAAGTTATGAGGCATTTGATGAAATCCAGGGCATCCAGATGTGGCAGGAAAATCTTTGTATGCCAGGAGTAGCGACGTATAAGATTTTTAAAACCCAAATCTTATTTTTCTATGGAGATTATGAAAAGGCCTTCAATAAGGCAATAGAAGTCCAAGAAACTCTAGTTTTTGTTTCCGGTGTACCCATTCAAGCTGAATATTATTTCTACTATTCCCTAATTTTAACAGCTCTTTATTCGACCAGTAGCCAGGATGAACAGAAGGAATATTGGTCAACTTTAGAAACGAATCAACAAAAGCTAAAACTCTGGGCAGATAACTGTCCGGAGAACTTCCTCCACAAATACCTGTTGGTGGAAGCGGAAATAGCTCGTATCTCTGGCAAAGAAATAGAAGAAGCGATGAACTTGTACGATCGCGCCATTTCTTCAGCCCACGAGAATGGGTACATCCAGAACGAAGCCTTGGGCAACGAACTAGTAGCCAAGTTCTGGTTAGGTAAAGGCAA
>DNGI01000139.1:2624-2835 GCA_003486645.1 Cyanobacteria bacterium UBA11370 | reverse complement strand
TTCTGGTTAGGTAAAGGCAAAGAGGAAATTGCTCAACTCTATCTGAAAAAGGCTCACTACAGCTACCAGCTTTGGGGCGCTTCTCGCAAGGTGGAAGATTTAGAGGAAAAATACTCCCAGTTACTACCTAAATCAACTTCCCCAGGCAGGAGTATTGCAGACACACGCACGACAACAACCAGTATCACAACTGGCAGTCAATCAGGGAATG
>DNGI01000139.1:1328-2350 GCA_003486645.1 Cyanobacteria bacterium UBA11370 | reverse complement strand
AAATTACTAGCCAACTTGATGAAAATTCTCATCGAAAATGCCGGGGCGCAAAGTGGCTATTTGATTTTAGAAACGTCTGGAAAACTACGGATAGAAGCGTCCGGTACAGTAGAGAACGATAACATTACCGTGTTGCAGTCAATCCCGATTGAAAGCAGTCAAGACGTTTCACCAACCCTCATCAATTATGTCGCCCGCACGGCTGAAAGTGTGGTCTTGAATGATGCCACAAATGAGGGAAACTTTACTAATGACCCCTACATCAAACAGCATCAACCAAAATCTATCTTGTGCGTTCCTTTAATTAACCAAGGCAAACTCACCAGTATTGTTTACTTAGAAAATAATCTCACAACTGGAGCCTTTACCCCTGACAGGTTAGAAGTTCTCAAGGTTTTATCCTCCTCAGCCGCCATTTCCATAGAAAATGCACGACTTTATGCCAATTTAGCCGAGTACAACCGCACCCTAGAAACCAAAGTAGAAGAACGCACAAGCGAATTAGTCATCGCCAAACAAAAAGCCGAAGTGGCTAACGAAGCCAAAAGCACCTTTCTTGCCAACATGAGTCACGAATTGCGTACCCCATTAAACGCCATTCTCGGCTTTGCTCAATTAACCCTAAAAAAACCGAATTTATCTACCGATATTCAACAAAATCTCGGCATCATTACCCGTAGTGGCGAACACTTACTCACTCTAATTAACCAAGTACTAGATTTATCCAAAATTGAAGCAGGACACATCACCCTCAACCAGAAAAACTTTGATTTGTATCGCCTGTTGGATGACTTGGAGGATATGTTTCAACTCAAAGCGTCTGATAAAGGATTGCATTTAATTTGCGATCGCCCTTGGCGCTGCACTCCGCGCGATCGCGCCCCCGATATCCCTCGCTACATCCGTACTGATGAAGTTAAACTGCGCCAAATCTTAATTAACCTACTCAATAATGCCCTCAAGTTTACATCCGAAGGCGGCGTATCAGTAAGAGTCAAATTGGCAACGGATGTGGCAACGGA
>DNGI01000139.1:0-973 GCA_003486645.1 Cyanobacteria bacterium UBA11370 | reverse complement strand
CCGCTACTTCATCCGCTGCCACCGAGCTAATGTTTGAAGTTTCTGACACAGGTGCCGGCATTGCCCCTGATGAATTAGACAGCTTATTTGAAGCGTTTGTCCAGACTAAAACGGGCAAAGAATCTCAAGAAGGAACAGGCTTAGGATTGCCCATTAGTCGTAAGTTTGTGCAACTGATGGGTGGTGAAATGAGGGTTACTAGTGAGGTCGGCAAAGGCACTACGTTTAAATTTAATATTAAAGTCAACATCATTGATGCCAGCGATATTGAAACCAAACAACCAACGCGCCGAATTATTGCCCTAGAACCCAATCAACCCCGCTATCGAATTTTGATTGCCGATGACAGATATGACAATCGCCAATTGTTAATTAAATTGTTGAATCCTTTCGGCTTTGAGATCAAAGAAGCTAGCAATGGTCAAGAGGCGATTGAAATTTGGGACTCTTGGGAGCCACACTTAATTTGGATGGATATGCGAATGCCAGTGATGGATGGATATGAAGCGACTAAACAGATTAAATCTACCACCAAAGGGCAAGCCACGGCTGTGATTGCTCTAACGGCTAGTAGCTTCGAGGAGGAACGATCTGTGGTGCTATCGGCTGGGTGCGATGACTTTTTACGCAAGCCTTTCCGGGAAGATGATATCTTTACTATTATGCACAAACATATCGGAGTGCGTTATGTTTATGAAAACCCGAATCAACAGGATTTATTGATAACAAAAGATGAAGAAAACAACTTACTCACGGCCGAAGTATTTACGACGCTACCTCCAGAATGGGTAGCCTCCCTCAAACAAGCGATACTGAGTATTGACTTGGAATTAAGTGATACGTTGATTGAGCAAATTCGTCCCGAGAATAATGCCCTAGCTAATGCCCTTAAGACTTGTCTTGATAACTTTGAGTATAAAAAGATTTTGAATTTAATAGCTAATAGCTAATGGCTAATGGCTAATGGCTATTA
>DNGI01000511.1 GCA_003486645.1 Cyanobacteria bacterium UBA11370 | reverse complement strand
TCTATCTAAATAGGATTTGGTATTACACATTTGGGATGCTCCCATTGAGTATCAGACGAATCAAAATTCTGTCTACTACCCAAGACTAACTTAACCCACACAGGGATATGGTAAAAACACAAGCAATGAACCCTATCAGGGGAGTGATTTATGTTAAAAAACCATCCTGCTGCTTCTCGTTCTTTCCAGATGACCGCACAAGAACGTGCGCTTCTCACCAATCTTGTTGATTACTCTTCAGTACAATCCTTACCCGAAATTTGGCCAATTGCAGCTCAACGATTTAAAAATGTCGTTGCTCTAAAAGACCCTCATACTCAACCAGAAGTTGTGCTAACCTATGGCGAGTTGTATCAGCAGATTCAGCAATTTGCGGCTGGATTACAAGCGCTTTTAGGCAGTGTAGGAGTGGATATTGGTAGTGAGTCTACCGATATTCCTCCTCGTGTTGCCTTAATTGCTGATAACTGTCCCCGTTGGATGATTGCCGACCAAGGTATTATGACAGCGGGAGCGGCTAATGTGGTGCGGGGCGCTCAAGCGGATCGGGATGAACTACTTTATATATTGGCACACAGCGGCAGTATTGCTCTGGTGGTGGAAGATGCGAAAACGCTCAATAAACTTAGAGAGGGTTTAACGGATCTACCGATTCAGTTTGTAATTTTACTCTCCGATGAACAACCTGCTACTAATGAAACCCTAAAGGTACTTAACTTTTCCCAACTGATGAATACTGGGTCAACCTCTACCCTAATCCCAGTTCAGCATCAGCGAGAAACCTTAGCCACTTTAATG
This sequence comes from Cyanobacteria bacterium UBA11370, assembly GCA_003486645.1. Taxonomy (GTDB): domain Bacteria; phylum Cyanobacteriota; class Cyanobacteriia; order Cyanobacteriales; family Coleofasciculaceae; genus UBA11370. The sequence goes on along the minus strand of DNGI01000511.1, from coordinate 7,590 downwards.
TACACCTCTGGTACAACAGGTCAACCCAAAGGGGTGATGTTAACCCATGGAAACTTACTCCACCAAGTTACGACGTTTGGGATTGTGATTCAACCCCAAGTGGGCGATCGCATTCTGAGTATTCTCCCGACTTGGCACGTTTATGAACGCACGGTTGAATACTTTTTACTCTCCCAAGGTTGTACTCAGTTTTATACAAACATTCGCCATGTGAAAGCGGACTTAAAAGCCTATAAACCGATCTACATGGTTGGTGTTCCTCGATTGTGGGAATCGATTTATGAAGGAGTACAAAAGCAGTTCCGAGAGCAACCCGCGAATAAACAGAAATTGGTTTATACTCTCCTTAATATTAGCCAGCGCTACATTGAGGCAAAACGGATATCTCAAGGGTTGAGTCTTAACCAACTAAACCCTTCACTCATTCAGCGCATCACTGCCACTATTCAAGCTGCAATCCTTACACCTCTTCATGCGTTAGCTGATAAACTCATTTATCAAAAAGTGCGTGAAGCAACAGGAGGAGAACTTAAAACAATTATCAGCGGTGGTGGTTCCCTCGCTATGCACTTGGAAAACTTTTTTGAAATTATTGGGGTTGAAATTTTAGTGGGTTATGGACTTACAGAAACCTCTCCCGTTACCAATGTTCGTCGTGTTGGTCATAACTTGCGTCTTTCCTCTGGACTACCGATGCCAGGAACGGAAATTCAAATTGTTGACCTCGAAACCCGTAAACCTTTACCAACGGGACAACGCGGTTTGGTGATGGTGCGAGGGCCACAAGTTATGCAAGGCTATTATCAAAATCCAGACGCAACCACCAAAGCGATTAATGCAGACGGTTGGTTTGATACAGGAGATTTGGGGTGGGTGACACCCCAGAATGATTTAGTATTAACGGGACGGGCAAAAGATACCATCGTACTGACCAATGGAGAAAATATCGAGCCGCAACCCATTGAAGATGTGTGTTTGCGGAGTCCTTATATTGACCAAATTATGCTAGTGGGTCAAGATCAGCGATCGCTGGGTGCCCTGATAGTACCAGATCTCGATGCCCTCAAACAATGGGCAAGTGAACAAAATCTATCCCTGCATTTGCCAGAGGAAATGAAAACAACGGCAACCGATACCCCTACGGAGGCATTCCGGACAGGGATTGACTTAGATAGTAAAGAGATTCAGACCTTATTCCGGCAAGAATTGAACCGGGAAGTTAAAAATCGCCCTGGCTATCGCCCTGATGACCGTATCGGTCCATTTAAGCTGATTCTAGAACCCTTTTCCCTAGAAAATGGGATGATGACTCAGACGTTGAAAATCCGCCGCCCCGTTGTGATGGAACAGTATCACGATATTATTAACGGGATGTTTGCCTGATTCAGGTGAGAACGTTAGAGGGGTCGAAGGCAACTTTTGACCTTTACTCCTGACCCTTGGGTTATCCTATCTTGAGGATTAACGTTCAACTCTTTAAACCTTCAGATCTACCTAGTACAACAGATATGACTGTAGACGATTCTCAATCAAGCCTACTCTTAAAGCGACCCGTTAACATTAAAGCCATTGTCACAACTCGCTGGAAGGAGGAAGTTCAGCAACAGCTTCAGGCGCAAATTAACCAAATTGACGCTCAACTGCAACAATTAGACTTGCAAGGACAACGCGCGATCGCAGAAATTCAAAAACAAGGTTTGAAACCGACTGGTCCTCAAACTGCCCAACAAATCGAAAATATTCAACTTCAGGTTAATCAAAAGAAAAGTGAATTACTAGAGCAGAAAAATCAACAACTCCAGCAACTCCAACAAGTCCAAATGCTGGAACTTGACCAAGAGGTGAATCAAGGTCAGATTGAAAGCTTTTTCCGCGTCTCACCTGGGGATAATTTAGTGCGAAAAATGCAAGTCGAAATTCTACTGCGGGATGGCGTAGTTGAGGAAATTCGCGGCGATGTTTAGTCGTCTGTTAAGGCTAAATTGACTCATTTGAAAATGGGGAGTGGAGAGTGGGGGGGTGGGGAAAAAGATATCCCGTGTGGCTAGTCTTCTTGTAGAATAGACCATCAGTTTTAACCCCTATGGCGTAAGCAATAGGGTTATTTTTATTATACAAATCCGGTTGACAAATCCCTTTTTACAACCAATGGTAGAGACGTTCCGCCGGAACGTCTCTACAACAATTCCTTTGCCCTAATCGATGTGTCTACTGCTATATTTCTCGATTCGTGTTACTTTTTTACATTAATCATGGGAATCAAGCCTCCTTGGGATATAGAGCGTTGGGAGATTTCGTGACTCGACAATGACTAACAACCAACAACTAACAACCAACAACTAACAACCAACAACTAACAACCAACAACCAATGGTTCAGTATATTGGAAAACGCCTAATCAACTTGCTCCCAGTTTTATTAGGAATTACACTATTAGTCTTTACTCTTTTGCACTTAATTCCTGGCGATCCAGCGGTTATAATTTTAGGAGAACGAGCTACACCCGAACAAGTTGCCGCATTAAGAGAACAACTGGGATTAAACCAACCCTTACCGCTACAATATTTGACATTTCTGTGGAATTTAGTCCGCTTCGATTTCGGTACGAGTATTATCAGTGGTATTCCCATTATCGATGAAATTAGAACTCGTTGGCCTGCTACATTTGAGTTATCGGTAGCAGCGATAATTGTGGCGATCGCCCTAGGAATTCCCATCGGCGTTTTGGCAGCCGTTCGCAAAAATCAGCTAGCCGATAATTTGAGTACTATCGGTTCTTTAGTTGGTGTTTCTATGCCAGTTTATTGGCTAGGATTATTGCTAATCTACCTATTTGCAGTTAACCTAAACTGGTTGCCTCCGAGTGGAAGAATTAGTATTGAAACAGGATTAAATTTCCAACCGATTACAGGTTTTTATGTACTAGATGCCTTACTACAGTTTAATATTAAACTATTACAAGATGTCCTCTGTCACCTAATTTTACCCGCCCTAACATTAGGCACAATCCCTCTAGCAATATTGGCTCGGATTACCCGTTCTGCTATGCTAGAAGTCCTCTCCCAAGATTATATCCGCACGGCAAGAGCGAAAGGAGTTCCTGAACGGTGGGTTATTTTAAAACACGCCCTAAAAAATGCTCTATTACCCGTTGTTACTATTATTGGCTTGCAATTCGGCACACTTCTAGGTGGTGCAATTCTGACAGAAACAATTTTCTCATGGCCTGGAATTGGTTCATGGATTTATGAAGGAATTTTGGCACGGGACTATCCAGTTGTACAGGGTGGAGTAGTTTTCGTCTCTGTATCTTTCGTTCTAATAAATCTATTAGTTGATATTTCTTACGCTCTCTTAGATCCTAGAATTAAATATTAAGTAATCATCATAAGCTGGTGTTCATTTAAATTTTATATTATTCACTTAGGGAACTTTCCCCTAAAAACCTCCCCCTCTCCCTATCTCCCCCTCTCCCCACATTTCCCATGAATCACTCATCAATTTGGCAAGATGTAATCAGAACAGCATTAGTGGGTACGGAACGGCAACCCTTAACCTTAACGTCATCACCTAACCCCTTAAATGAGTTATTATCTCATCTGAATAATACTGATCCAGAAGGCAAGTTACTCAGCGCAGTAGCCGCCATTTCTCTCTATCAACGTGCCGGACAATCACCTATTACAAATAACCAACCCCTACTCGAACCCTGTCCACCCGATACTAATCTAACTTGTAGTACCCGTGCGGCTCAACATCTCAAATTAATGCTATCTAAAGAACGGGAAAAACTCTTACCAGAATGGTTAGCTGCCGCCGCTACCGCAAAACAATGTGTTCCTGATTATTGCTTACCCGAACTATTAGAATTAGGACGAACTTCACGTCAATTACGCCCTGCTATTTTAGCCGTTTTAGGTAAGCGCGGACGGTGGTTAGCGGCACAGAATTCGGACTGGGATTATGTCATTGGTGAAGATAGCGAAGAAACTTGGAAAACGGGGAGTTTGAAGGCACGGCAACTCCTATTACAACACCTGCGTACTCAAGATCCTGCCGCTGCACGAGAACGGTTGGTAGGGGTTTGGGGGCAAGAAAAGTCGGATGAACGATTAGCGTTTATCGAAACATTTCAAACGGGTTTGAGTATAGAAGATGAACCTTTTTTAGAAGCGGCATTAGATGACCGCCGTAAAGAGGTACGATATAAAGCGGCTGAATTATTAGCACAATTACCCGAATCACGATTGTGTCAGCGTATGGTTGAACGAGTTCGTTCCTCCTTAATTCTCAAACAGAAACGCAATCGGCTGCATATTGATTTCATGTTTACAGAGTTTAGTAATGAAAATATCGTTAGAGATGGGATTGATTTAAAACAGCCACCTCGTTTACTCGGAGAAAAAGACTGGACGCTATTACAAATGGTAGCTGCGACACCCCTATCGATGTGGCATGAAATTAATCAAGAATCACCTGTTGAATGGCTTCAAGCTGCCAAGCGAAGTGAATGCGATCGCACCTTATTCGATGGATGGGCAGTTGCGGCGGTGCGACAAAAAAATCCTGAATGGGCAGAAGTGTTATGCTCAGTTCACGATCAGTTTAACGGTTATTTGATGCCACAGAATCAATTAATTCAGGGATTAATGGGTGTCCTGTCTCCGGAACAACGAGATGCTTTTTTTCTTAAGCTTTTGCAGTCTAACCGTACACCCTTTGATAGCAAACACCCCGCATTTTCTTTACTTTCTCATTGCCGTTATCCGTGGAGTGCAGAACTGACTCGTGTTGTGATTGAGGGTGTGAAACGCTATCTTGCTAATACTGAAAATCCCTATGATTGGTCACTTCGTTCCGCTTTGATAGAGTTTGGCTATTCGATGAATCTTTCGTTAATACCAGAATTATCAGCTAGTTTACCTACTATAGTACCAGAGGGGTCTTCTTTAGCCTCTTATTGGATAGAAGCAATTGATGAAGTATTAGCCTTGTTGAATTTCCGTCAAGAAATGTTGAGAGAGTTTTGAATTATGAGTACCAATTCAACCTTACACCGTACAATCTAAAATTCAAAATCTAAAGTTGCTCCCTTACCCAACATCTAAACGCTTTCATTACCTTATTTCTGCCCAGCATTTTGCTCTGACTAAGAAATTGGGGAATAACCTCAACTAGAGGTAAATTCAGAAAATTAAGGCTAGTATCAGACACAACATAGTTGCCATTTTGCAATAGATTAATTTGCAGCTTCCCTTTTTCAAACCGCCAAAGTTCAGGAACCCCTAATGCCTCATAAATATTGGGATGGGTGCGAGAGGTTACATCAATTTCTAAGGCTAAATCGGGAGGTGGATCTACCGTTAAATCAATTCGGTCTTTTCCTCGAACTATAGCTTCATTTTTGATATAAAAACAATTGTCAGGTTCTATCCCTTTACTCATCTCCTGATTTTTGAATGTTGTCGAACCCAAGGGACAAAATTCAATATCTAACTCTTCCAGGAGTGCTTTCACAAAATCGCTAATAGTTTCTTTAGTGCGTTCGTGATCTGGCAGGGGAGTCATAATCTCTAATATTCCATTATCATAAGCAATTCGAGCAGCACGGTGTTCTCCTAACTCCCCCAAAATCGTTTCAAATTCCTGCCAACTTACATCATGTAGCAGTACCCGTTGTCCTGGTGGCACCGCAATCCGCTTGAGTTCTAATAGCATTTTCTTCCCGCAGACTTGTTGAAAGTTAAGAAATATTGGTCAAGAATAGCCCGAAAATGTGGTAAAGTTTGATTGGTTAAATATTAATAGCTATTGAGCTATAATCATACATCTATTTATTAGAATTGTCAAAAAAATCAAGTTGTTAGCCTCGCAAAAAAACAATGAATAGTAAAAAATCTAAAACTCAAAACCCAAAACCAAAAACTCAAAACTCCCTCTTGCGAGAACAAGCTGAACAACAGTTTGCCGAAGAACTAGAAGTACTGGCAAACCTTGATAAACGCCAACGTCCCCAAAACTGGAACTTATCACCTTGGGCAGTAACAATTTATTTACTAGGCGGTAAACTAGACAATGGTTTTGTAATATCGCCCAAATATATAGGCGATCGCAGAATTATTGAAATTGCGGTTGCGACCCTAACGACAGACCGTGCTTTACTATTACTGGGAGTTCCAGGTACAGCAAAATCCTGGGTATCGGAACACTTAACAGCGGCAATTTCTGGTGACTCCACCTTATTAATTCAAGGCACAGCAGGCACGAGTGAAGAATCAATTCGTTATGGTTGGAACTATGCCCGATTACTCGCAGATGGTCCCTCTATGGATGCGTTAGTTGCGAGTCCCTTAATGCGGGCGATGAATGATGGCAAAATTGCCCGTGTAGAAGAATTAACCCGAATTCCTGCTGATGTTCAGGATACTCTAATTACTATTCTTTCTGAGAAGATGTTGCCCATTCCGGAGTTGGGAGAACAAGTCCAAGCCATCAAAGGATTTAATATTATTGCTACAGCCAATGACCGCGATAAGGGTGTGAATGACCTTTCATCTGCCCTCAAACGCCGCTTTAATACCGTGGTTCTGCCCCTACCCAAAACGGTAGACGAAGAAGTCGAAATCGTCCAGCGTCGGGTAGAAAGCTTAGGACGCGCCTTGGAACTGCCAGCGGAAGCACCAGCGTTAGAGGAAGTGCGTCGTGTTGTTACAATTTTCCGGGAACTGCGAAATGGTGTCACAGAAGATGGTAAAACCAAGATAAAATCTCCAACTAGTACTCTTAGCACCGCTGAGGCGATTTCGGTTGTCAATAGTGGTTTAGCCCTAGCAGCGCATTTTGGGGATGGACGACTGGGTGCGGAGGATATTGCCTCTGGTTTAATGGGTGCAGTCGTGAAAGACCCCGTACAAGATACGCTAGTCTGGAAAGAGTATTTGGAGACAGTTGTTAAAGAACGGGAAGGCTGGAGAGAACTCTATCGCGCTTGCCGGGAAGTAGGATAAAACAGTTAGGGATAATCTTTAATGCTGTTCACGTCTCTAGCACTACCAATGATTTTTGACGAAACTTGAGATGCTGCCAGTAGAACCCTCTCCAGATTCTCAATCCTCCGCCAATCTTCCACCCAACACCTCTGTGGGTGTGGATACTCCAGAACCTAATGATGGTCATTTATTGATTGTTCAAGACGAACGAGGACGACATCGGTTTGTTCTGGATAGTGAAGTTTATTCGATAGGGAGAGACCGAGATTGTGATATTCGTCTGTTCTCCCAGTTTGTATCGCGCCACCATGCCACGTTGGTACGGGTGCATCATGAGGATGGTACTGACTCGTATCGAATTGTAGATGGTACCCTGGAGGGTCAGTTGAGTGCCAATGGTTTATTAATTAATGGGAAAAAGCTACAAAGCTATGAGTTGCAAAATGAGGAAGAGATTGTGTTTGGTCCTCAAGTCCGAGCAGTGTACTACAGAGTACGGCAGAATAACTCAGATGGGATTGAGGACTATAACTCCGATGGGATTGAGGACTAGTTGATTATTGAGTTGGGAGCTGGGGGAGCTGGGGGAGCGGGGGAAGCG
>DNGI01000514.1 GCA_003486645.1 Cyanobacteria bacterium UBA11370 | reverse complement strand
GAGGACAAGGAGGACAAGGAGGATAAGGAGGACAAGGGGGACAAGGAGGACAAGGAGGACAAGGGGGAAAGAAAGTACTACATATGAAGACAACTTGGTATCAATAACGACGTAGTATTTCTTGTGCAAGGCTAAATGTTAACCCTATCAATTCCGTCAAAACTAATACTCTACCCCTTACTAAAAATGTGATAAACTTTAAATTGCTCCAAACATTACAGGCTGACAACCTGCCAAAATACTATGTAAATTAACCACATCCCCAATCACCGCGATCGCAGGCGCTTCAAACCCACTTTCCTCAACTTGCTCCACAATCGTTTCTAGAGTACCCATTAACTGTTCCTGTTCTGGTCTTGTTCCCCAACGAATTAACGCCACAGGTGTTTCAACCCTACGTCCCGCTGCTACTAATTGGGGAATAATATTCGCTAAATTATGCACACCCATATAAATTACAATTGTCTCTGAACCCTGAGCGATCGCCTCCCAATTCACGTCAGCACGATATTTCCCCGCCGCCTCATGTCCCGTCACAAACGTAACAGAAGAACTGTAACTTCGATGAGTTAGGGGAATACCAATATAAGCTGGTGCTGCAATACCGGACGTAACACCAGGAACCACTTCCACAGGAACCCCAGCATTCACCAAATCTTCCATTTCCTCACCACCGCGACCAAATACAAACGGATCGCCTCCCTTTAATCGCACCACCACGGCATGAGTTTGTACCTTTTCAATCATTAACCGTGTTGTTTCTTCTTGTAACAAAGAATGACGACCCCGCCGTTTCCCCGCATTAATTTTTTCAGCATTGGGGTTAATCATTGCCAAAATTTGCGAACTGACCAGCGCATCATAAATCACCACATCCGCGTGTTCTATTAATCCCTTACCCTTCAGAGTGAGTAATCCTGGATCTCCGGGTCCTGCACCCACTAAATACACTTTCCCTAGACACTTTACCTGATTCATAGTCATCCAATACGATGAAGTCAACAAATGTAAATTTTAATGAAACAATCTCAGAGCTTTACTAGCCGTAATATTGAGAGACATCTTCCCCACACGTATCTGCTAGAAATGATAATGCTCGAAAGCGTAACCCCATTAACGGATCATAAAAAGGATTCAGTTTACATAACGGTGGAATGTGCAAAATTTGATGTCCAAACACTTCAATAGTCCGCTCAAATGGACAACGCCCCGGAATGAGTTTGTTTACCAAGTGAGCTAGTTTAGGACTACAAATACAAATCTCAATCCCTTCTATCCACTGCCATATTAACTTAAATAGCCAGTTCTTATGAGGGATGTAAGAGGTTGAGTAGTCTCTTAAATCATAGGTATCAGAACTTAGTGTAGCGTTAAAATTCATACCACCCACCTCTACTTTAATCGGCTGACTCTAAAGTATTAGGCTGAACTAAAAAATCTGGTAATTTTAGATACAAAATTCCCTTGATTATGAACTTTACGCATAGCCGAAATGCTGCTTTTACATTTACAAAACCTTCGGGGTAAGGTGTCATGCTTTTAAATTGACTGTTGAGATAGAGGGGGAGGGAGAGGGGGAGAGGGGGAGAGAGGGAGAGGGTTTAATGACAAAGTTGCTTAACTGAATACTAGGAAATTTCAAGATATAACAGTTTAAGACAAAGTTTCGTAAGGTTTACTGGGTTTAAATGACGTATTAAGGCAACGAAAAAATGAGTCTGAATTGGTAATCTTACATCGCCTTAGTAGTAAATGGCTAGAGCAGAGCCATGGAATTTGTGCGATCGCATCTGCACCAGGGTCAATATCTTGGTACTCATAACCAGCAATCATCCGTTTCATCTTCTTTTCACTCCGTTAGCCTGAAAAGAGAAACAGGAACAGAACCAACTCAAAAGAGTCTAGTAATTCAGGACAATTGTATTAGCTGCAATTAGAGCAAAAGGTCAGGGGATAACATGATGAAACTATTGAAACACTGGATCGTCGTTCCCACTACCCTGGCTGTAATGTTGACTAGTGCTGGTTTAGTTCACAGCCAGAGTGTACAAACACTTGTGCCAGGATTTACGCCCGATCCGATGAAACTTACAGGCACTTCTGAAGCCTCTACAGAGAAGGCGTGTGATAAATTAGGGACAACACCGAGTCATGTGATTGAATTAGCTGAGAACTTTGGGTATTTACGTTTCAGCTTGCAAAGTGATGGGCAACCTACTCTAGTCATTCAGCGTTCAGGTCAAAACAAACAATGTGTACCCGGTTCCCCTGGACAGGATATTGAATATCCAGGGTATTGGGAAGCAGGTATCTACAATATTTATATTGTTGATCGCGCTGGGAGTCAGCATCCTTATACCCTATCCATTACTCAAGTGCGTTAGTTATAGGGAGTGGAGAGTGGGGGAGAAGGAGAGGGGGAGATGGGGAGATGTGCTGGGTTTGGTAATTCAGAACTGTCTTTAACTCAAAAATCAAAACTCAAAACTCTAATCTTCAAGCTGCTTAACTGATACTTCTATCGCATCAACATCAATTGTACCGGGTGGTGTTAAACGGTTGAAATGCCCTTGTTCTACTTTCAACGGTTCCCCACAGTTAGGGCAACGGCAATTGGTACTATTAAAACCCGTAAACTCATAGGCGCAGACTGGACATTTATCTTCAACTAAGTTCCGCCTCAACCACCAGCGAAACCCTAACCACCCAATGACGGGTGCAAGGAAAGCTAACCCAACCAGAACCAAAAAACCATTGACTACCCAACCTAAGCCAACCGATCCTAACAACAGAAACGTTGCTAAGAGAGTGAGCCAACAGCCCAAGCCAGATAGGTTAAACTGTGAAAATTTAGGATCGTACTGGTTCACGATACTCTTTAAAAATGCCTGATTCGGATGGAACATCTCCATCCTAGTGCAGTCGGGCAAAAGTTTCCCACTCGTTCTCTAGTCTCTAGTTCCTGTCCTCGAAATCATGGTATCTTGGAGTAAGCGTTTCAACTGTTGAGTAAACGCATCCTTACTAAAAAGAGCAAGGGATTCTGCTCGCAACCACTGACTGTCACAGCGCTGATCCTCTCCTTTCAGAATTTCAATACAAGCCGCCGCAACCGCTTCGGGATCTCGATGGGGGACTTGCCACCCTAAACGTCCATCCTGTAAGGGGTCAGCGGAACCATCCGCATCACCAGCGAGGACGGGTTTACCACAAGCCATTGCCTCTAAATAGACAATCCCAAACCCTTCCTGGGAGGGCATAATGTAAGCATCCGCAACTCGATAATGGTCTACTAAATCTGAGGTGGGGACAAATCCAGCAAAGACCACGCGATCGCTTACACCCAAATCTTGAGCAAGCTGTGCTAATCTGGGCTGGTCATCACCCCGACCAATGACCAAATATTTGACCGTTGGGTGAACGTTTGCGATCGCTGGAATAGCCCGAATGGTGACATCAACTCCCTTATAAATATCCCCAGACCATAACCGTGCTACAGTCATGAGTACCTTGGCTCCTTTAAGACCATACTGTTCAATGAGTCCGGGGGGTTTGGAACCAGGGCTGAAGGCATTGCCATCCACCATACAGGATAAAATCTTGACCTTGTGAGGATCTAAGTCATTAGCGGCACAAGCGCGATCGCAACTATAACGGCTAATCGTCCAAATTCCGGCGGCGGAGGCTAAAGCTTGACGTTGAGAATTGGGTAATCGATCCCAAACTTCTTTACCATAGGTCAAAACAGTATAAGGAATGCCCAAGGGTTGACAGACGAACTGAACTAGAGGTGCTAGGTTAATATGACCGCAGAAAACATGATTCGGGCGTTTTTGCCACAGATACAGCCACAATGCTACGGCTAACCTCAAACGTCCTAGCATTGGGGGTTTGGTTTTCAGATAATGAAATTTGAATGGAGGAAAATCAAAAGGATTATTGCATTCAGAACTATCCCGGAGTAAGAATACTTCAGCATTTGTGCGATGAGCAATCTGATGGTGTAGGGATAAGTAAGCTTCCAAAAGGTTTTTTACATAAGACTGAATCCCACCTTCGATACTAAAAATCTCTAGAAAAACAAATACGTGGTTCACTGTGGTATAGTTAGAGTCGATAAAATCTGGGTCATTTCTCACTTTACTAAAGATTGATAATTTTGATTTAAAGATTGGTCAGCTTTCTCTGTATAACGTATTCGCTGATAGTTATAAAGGCTTAAAAGAAGTGTGAATTTAAGACCCTTCAATATTCAATATAATGCCTGTAATGGTCTAATCGGTACTCTGACCAACTAAGACTATTACAGGCGTAGAGGTTAACTAATTAATTAACGTCTTAAACGGTCTTAAAACAGACCCAAAGTAAAAGACTTATCGATGGGGAACGTTGCACCAATACCTAACCAGAGGGTAACGATTGTACCAAACAGGAACACGGCTGTTGCTACGGGACGGCGGATGGGATTTTGGAATTTATTGACGTTCTCGATAAACGGAACCAAAATTAGACCTAAAGGAATTGCCCCCATCGCCGCAATCCCTAATAGTTTGTTAGGCACAACACGCAGGATTTGGAAAACCGGGAATAAATACCATTCCGGTAGAATTTCTAGAGGTGTAGCAAAAGGATTTGCAGGTTCACCCGTCAATGCAGGATCAAGCACAGCTAGACCAATACACAGTGCAATTGACCCCATAATGACGACGGGGAAGATATACAGAAGGTCATTCGGCCAAGCGGGTTCGCCATAATAGTTATGACCCATCCCTTGGGCAAGTTTGGCACGCAATACGGGATCGCTTAGATCGGGCTTTTTGAGAGTTCCCATGGTTAGATTATTCTCCAATCAACAAAGATCGTTCAATTTTGGATTTACGATTTTGGATTTTGGATTTAGCCACGTATTAGTATAGTAGGCTTGGGGATTTTCGATTGATGATTTTAGAGGGTGTTTCCTGGGTTTAACCCAGACTTTGAAAACCTTTAATTTCCAATCCAAAATCTAAAATCCAAAATCTAAAATCCTTTGGGTGAGCAGGTGTTAGCACAGTTGTAGACTAAATCCTTACAACGGACCAGAAATACCCTGCTTACGAATCATGAGGAAGTGTAGCAGCATGAAGACTGCAATCAGCCAAGGTAAAACAAAGGTGTGCAGGCTGTAATAGCGAGTCAAGGTTCCTTGTCCTACACTCGTACCGCCTCGGATGAGTTCAACGATTAAAGAACCGACAACCGGAATGGCTTCAGGTACGCCAGAGACGATTTTAACCGCCCAGTAACCGACTTGATCCCAAGGAAGTGAATAGCCTGTTACACCGAAAGAAACGGTGATGACAGCTAGAATTACCCCTGTCACCCAGGTTAGTTCACGAGGCTTTTTAAAACCGCCCGTTAAGTAAACCCGGAAGATGTGCAAAATCATCATCAGCACCATCATACTGGCAGACCAGCGGTGGACGGAGCGGATCAGCCAGCCGAAGTTGACTTCAGTCATTAAATACTGAATGGAGGTAAATGCCTCGGTTACGGTTGGCTTGTAGTAGAACGTCATCGCAAATCCAGTCGCAAACTGGATTATAAAGCAAGTCAGAGTAATCCCACCCAGGCAGTAAAAGATATTAACGTGGGGAGGTACGTATTTTGAGCTAACGTCGTCTGCGAGTGCTTGAATCTCTAGACGTTCCTGAAACCAGTTGAAGGCTTTTGATTCGCTTATCTGCTTAGTAAACATGAAGCCAGAATTCCTAGACGGATATTGCTGTTTTTTAGTGGTTTGACCCCGGATAGGCGCAGTGCCGCCAGGGAATGTGATAACTTGAGGGCAAGAGGGGTGACAGACTCCTCACCCTAAGCGCTACACAGTAGGCTTCTTGCAGAAGTCGGAGAAAAGGGGAAGGGAGAAAGGGTAAAGGTTATGAAACTCTTTTGACCTTTTCTTTTTGACTTTTTCCTCACTTTCGACTAAAGACGCTTTTGCAAGAGGTCTAATATAGAGAGGCTTCTCGTTTCCCTGTCCCTCCAAGGAGTCGGACTCCACGAGCTTTATTAACGAGACGGAATGCCCTGCCGCCCCGGAACAATAGATTTTGATGTCCGCTATATAAGGAATGTAACATAACTTGACACTACAGGGGTTAGAAGTCAGGAGTTATATCATCTTCAACTAATCACCCCTAATAAAATTTCTCCCTCTCTCCCCCTCTCCCCCTCTCCCCTCTCCCTCAGTTCATATACTCATTTTCCTAAAAGCTTCACTAAACCAATACCCCCAAAGTAAAGACCGAGTACAGCACCAGCGAGTAAGCTTTGAGTGAGTGGATCAGTAGATGGCGTTAAGACTGCTCCTAATATCGTTGCACCCAGAATCACGACGCGCCAACCCGAAAGCATTTGTGAAGATGATACAATTCCTAAAGTACCTAATAAAAGCTGAATAATCGGAATTTGAAAAGCTAACCCAGTACTAAACATGAGTAGCAAGACAAATTCAAAATACTTATCAATTGACCACAACTGCTCAACAACATCTGCTCCATAAGTAATAAAGAAATTCAGTGCAGCCGGAATTAGAGCAATGTAGGAAAATGCTAACCCTGCGAAAAATAGCACACTTGAACCCAAAACAACTGGGCCAATTAATCGTCGTTCTCGGCGAGTGAGTCCCGGTAAAACAAACTGGATAATTTGATAAAGAATAAACGGACTGGCAACTAATAAGCCACTATAACCTGCAACTTTCAAGGATACGAAAAAATATTCCCCTGGCGCTAGTTGTAGAAACTTAACTCCTTGCGCTGGAATTTCCAATAATTGAACCAGAGGTTTAACCGCTACAAAGCAGCCGATAACACAGAATACTACAGCAATCAGGGAGTAGAAAATTCGCCGCCGTAATTCTTCTAAATGGTCAAATAAGGACATCTCAACATCATGGGGAATTTCGTCGAGATAGTCGTTTTCTAACGGGTCTGAACTTTGCAGGGGTACAGTTTCTACGTCAGGCATCGTGGGTTTGAGTCACTTTAGGGTTTGTTGACTATTGTACCGACCGAGGGATGGGGAGAGAGGGAGAGGGGG
>DNGI01000513.1 GCA_003486645.1 Cyanobacteria bacterium UBA11370 | reverse complement strand
AATCACCCTTAATAAAATTTCTCCCTCTCTCCCCCTCTCCCTCTCGCCCCCTCAATCCTTATTTAGGGTTATTCAACCGGACATGATATAAAGCGCTAGTATCCTGTGTCGCGTTTCTTTTTTGATTGGTACGAAATCAATGGCAAGTAACTGATGTCAGCGACGAAGCATGGGGAGTAACATTAGGGGCTTCAGCGGTGAGAATAACTTGTCCGTCGGGACTTTTCACCCATCCTTGAGCTTCTACAATTTGTTTTGGAGCTGATTCTTCATATCCCGCTGCTTCAGTATCATCATGAGCAATAGGTGTAGCGACAGGACGCAAATCCTGCCAAACCGCTTGGCTGCTGAGGGTTTCACCGGGACTAGGGGGTAAGCCACCACGACCTGTGATAAAGAACTCACCGAGTTTATTGGCTATATTGCCTCCACCCGCCCTGCAACCTTGGGCAACTAGCCTGGACGCATCAACAAGGTTAGCTGGTAACGTTACCAGTCCCCGACTGGGGTCAACATTGGGCGTATTGATTTGCACTACCCCGTCTATCCCCAACTCAGAACTGGCAGTAATGTCACTCAACGGTGTCAGCCTATCCCGGAAGTCGATCCCGAAAACGCCCTGAGCCGTAATATTAATATTGCCTCCTCGACCCTCAAACGCATTGGCAGTAATATCGCTATTTTCTTCGGAAACAGCAGCAATAAAGCCAGTGTTGATGGTAATATTACCGCCATTTCCCCCTGCATCATCCGTGCCTGCGGTAGTCGATATCTGACTTCTTTGACGCAACACTACTACATCTGGTACTCGTAGAGTAATATCACCCCCAGTACTGCTGGCTGTCTCGGCCGAGATCTTTGCATCCTGATCGAGAGTCACGGAGTCTGCGTTAATCTCAATATCGCCGCCCATTCCAGAACCCTTGCTATTGACAGCAACCGCTGCACCATTCTGAATTACTACGGTTATCGGGTTAAGAATTGAGATACCACCACCATCGCCCGTTGAACTACGGTTGCCATCTTCGCTTCCAGATGTGCTTGCAAATACTCCACTCTTTTCTCCAGATAGGGTCATACTGTCTGATATGTTTAGAGTGATCATTCCCGCATTTCCTTGGGCTAATGTAGCGGCATTAATTTCACTATTGGTAACTTTTAATCTATCCGTGGAGATATTAATGTCTCCTGCACGTCCTACTCCCTCTGTACTGGCACTAATTTGAGCGTTATTAGCAACTTCCAGTAAGCTTGTTGTGATGTTAATATTGCCTCCTTGCCCCTCTCCACCCTTTAGCACTTGGCTAAATGCACCACCGGAGAATCCCTCAAGTCCGACTCCTTCAAATAACACGGAATCACGGGCATTAATGGTTATATCGCCTGCGTCACCATTACTATCAGTATTGGCACTAATTTGAGCGCCATTGGTAACGGCTAGGGAACCTGTGACAATCTCTATGTCCCCCCCATCACCTGTTCCACCTAAAACACTACCACTGAATGCACCACTTACTCCAAGTTCGTTGCTGAACCCATCAAACGTAATTGAATCAGCAACAATTTTCATGTCGCCAGCATCCCCTTCCCCAAAGGTATTGACAGTGAGTTGAGATCCATGGGTAACGGTCAATGAGTCTGTGGTAATGTTGAGTTGGCCTCCATCACCTGTTGCCGGATTGCTATCTGGAACAGATACTACTAAGCTAGCCGCAACACTACCATTTAAAAAAGAAACATCACGGGCATTAATATTGACATTCCCTGCATCTCCTGTTCCTTGAGTAACGGTAACTATGTTAGAAGTATTGTCATCATCCAAAAATCTATCGTTAAGGGATAAAGCGTCAGTTTTTATAGTGATATTACCTCCCTGACCTGTTGCACCAGGCTCAACGACGCTAACAATTTCACTCCCTGCATCTTGGGTAGTTTGAAGAGAAATAGAATCACTGGCATTAATAGTTATATTTCCAGCATCCGCCCTTCCAAAAGTACTGGTAATTACGCTCATACCCCGACTCTCAAATGAGCTACCTTCAATCTCAACATCCCCCCCTCTTGAACCCGGTACATTAGCAAAACTGAAGCTAATAATAGGAGCATTCCTGCCCAAAATAGCCCTATCACTCTTGAGGGTAATAGTCCCTCCTAATAACCCTTGAGAGGAGATAAAAGGATTATCTTTCGTAAACGCAGAACCACTCGGATTTAGAGTAATATTGCCTTGAGCAATTAAAGTAATATCACCCCCATTCCCATCAATAAAAGAAGCATTTGCAAGAATTGGGCGATTTAGCGTCAAGGAACCACGAGAATCGATCGCAACCTCTCCCCCACTTAAATCATTACTCGTATCAATACCGCCAACGGTAATCCTGCCAGAGAGTGATGAGTTAGGCTGGTACTGATTGGTGAGCAAGACTCGACCCCCCTCTCCTGTGGTACTATCAAAAACAACAATATTGCCAATTTTAATATCAGCACGGGTTGCAGAATTAGCGATCGTATCCGCTGGCTCTAATGGATTAGAGGATGAGTCAAAGAAATTACCATCACTCCCCCCTGTAACTGGGGGACTACCGACAGCGGATGGCTTCATTCCCGCACGAATATCTAAGGTAGCTTGATTCCGACCATTAATGGATATTGGAGTACCATTAGATAGAGAAACTCTTTCTACTAAACCATTAACTGGATCAGGTTCTTCAATCCTAATACTGCCAGGAATCTCAACTTTACCCGCTGCAAAAATATGTAGAGAGGGTCCTTGATAGGAGTCAAAGCTAACATTTCCCAGCGAACGAATTACCGGGTCAGTGATACTTAAAAAGTTACCTAAATTGCCATTTAACCGTTCAATCCGAAAATTACCCCGACTCCAGTAATGAGCATCCCCTCCTATCGTATTAGCAGAACGCAATACCATATCCCCTTGAGAAAACAATCCCGATTGAGGATGATTTAAGGCAAAAATATCTACCCTTTGCTTACCCTCAACCAGGAGTTCCCCACCCGCAGCAGCAATAAAAGGACGGGCTAAACTATCTCTAATTTGTACCGTATCTTGGGCTTGTAGGGTTAAATTTCTACCAGCACGTAGCTGTCCTTGTACGTTTAAATTCCCTCCTGATAAGATTAAATCGTTCCCTACCGTTAAATTGCCCGTATTCCTAATAGTACTTCTCGGATCATTCGCGCCGTACTGCAATCCTGGAGTAACATTAATGTTTAATAGGGGTGGTGCTTGAGGGTTGGTTGCGCTAAATTCTAGACTATTTCCAAACTTAAAACTATTCGCTGTACTCGCTACAAACGAACCTGCGATATCCAACTTGGCATTAGGACCAAAGATAATGCCATTGGGATTGAGTAAAAAGAGATTAGCGCCTCCATTCACTCCCAAAGTTCCCAGAATATTCGATAAATTATTACCTGTTATCCGACTAAAAATAGTCTCAATCCCTGTAGGATTAGCAAAATAAACGCGCTGTCCATCCTTAATATTAAAGTCCGAAAAACTATGGAAGAGATGAATACCTCGAACCGCACCCCCTTCAATTAAATCTGCGGGTAGTCCCCGAATATTAGAATTATTTTTAATAACAGAATTTTCATTGCCTAATGTCCGATCGGGTGTAATTTGAGCAAGAATGGGATTGGGTGTCAATGCGATCGCACAACCCACACTTAAAGCGGTTGCTAACTCCAACCGCCAACACCTCCAGCTACCAGTCATTTTCCTAGATTCCTTGAGCAAAAGTGGACTATACAATTTAATCATCGACATTCTGTAGAAACGTTGTATGGCAACACCTCTACATTCCCATAATTAATGTCTCACACAACTAGCAGAGGACAACCCAGAACTGTGAAGTGTAACCGTTGGTGCTTGACTAACAAGAATCACTGATCCGTCAGCACGTTTCACCCATCCTTGGGCTTCTACAATTTGTCGTGTAGCCGGAACTGTAGAATTGATTCCTAGATTATCCCCTGGTCTATTGTGATCTGAAAAATTGGCAACTTGTCCATCAACGAAACGCCAATCTTGCCAAACCGCGTCACTATTCAGTGTTTGGTTAGGATTAGGGGGTAAACCTCCCCGCCCACTAATCATAAAGGTGCTAAGTTCACTCGCTGTTGCTTCTTCCCCTGCTGAACAGCTTTGAGCAATTAGCCCAGAGAGATCAGCTAAATTTGTTGGTAAGATGACTAAACCCTGACTGGGGTCAACATCAGGCCCATTAATTTCTACAACCCCATCAACACCAATTTCGGACGTAGCCGTAATATCACTCAACTCGGTTTTCTGATTGCGAAATTCTAACCCAAAAATCCCCTGAGTACCTATCTTAATATTACCACCTCGACCCTCAAAAGCATCGGCAGCAATGTTACTATCTTCCTTGGAGATACCGACAATAAAGGGAGCATTAATCGTAATATTGCCCCCATTTCCACCGTCTTGAGCTGTACCTGCGGTAGTGGATATATTGCTTTGATCACGCAACACTAATGCGTCTCCCACCTGTAAGGTAATATCGCCGCCATCCGTACTTTTTGTTTCTGCTGAGATCAAGGCTTGATTATCAAGGGAAAGAAAACCTGCAAGTAACGTGATATTACCGCCTTTGCCACTTCCCTGACTATCCACAGCCACCCTCGCCCCATCCCGAATTGTTACAGTTCTAGGGTCAATAAAAATATTACCCCCATCACCTGTAGAACCGGATTCTGTATTGGCAAACAACCCACTCTCAGTGCCTGACAAATTAATAATATCTTGAGCAATCAAGATAATATCTCCAGCGTTATCACTGCTGGCTGTAGTGGTACGGAGTGAGGCGTTATTGATAATAATTTGATCTGCGTTAATTTCGATAGTCCCTGCTTTCCCATCTCCAGCGGTACTAGCCGTAATTTCCGAGTTGTTGTTTAAGGAAAGAATACCCGTATCAATTTTTATTTTGCCACCATCACCGATCGCACCCTCGTTTACGGCTGTAGAAATCAGGCTATTGGAGATAGTAACCGTTTCATCCCCTTGCACCGAAATTCTACCTGCATTACCTGTACCCCAAGTAGCAGCGGAGACTTCAGCGTTATCAAAGGAAAGCGATCGCCCTGTCAGCTTGATGTTCCCTCCCTCACCTATTGCCCCAGCTTCTACACTGGTGAAAATATTACTCTCTGCAATAGCAAGATTGTCAGTAACGTTAAGATTGACGTTACCTGCATTGGCTTGTCCAGCCGTTCTGGCGCTAAATTCAACCCCATTATTTAAAGAGAGCGATCGACCTTCAATCCTAATATTACCGCCTTTGCCTGTAGCGCCTGGGTCTACGCTTGTAAATAGCTGGATAGCACCCTCAACTACTAAATCAGCATTGGGGGCTTTAATCATGATATTTCCGGCATTACCTTCGGCGGTAGTCGTGGAATTTAAAACTAAGTCTTGATCGGCCTCATTACTCAGTTTATTGGTAATAGAAATGCGATCCTTAGCTTCAATCACAATATTGCCTGCATTCCCTACACCGTCAGTCCTAGTCAGTAGACTAGTCACTAGCAAAGTAGAAGCAGAATCAGACGGATCAGATGAAGAATTGGTAATAGATAATGAGCCTGTAGTGATCCGAATATCTCCTCCCTCACCGCTTGCCCCAGATCGGACTGTGCTTTTGGCTTGACTTCCCTCAACCCTAACAGTATCCGTGGCTTCAAGGATTAGATCGCCCCCATCACCACTACCTCTAATAGTAGAATCGAGGGTAGCATTAATTAGATTTAGAGAACTTGTGGTGATCCGGATATCTCCTCCATTCCCAACTGAAAAAGCAGTACTGAAAACTCCACTGTTATCAAAGGTTACAGTATCACTCCCTTGAATAATTATGCCGCCTCCATTTGCCTGTCCCAAATTGCTACTCGTAGAAAGTTTAGTCTCGTCAGTGGCATAGAATGACCTACCCATGATCATAATGTCACCCCCTGTACCTGGGGTATTGCTATTACTGGAACTAAAGATCAGTCCGCCTGGGACAAAAATATCAGACTGACGACTGTTGAAAATGATAGTCCCTCCTAAGCCACCACTGGTCAATCCAGGGATGATCGGAGAGGCATTAGACAAGATACTCAGGTTAGGGTTAAGGGTGATATTGCCTTTGGCAAATAGGGTAATATCGCCGCCATTACCACCCCGGAATCTACCAGTAGCATCAATGTTGCCTGTCACCTTAATCTCATTGCGACTATCGATGACGACATCGCCACCATCACCAAAATCAAAAGAGAATGGAATGGTCGTAGTAATCGCGCCAACCGTAATCCCACCAGTTGTTAATGAGTTGGGATGATACTGATTGGTTAAATAGACCAAACCATTGGGTTGTGTAACCGAAATATTACCTGTAGTAATCGTTGCGTCATTACTCCTTGGAGAGCGAAAATCCACTGAACCCAGAGGATTAACGGTCAGTTCTGAACCCGTTGGTGCGCCTGTAAATGGGCTTTGATTCCAGTCAATTCCTGCCCTGACATCTAACGTTGCTTGAGTATCACCATTAATATTGAACCGTGTCTTCTCATCGGATAGAGTAACGCGACTTAACGCACGGTAAGACGTATTAGTGCCAGGAATTTTCTCCCGATTATTGGCATTAATTGTCGTATCCGTCTCGCCTACGTGATCAATTGTGACATCACCCAGTTCAACACTTCCCCCTGCCAGAATATGTAAGGAAGCACCCGTGTAATCCCCAATGCTCACATCATTGACCGCTAAAACAATTGGATCATCTCCACTATAGAAATTACCCGTACTACCATCAAGTTGTTCGATCCGAAAATTCCCACCACTCCAGTAATGAGCATCCCCTCCTATCGTATTGGCAGAACGCAACACCATATCCCCACCGGAGAAAAAACCACTGTTCGGATGATTCAAGGCAAAAATATTTACGCCTTGATTGCCCTCAAGTAGTAATTGACCCTCAGCAGCCGCAATAAAAGGATAATTTGTACTATCCCGCACTCGTACTGAATCAGTCGCTAAAAGAGTTAAATTTCTGCCAGCCTGTAGCTGACCTTGTAAATTTAGATTAGTTGCTGCTAGGGTTAAATCTTGACCAACAACTAAATTCCCAGTATTAGCAATGGTTGGGTCTGACGTTGGTGTCCCATATTGTAAACCAATGGGAACATTAATTGTGAGTAAAGGAGGGGCTTGAGGGTTCGTCGCGCTGAACTTACTACC
This sequence comes from Cyanobacteria bacterium UBA11370, assembly GCA_003486645.1. Taxonomy (GTDB): domain Bacteria; phylum Cyanobacteriota; class Cyanobacteriia; order Cyanobacteriales; family Coleofasciculaceae; genus UBA11370. Next base: position 4,974 of record DNGI01000513.1, on the reverse strand, counting down.
ATCAGGAAACGTTAAGCTACTCGCTGTACTTGCGACAAATGAACCCCGAATATCCAGTTGGGCATTTCGTCCGAATAGAATCCCATTGGGATTAATTAAAAATAGATTAGCATTGCCTAGTACCCCCAGCGTTCCGAAAATATCAGAACGACTACTTCCTGTCACCCGACTGAGGATATTTTCAATTTGGGCAGGATTGGCAAAATAAACCCGTTGCCCTTCTCCTATATTGAACTCTGAAAAGCTGTGAAAGAGGTTGACACCCCGCGTTGCACCCCCCTCAATCAACTCGGCTGGCAACCCTTTGATGTTAACATTAGACCTTACTGTCGAACCTTCAGTCCCCAAGGTGCGATCGCGCACAATCTGAGGTAATGAGTAATCTGCCCAAGCAACAGTTAGGCTAATCGTTGTCAACAGCGAAATCAGCCGGAATAAGGGCTTTTTATACCGAATTACACGCCAATAGAGTACCTTCTCTTTCTCCCCCTCTCCCCCTCTCCCTCTCTCTCTATATAATCGAGGTGTTATCTTTGAACACAACTGAGTATTAGCTCTCTGATGCTGAGTCATCGTGGTAGTTGCCTCCTTCAAGGGTTTAGAAATTCGCGTCTAGAAACGCACCCCAATTAAATGCACAGTAGCTTAGTAGAATTAGGCATTGTAGGTTAGAGAGTCTAGCCTACCAGATTGTTACCCTATAATTTCTCTTTATATTCTAAGGGGATACTCAAGCCGAATCAGTAACGTTTAGACCGTAGTTACCACAACTTAAGCCGTTGTTCTGAATGTTCAAGCGATCGCTACAAAGGTTTAACTTTACTTTTCTTTAGAAATAGCCTCTGAAGAAATCGGGCTAGGATTAGCCAGTGTGATACCAAGGTTACGCTCAACTATTGACCTTCATAATTCCTTCATAAGCGTTTTTTAATAGACTTGTCGCTAGTCCTATACAAAAATAAGCCTTTGAGCAGATTAGGCTAGGATAATGGCTGAGTTTTTGATTGTATTTTTTTCATGAAGATCGGCATAAACACTGGCTTGTCTTGTCAACCTCAGATTAAACTCTAGTTATAGAGTAATAGGTCAAGTCCTGTTTCAATAAATCTAAAATACTGAAGATTATCCGGAGTAAAATTATGTTCAAAATTAATTGTTTATCTCAGTTAATCGGTGCAACCGTCGTTGTTGGTATGTGCTTTCACTCTACCGCAGCACACGCTCTAAAAATTACTCTAGGCACTTCACAAACCCTTACTATTAATGACAATAGCTCAAGAGATTTATTGCCAGATACAACTAATAAAATTCGATTTAATCAAACGGTAGGCGGTTTCTCGATGAGAGGAACCCTAATTGCCCAGCAAGGTGGTGTTATCGACGATACAGGTAGCACAATCAATGGTATTCTTTTAAACCTAACCAGCCTAACAATAACCAATAGAAATACTATAGACGCAAGTACTCGGATCGTATTTGACAATGAGTTCCCTTTTTCCGCCAATTCTGGAGCATTTGCCTTCCCGTTTCTAGATGGACAGTTTATTAATAGCCCTAATTCTCCAAACCGCTCTACCTTTGTAGTACGAATTGATACAACCATTCTTGAGGAACTTTCATCAATTGGGAATACTAGCCCAAACCAACCCTATATTTTTGAGGATTTCCTGAGAGATAGTGATGGAAATGCCAGGGGAGAATTTATACCCTCAGTGAACGATCCACTAGTCAGGGGCACATTAAACTTTAGATTAAGAGCTGGTCAATCGGTTTCTCTACCTGATAGCGCTTGTACTGTTATTGTAGAGAACTCCTATGAGACAAATTTTACGTTCGAGGATTCACAGCGAAATTGTGATTTGTCAGCGCTGGATATTCCCGAACCTTCTTCTATGATAAGTATGCTAGCCTTGGGTGCTTTGGGAACAGGTTCTTTATTAAAGCGTAAACAGAAATCAGGGAGTGGGACTTAAACCAATAGGGATAGTTGTTTAAGTTCTGATCGGTGAACTCTGCCGTTACTGACAGGGGGAACCGACCCTTACACCCTTCAAAGGGCGAGTTAGGTGATCGGTGACGCTTACCACCTTCACGCCGACTCGCCCCTACAAAGCCCCTAGTGCAACGTGGCACAAATAAGTGACCAGCTAAAATCTCTCCCTTGTCCCCCTTGTCCCCCTTGTCCCCCTTGTCGCTGACAGGTGGTCACTTTCCTTCTGCCGTCCTGCACTAGGTGTCCGTGTTTTAACTAAGCCCAAAGAACTAAACCAGGTTCATACGGACTAGAAAGATGTTCGTGTTTGGGCAATACCCGTAACGACAAACCTTGTAAACCACTGGCGCTATAGCTAATATTAGCCGTATAAATGCTATCGTTATTGCCATCTGTTCCTTGGTAATCCATCACTACGGGTATCCCGTTAAGGATTTGTCCATCGGCGCTGATGGCACCTTGGTAGAGTTCCACTTGAACATCATCAGCATTAAGCCCTGCTAGATTAATCCGAGTTTTAACCGCGACCGATTGATTAACGACGAGATCGGCAGGTGCTGCGATATCAACATCTTCAATTTTAATGTTGTACCATTGTTCAAATAGTTTCCCTTTCCACTGAGCTAACTCCTTGGCAGGTTTATAAGCCTCACTCGTCATTGCCGAGTAGCGATCGCTTGCTGGGAAATAGGCACGAGTCGCATAATCCCGTAACATCCGGGCTGTATTAAACATGGGACAGTTGAGGCGAATGGCATCTTTCATCTTCGCCACCCATCCGCGCGGAATTCCCTCCTGATCCCGATTGTAGAATAAGGGGACAACTTCCTGCTCGAACAAGTCGTAGAGGGCGTTTGCTTCTACTTCATCTTCATAGTCAGGATCATCATATTCTTCCCCATTGCCAATTGACCAACCTGTGCGGATATAATCGGCTTCATCCCACCAACCATCCAGAATACTGAGATTGGGTAGACCATTCATGGCAGCTTTCATTCCTGAAGTTCCAGACGCTTCTCTCGGACGACGGGGAGTATTTAACCAAACATCACAACCCGCTACCATCAGCCGTGCAATATAAATGTCATAGTTGGGAATGAACACCACATTACTGTCAATTCCCGCTTCTCGAATTGTATGGATGATTTGACGGATTAATTCTTTGCCAGGAATATCCTTGGGATGGGCTTTCCCAGAAATCACAAACTGTACTTTGCGGTCTTTATTCCCCATCATAATGTGCTTAATCCGCTCCATGTCCCGCATGAATAAGTTTGCTCGTTTGTAAGTTGCAAACCGACGGGCAAAGCCAATTGTTAATACACTAGGATCAAGGACTTCTTGGGCGCGGGCGAGTTCAGCAGGTTTAGCACCGCGATCGCGCAAATGTTTCAGTAATCGTTCCCGCAGAGATACCACCATTTCCGAACGGCAGCGTTCATGATTGCGCCATAACTCCTCATCGGGAATCGAATCAACCCGTTCCCATACGGAACTATCAGCACCTTTATCTGACCAGCTCAGGCCAAGATAGCGATCGTACAATTCTTGAGTCGATTTCGCAACCACACTACGAGCATGAACACCATTCGTAATCGCCGTAATTGGCACTTCGGCTAGGGGTAAATCCGACCACAACCCCTTAAACATGACCCGTGACACTTCCCCATGCAATAAGCTTACCCCATTAGTAAAACTCGATGTTTTCAGGGCTAGGGCTGCCATACTATAGGGGGAGGATAAATCCCCCGTATTTTCTCGACCTAATGCTAGAAATTCCTCTTTTCCTAAGCCAAAAACATCGGCATAATGTCCGACATAGTACATGGCTTTATCCGGGGGAAATAGGTCAAATCCGGCGGATACTGGTGTATGAGTGGTGAAAATTTGGCTGGCTTGAGCGACTTGTTTCGCCTCATCAAAGGTTAAACCCTCATCTTGGATCAGCAGACGAATGCGTTCCAGAATCAAAAATGCCGAGTGACCTTCATTAAGATGATAAACTTTGGGTTTTATCCCCAAGGCTTTAAGAGCGCGAACTCCCCCAATGCCTAACATGATTTCTTGGTGAATCCGTAAATCCTGATCCCCACCATACAGCTCATCGGTGATGTCGTGGTCGTAGGGATTGTTGGGTTCAATGTTGGTGTCTAGCAAATATAACGGTACAGTTCCGACTTGTACTCTCCAAATCCGCGCATACACCGTGCGACCAGGATAGTTTACCTCAATCCGCATCTCCGAACCATCGGGATTGCGTTCTAAGTGTAGCGGCATATTGTAGAAATCATTAGCCGGGTAGCGTTCTTGCTGCCAACCATCGGCATTGAGATACTGAGCAAAGTAGCCTTCCTGATACAGCAAACCCACAGCTACCAGGGGCAAACCTAAGTCAGATGCAGATTTAAGGTGATCCCCAGCTAGAACTCCTAAACCGCCAGAGTAGATGGGGAGACAATCCACTAAACCATATTCAGCACAAAAATAGGCATAACACTCATTCACTTCCGTTTTGCCGCGATGCTTGCGATACCACGTTCGCTCTTTGAGATAATCGTCTAATTGTCGGGATGCCCGTTCCATTTGTGCGAGGAAGCCTTCATCTTCAGCCACTTCCTCAAGTCGCGCTTGGCTAATTGTACCCAGCATTAAGACGGGGTTGTGGCGACTGGACTCCCACAGATCCCGATCTAGGCGACGGAATAAATCTTTAGTCTCGACATTCCAATCCCAATGAAGGTTATACGCTAGCTTCCGTAAGGGTTCCAGCGGCTTTGGTAAGGACGGAGAGACGTTGAACGTGCGAATTGGCTGCATAGAGCGACAAAATTCCAAGTCTAAGACGGATAATATTGTGGACTTACTCTTGTCCAAAAGGTGAGACTTTTAATACTGTTTTAGGGATACTCCTCTGTTATGGGATTTTTTGATATTGAGAGAGGGGGAGGGGGAGGGGGTGAGAGGGTGAGAGGGTGAGGGGG
>DNGI01000359.1:29541-32558 GCA_003486645.1 Cyanobacteria bacterium UBA11370 | reverse complement strand
CCTCTCCCCATCTCCCCCTCCCCACTCAAGCCAAGCCTATTGCAGAGTAAAAGTGGCGCTTCAAGTGTACAATGCTCTAAAGAAAAGCTAAGGTTCACGTTTTCGTCGGTGTCGTGCTAGGAACGTTGCTCTACGGGGTGAGTGTTCATAGATTTAGCGATCGCCGAAGTTCAGAGTGCGCCCCAAAATATAGCTTGGTGTGAAGTGAATTGAGGGTAAGCTGCCGAATGGATTTAACTAGCTACCTTTATATCCTGGTTTTAGTCAGTGGTTAATGGTCAGTAGTCAGTAGTCAGTCGTTAGTAGTTAATAGTCATGGGTCAGTGGTCAGGAGTTATTTACAACAGACAACGGACAACAGACAACGAACAACGGACAACGGACAATAAATTCACCGAAACCCAACTCACGAATCACCATAACAAAAATTTTCAGATCAGATATTCACGATTGAGGTTGACCATGAGGTATCGCGCTTTCATTGTTGCCTTCCTGGCTTTATGTCTGGGAGTGTTAACAGCTTGTAGTGATGGATCAGCAACGGCTACAAGTATTGAGCAACTGACTTATGAGCAGATTCGGAACACTGGATTAGCAAATTTATGTCCGCAGCTATCGGAAACGACTCGCGGTTCTATTCCTATTGATCCAGGGCAGTCCTACAAGATAGTAGACTTGTGCTTACAACCAACCAGCTATTTTGTCAAGGAAGAACCTGCTAATAAGCGAGCAAAAGCAGAATATATTCCAGGTAAGGTATTAACTAGAGCTACTTCTAGTCTTGACCAAGTTCGAGGCCCGCTAAAGGCTGAATCCGACGGTAGCCTGACCTTTATTGAAGAAGAAGGGATTGATTTTCAACCCATTACCGTTCAGTTACCTGGAGGGGAGCAAGTCCCATTCATGTTCACGATTAAAAGTTTGGTGGCGAAGAGTCAGCCAAATATGAAGAGTGTTAATACATCCACTGACTTTGAAGGCGAGTTTAAGGTTCCTTCCTATCGGGGTGCCGTTTTCCTCGATCCTAAAGGTCGTGGCGTGGCGAGTGGGTATGATAATGCCGTAGCTTTACCAGCGCAAGCAGATGCTTCAGATCTAGCTCGATCCAACACCAAACGTGTAGAAACTCGGAATGGTAAGGTCTCTCTTCAGATCGCTAAAGTTGATAGCAATACTGGGGAAATTGCAGGTACATTTGAGAGTGAACAGCCCTCTGATACTGACCTTGGTGCAGACGATCCCGAAGAAGTATTGATTCGGGGTATCTTTTACGGTCGAGTTGAAGCTCAATAAACTTAGGTTGTAAAAGCTTCTCAAAAATAAACCAATCTGCACAATCACAGGAGGGGACAGACGAACTGTACCCCTTCTCTGCTTATTGCCCTGGAAGTCGGGCAACATACTTTAGAATTAGAGGTGGGAGTCGGAACTGAGACGCAGAAGATTCAACCAGCGATCGCCAAATCAGATAGTTAAATTCTCCTTGAATTTGTTCGGCACAGCTTACTGCTAGAAATGAAGGGAATCGGCGACATAGAGGCTGTTTCTTTGACTCCCCCATAACCTTGATCCAACGCAAAATGTTACGAAATTTGAAGCAGCTTTACAACTCTTAACTTTTAGAGGATCGTTCACTCACCAAGACCTTGGTAAACTCAATATGCACCTTTAGTAGAAGTGTGGGTTGAGTCACCCCCTCTCGTCAGACAAACTGATCCAGAATCATAAGCAACTATTTAAAGAACAACAAGGACATGGTAAATACCCTCAACAAACCTGCCTTTGAAGAAATCCGACCAGGAGTAAAAGCCCCGGCAAAGGATACCCTGCTAACACCTCGGTTCTACACGACGGACTTTGAGGCAATGGCGAAGATGGATATCTCGCCAAATGAGGATGAGCTACTGGCGATATTAGAAGAGTTTCGTACTGATTATAATCGCCACCACTTTGTCCGGGATGCCGAGTTTAATCAGTCCTGGGATCACCTTGACGGAGAAACTCGTCGCTTGTTTATTGAGTTTCTGGAACGTTCCTGTACAGCGGAATTTTCTGGATTCCTGCTGTATAAAGAATTAGGTCGTCGTTTAAAAGATAAAAGCCCGGTGTTGGCAGAGTGCTTTACTCTAATGTCTCGTGATGAAGCGCGGCACGCTGGATTCCTCAATAAAGCGATGTCAGATTTTAATCTGGCGTTGGATTTGGGATTTCTGACCAAAAATAAGAATTACACATTCTTTAAGCCGAAGTTTATCTTCTACGCGACTTATTTATCTGAGAAAATTGGTTATTGGCGCTATATCACGATTTATCGCCACCTTGAAGCTCATCCTGAAGACCGCATTTATCCAATTTTCCGCTTCTTTGAAAATTGGTGTCAGGATGAAAATCGGCATGGAGATTTCTTTGATGCCATTATGAAGGCACAGCCAGACGTTTTAAATGACTGGAAGGCAAAACTGTGGAGTCGGTTCTTCTTGCTATCGGTTTTTGTAACCATGTATCTGAATGATATCCAGCGTTCGGATTTTTATGCCTCGATTGGTTTAAATGCCCGTGATTATGATAAACACGTAATCCTGAAAACCAATGAAACCGCAGGACGAGTATTTCCAGTCATTCTAGATGTGGAACATCCGGAGTTTTATGAACGTCTGGAAGTTTGTGTCAAGAATAATGGGAAGTTGAGCGCGATCGCAAACTCTAATACTCCCAAATTCTTGAAATTCTTCCAAAAGTTGCCCTATTATGTTTCCAATGGTTGGCAGTTCCTGCGGTTGTATTTGATGAAGCCAATTGATGTGACGACGCAGCAAGGTGTTGTCCTTTAAAATTTTCTCCGCTATACTCCGCACGGGCATACCCTGAACTTTATGGGACAACTCAAGCATTTGATTTGGCATACCGTGTAGCTTTGAGTTCAGAAGTACAAGCTATGCCCTTGCGAAGTATTTTTATTCTTGGCGGTTCTGCATCTTGTAGAATCGCTTTTTTAGTTGGTTGTTGGTTGTTAGTTG
>DNGI01000359.1:10864-29245 GCA_003486645.1 Cyanobacteria bacterium UBA11370 | reverse complement strand
CCAAAGTGGTTAGGACATTCTTAATTGCAGCAAATCATTGATTTTATAAGCTTCTACCTACTCCTTGGCGAGAACGCTGCGCCAACTGTCCTTTGCCCTGAAGTCCTCTGCCTTCTGCCTTCTGCTATAGTTGTCCGTTGTCCCTCGCCTACAACAAGCGATGAAACTATCCTATTCCCCACTCCCCACTCCCCAGTCCCCACTCTCCATTTTCTCCTGGCAATTAGGAATTAGCATTCTGTTAGTAACTGCACCTGCTTGGAGTGAAACGCCGCCTGTTAATTCTGATCGTTCTATTATTATTAATTTAACGGAAGAAAATTTGGAGGAGCGATCGCTTACAGCAAACACTGAAAATCCTATTCCTCCCTCCCCACTGCCTGATTTAGATTTAAGTCCAGACATTATTGAAAACAGTCCCGTGTTACAGCGTTGGTTGAAGGAAATACCAAATGTTTTAGAGGATATTCGTAACGATCCGAGTTTTCGGACACGGTTGCGGTTGGGTTATTCTCAGTTTCCTTCGACGGGACAAGCAGGGGGATTTAATGTCGGGGTGGAGGATGTTTTTATTGGTGAAACGCGTTTAACAGTGAGTGGGGATTATCAGGCATCATTTAATGGGGAACGGGAAGCGTTTGGGACGGATTTACGTTATTATGTTCGTCCCTTGGGAAGTTATGTAAATGTTGCGCCTGTGGTGGGTTATCGACATCTAGAAACAGAAGATTATTCAACAGATGGGTTAAATGTTGGGGTGCGATTACTGGTAGTTTTATCTCGTACTGGTGCAGCAGATGTTTCGTTAACTCAAAGTTTTGTTTCTCCGGGAAGTAGCGAGGAAGTGGGGATTACAACCCTTTCCTTTGGCTATGCTTTGAGTGATAATTTACGCTTGTCCACAGATATTCAGAAGCAGAATGCAGCACAAAGTAAGGATAGTCGTGTGGGAATTTCTGTAGAATGGATGCCTTGAGTTGTTGGTTGTTTGTTATCTTAATTTAGTTTCTCCGATAGAAAGCATCAGGATTAGTTGTGTGTTCTTGAACACCATTAGCCACTAAACCCAAGATTGAAGCTCCAGCAATCTTTAATCCATCAAATCCCTTCATCACTAAAGAGCGGTCTGTTTTCTCAATTCCTACCACCAATATAGTCCCATCTGCCTTAGCGGCTAGTAGATTACCGTCTCCAAGTCCTAAAAGGGGTGGAGTATCATAAACAACTAAGTCAAAACGGGCTTGAAATTGCTCCATCAGATATTGCATTTTATCTGATGAAAGGAGCTTGATTGGATCGGCTGAAACCTGTCCAGCCGTTAAGACAAAGAAATTCTCATCGAGGGGCGATCGCTGCATCACATCATTAAGATTTAAGTCGGTAGTAATGATATCGCTAAGTCCGAGATGATTGGGTAAATCTAACTGGGTATGAATCTGAGGGAAACGCAAATCAGCATCTACTAATAAAACCCGTTGACCAATCGTGGATGCTGTTTGTGCTAAGTACAAAGCAACCGTTGTTTTGCCATCTCCAGGTACAGCAGAGCTAATTGCCAATGAATGGATCGGTTTCTTAGAGTTGAGTAAGCGAATATTCGTGTAGAGAGAGCGGAACGCTTCCATAAAGGGAGAGATGCTGTACCGTTGAGTTAGATGACGATCAGGATCATCAAACTGACGATACTTTTTGGAGCGAGAAACATTGGCGACTTTAGCAACAATAGCAAATTGATTCGATTTCTGCGGTAGTTTCTGAAGCTCCTTACTTAAAGGAATGACCCCTAAGATAGGCAGCTTTGTTGTACCTTTAATTTCTTCGGGAGTGTGGAAGACAGTATGAAGAATTTCAATCAGAAAACCCGCTCCTATCCCTAGCAGCGAACTTAAAATCACGGCTATAGCAAACAAGCGCTTTACAGATTGAGATTCCACCGGAATCAACTCACCCCTCTCATCACGCCAGAGTTTTGGTGGACTAATGAGTTGCCAGGGAATTTCTTGTTGAGCCGCATCTAGCTTCAACGCTTCTCGTTTAGATAGAAATTCCTTGAGGTTATTGGTAGCAACCTCTAATTTCCGCTGTAAATCACCAACTTCACGGGAAACTGCTGGCAAGTTTTGAAGTTTTTGGTTGATCTGATTTTCAGTTTGGGCAATAGTGTTGTAACGATCCTCTAGTCCCTGGATTTGACCTGCTAGATTTTCTAGCACATCTTGAGATTCCTGACTTAATAAAAGACGCAAATTTTGCTGCCTTTCACGTAACACTTCCATCGGAGGACTATTTTCACGAAATTGAGCTGATTCTGAGGCGATTTGAGCTTCTACCCTCTGGAGTTCTGCGAGTAAGGGTTTATAAGCTTCAACGTCCCTAGACAAAATGGCTGTAGGATTCCCTTGGCTGAACTGTCTTTGTAGGGTATTGTAGAGCGATCGCGTTTCAGCGAGTTGTGCTTCGGTCTCTAATCGGTTTCTCCTAATTGCCAGAACATGCTCAGTCAAAAGGTTCTCGGTTAGGTCAGGATTGAGCAGACTATATTGCTGGCGCAGTGTTTGAAGTTGTCCTTGAATTGTATCAACTTGCTGCTGGAGATTAGGGAGCTGATCTTCAATAAATCCAATTCCTTGCTTGAGGCTTTTCTGACGCTCTTCTAAGCTGTATTTGAGATAAGCGTCGGCGATTGTCTGCAAGACAAACTCAATTTCTTCCGTATCCTTATCCTGGTAAATAATTTCTAAAATTTTTGTGCCTTCTTGTTGAGCATCTTTTTCATAAGTGAGACGGACAATCAAAAGACTTCCCTGTAGGGAATTATAGTTAATATCTGCATACCGAGCTTGTAGCTGCTCGATTACTGGAGTCATTATTTTCGGACTCTGCAAAACCCGAATCTGAGTCTCGTAATCTAACAAATTTGTTCGTTCTACTTCTATTTTTTGGATATCTATCCCTTGATTTTGAGACAGCAAAAATTGATCTCTTAATCGATCTTCAGCCGTGACGGGTTCTACTAAAAGTTTAAATGAGCCTTGATACTCTGGTATGGTCTGATGCTTGTTCCAAAGCAGCCACAGGGTAGACGTTGTGATTAATGTTATTGCTACCCCTGCTATTACTACTGCTCGGCGACGCGCAACCGCAAGCACCCAGGCTAGATCTACCGTATTTCCGCTACTGTCGTCGGGTTCGGTTGTATAAGGTTGAGGCAAGGACTGAAGTGGCTTGCCATTCGGCTGGGATGAAAAGGGCTGGAAATGATGTTCGGTATCCATGGTAAAGCACCTGTATATTGTTGGGTTGACTGATCCTCAGAAACAGTTATCAACCCTGTTTTAATCCAGTCCAGGGCAGGCAAAAGCTAAAACTGATGTACAGAGTGCGTTCTGTACATATATCCCAGTCAATGAAGTTTGTGCTTATGGCTGGGTGAAGCCATCAAGCGAAAGCTCTAAGGCTCAAGCCCCCAGTTAGGGCAAGAGACTTGCTATTGTTCTGCCTCTAGATGTAATATTATACCTTCTTCTTTTTTGAATCAAGCTTTGGGTTAATTGTTCCCCACTAACTCTAATTTATTTAGGTATTTATCCTTTGAAAAGGTAGGGGTTTTATGAAATTTCCCTTCAAGAGAAATTTAATCTGTTTTTTAGAGAGAAATTTGGGTTATAAAGATTATAATATATTGAATGTCACTGAAGGCAACGCCCTGATTTCTGAATTATTAATAAGCCGTAAACCGATAGCCATTGGTAAACTCGGTGCTGTGGAAAACTCTGCTCTTCAAAATTTTCAAACTCACCGAGATAAAAAGGTGGTTTGGTCTGCCAGTTTAGCGAGTTCACTTTATGGGAATGCTGGAGTTTTTCCTCAAACTGAGGAGATATTTAATACATTTTGTCTTGAGTTTCTGGATTCTTTAAAACACTTTGATTTGTTGGCGGTATGGTTCAATCGGGGAGAAGCAACTATCATCAAAAATTATGCCTCTCAGGCTAAAATAACGGAATTGTGTGCCCTTGAACCGTACTATCATCAAGAACCCTGGAGCCAGTATTTAGAAAACAAGAAAGTCTTAGTCATTCATCCCTTCACCGAAAGTATCAAGCAACAGTATCAGCATCGCAGCAAGTTATGGCAAGACAATCGCTGTTTGCCGTTCTTTGAATTAGATACGATTAAAGTGCCCTTATCCGATGTTCTGGTTAAGTCAGAGTTTGAAAATTGGATAGAAGCGCTACAGTATATGAAACAAAAGATGTCAGAAAAAGAGTTTGATGTCGCTATTGTTGGGGCTGGCTCATACTCTGTTCCGCTGGTGGCTCATGCCAAGAAATTAGGAAAATTCGGGATACATCTGGGAGGGGCAACTCAAGTTCTGTTTGGGATTAAAGGAAAACGTTGGGATAATCATGAAATTGGGCAAAAATTTTATAATAATTCTTGGATTCGCCCATCAAAAAGCGAAACACCAGAAAACGTATCTGCTATAGAGGAAGGTTGTTATTGGTAGTAGTGGGCTTCAGCATTCGATGAGGTACAAATTTCTAGGTTTGAGGGAGTGGGGAGTGGGGAGTGGGGAGTGGGGAAGAAAATTTAGTGTACCTCACCGATCTGAAAACTGCTATATACCAAATTCGGTTAATATACACCCTTTAATCAAGGTTGCCAAAACCCTGTAAAGACGTTGCATTGCAACGTCTCTACCATCGGCTGCTAGAAAAAGATACCCAACAATCGCAGAATATTAAGAAATCCGAACACCCGATCTACGGGCTGTAATGTAGTTTGAATGCTATCCGTAACCCTGACGACGTTAGAGCGAGCGACTACAATAATGTCGTTATTGCGAAGTATGGGATTGCTTTCCTCGTTGATTCCTTGAGCTAAATCAATTGGCACGGTTCGCTTAGAAACGGTACCATCAGGGTTAAGACGAATCAACTCTACAGAACTCTTACTGGCTCGATTTTGGTCGAAGCCGCCAGCGGTTAGTAGAGCCTGATTTAAAGGAGTATTGGGAGGAACTTGCACTACACCTGGTCTGATTACTTCTCCAACGACACTCACCTGAATTGTATCTGGAGCAAAACTGACTGTGGCTAATTCAGTTGCCTCTAATGGACTCATTTCTGTAGCGGTGGGGACAAAAATCGTATCTCTATCTTGTAGAATTGTGTCTTGATTGAAATCCCCGCTCTGTAAGAGTTGCCACAAATCCACTGCAATGATTTGTTCTGTACCCGATCGCGTGAGTCGGCGCACTTGGATTTGTCGAATATTTGCCATAGGCTTAATCCCTCCAGCCAGTTGAATTGCCCTTGTCACAGTTGGTAAACCAAGGGTTCTTTCAGAGGTGCGGGTATTTCCGCCAATCACCACATAGCTGCCAGGACGAGTCACTTCGCCGACTACTGCAACAGTGCGAGGTTCATCGGGTTTAGGTGCAAAGCCAGTCGCGGCTATTTGTTGGACTTCTGTGAGAGTAACGTTCGTTGAGGTGGGTATAAAGATCGTGTCTCCATCTCGCAGTTTCAGGTTTTGAGGCGAATTACCAGTCTGGACGAGTTCCAACAGATCAATAGTGATCACATCCTCTGAACCTAGCCTTTGGAGTCGGCGGAGTTGAACCCTACGAATATCTGCTGATAGGGTTATTCCTCCAGCTTGCTCAATGGCTTGTGCTAAGTTAGGAAATTGCACCCCTGGCTGGCTTCCTGCGCCTCCGACCAGCGAGAGTGCGTAAGATCCAGGGCGATTCACTTCCCCAGAAACTGAAACATTGAGGGGACGAGGAGTTAAGAGACTGAGTGTGACGAGGGGGCGTTTCAGGAAGGAAGCATATTGACGGGAGATAGCCTGGGATGCTTGTTCTAGAGTTAATCCTTCGACAGATACACTACCAATTAAGGGTAAGTTGAGTACACCACCGGGCGGGATTTGGTATTCTCCACTATATTGAGGGACTTCAAAAATATCGAGACGAATGCGATCGCCTCCGCCTAAGCTATAATCTGGCTCATAGCGTGGGGAGGTCGTTGTTGGTCTTGCGATCGCTGGCTCTTCAAACGTTGGTAGTTGAGCCTTGGTACGAGAAGATGGGTAAGGGATCGTCAGTGACCCTAAAAGGGTCAGACTTACTATTACGAGTCGCTTAAGTTGTCTAGGTAAATCTGCATAGAACATACGCCACCTACTTGCCTGGTCTAAATTAGATAATATTTAATTTTATCCATCAACGAATTATCCTCATTGTAGACCGAATACAGAAACCGAATTGAGCTGACGTAGGTCATTTCATGAAACAGCTACTTTTAAATCCTTTAATTCTCAGTTTGCTTGCCTTAGCCGCGTTAATCTATATCGCTATAGGCTTCCAGTTAATTAATGCTAATAGCAGATGGACAAAGCTTTTTGAGCGAGTTTGTGTCAATTTATTAATGCTGACTATCAGCGGTATTGTGATTGGGCTATGGAGTAAGTTTAATCCAGAGACGCTGTATATGGTTGACAAGACTTTGCCGTCTATGGTCTTGCAACTTGGTACATATGCTATTTGTTGTTTATTTTTATATTCAAGGCTGCGACATACCTTAAATAACTCCATATTTGTTTTATTCTCCTTCATTCAATTGAACCCAGCTTTTTGTTTTTATGTTTTTTTCTTGACTTTATCATTTCTGTGGTCAGTAACGCCTACTTATACCTTAAAAGCGAGTATAGTATTTTTAGGAATTACTTTATTCTTTGCCTATGTGGGTAAAGAGTATAGTATGAAAGAACTCTTTAATTTATTGCTATGGCATCACACGGTATTACTGGTGATGAGTCTAATTTTTAGAGCCAGTATTGGAGACGGATGGAGTGGAGTTTTAGGTCACAAAAATCCTTTTGGCTTTACCATGGCTTTAGCCGTTATTTTTTTGTACGTGCAGTCAGTTGCTACGCCCAAGTATAGAATAGTATTTCTGAGTTTGTCGGCTTTAGGCGTTATTTGCGTTCAAAAAGCTAACAGTGGGATGGGTAAGGTTTTGTTAGTAGTCTTGATATCCCTATTAGTATTTCTTCGTTTTATCAGACGCTTGCCTCCCCGATTAGCTTTTGCTTCCATGGGAGTATTTTTAGCAGTAGGTGTTTCTCTGGTGATTCTAATCACGGAAAACGCCGAGTATATTATAGTAGAAAAACTCGGCAAGGATATGACCTTAACTGGGCGTACACTGTTCTGGCCGTTAGTTGTAAATGCTATCAACAAACACCCTTGGCTAGGTTATGGATACCAAGCCTTTTGGCAACCTTGGCTAGGAGAAGCTAACCCAGCAAGTGGGATCAGAACTCCTAACTTTATTCCCCAACACTCTCACAATGGTTATTTAGATATGGGGTTATATTTGGGTTGGTTCGGATTGGCTTTATTTATAGTTTCTTTATTGACAAATATTTATTATGCGGTCTTGCATCTAACTCGTAATAAAAATCCCGAATCAGTGCTACCTCTAGTAATTTTTACATGGATCATCATATCAAATATTACCGAAAATGGAATAGAACGAATTGCTCCAAGTTGGATGTTTTATGTTTTAATGACAGCAAGATTAACGTTAGATCGGGTAGAAAGTAAGTTCAGTCCAAATTCTCAATTCCAGAACCCTGTGCCTGTTGAGTTAAGCGCACTTTTCAATAGTTCCAGTTCTGGAGAAGGTAGATAATCTCAGATCTTGCACCATTCTCAAGGTTGTCTCATAACCCGTCAGGGAATAAATTCCCTGCCTCATAGCAAAAGTCCATTAAAATGGACTAAAACTCTTATTCAGTCGTAGGCTAGACAACTTAAACTATGAGAGGTGTGGTTTTAACCACGATGGCGGGTTATTGCAAGGCGTGCAAGATCTGAGTTTCAACCGACTTGAATGAACTATGAAACAGTAGTTTTAACCACGCTTAGGATGACTGGCGGGTGACAGCTTTATTAAAAATGGTGCAAGATGTGAGTAAGATAATAGTTAATCTTTTGGCTTGTAGTCTTTCGGCTGAATGAATCAATCCTAAAAAATCTACTATTTTGTAACGGGTGCAAACCTTCTGATGTTGGAAAAGCTAGCAGCATTAACTCAAAAGTTTAGTCCTGGTTTACGCCAGGTTATCAGTAACACATCCTGGCTGTTAGCTGATAAGATATTTCAGATGGGATTGGGAGCATTGGTTGGGATCTGGGTAGCACGTTATCTACAACCAAAAGACTATGGTCTGCTTACGTATGCCATTACCTGGGTTGCGTTGTTTGGGGCGATCGCTCAATTAGGATTAGGTACGATAGTTATTCGTGATATTGCCCGTGATCCCGCTGGTAAAGACGAAACGATGGGGACGGCTTTTGTACTTCAAATTATTGGAGGTATCCTTACTCTAATTTTAACAGTTGGGATAATTCTGCTGTTAAAACCAAACGAAATTCTCACTCACTGGTTAGTAGGAATCGTAGCTACAGCAACAATTTTTCAGGCTTTTGGTACAATTGACTACTGGTTTCAGTCCCAACTTCAATCAAAATATACGGTTGTTGCTAACAATTTAGTTTCTCTTGCCAACGCCTTTCTTAGAGTTGGTTTAATTCAGATAAAAGCCACCGTGATTGCATTTGCTTGGGCTAGGTTAGCTGAGGCAATTTTGAGGGGGATAGCTTTAATTGTTGCCTATCGGATAAACGGCAATAATCTTAGGAGTTGGACATACAGTTTTAGCCGCGCCAAGACATTACTACAGGAGAGTTGGACGCTGGTTCTGGCGGGATTAGCAATTTATATCTATGCTTCTAGCGATCAGGTAATGTTGGGTTCTTTATTAAAGGAAACAACCGAGTTAGGATTTTATTCTGCGGCAGTAAAAATATCAGAACTCTTCAATTTCATTCCCATGATTATTTATCAATCCCTATTACCTAAATTGGTAGAGTTAAAGAAGAAAGATCGCACTGAATATATGGCAAATTTTCAAATTTATTTTGATTTAATGTCCCTTTTCTGGATTGCCATTGCTATCCCAATCTCTATTTTTTCTTCTTACATTATCAATCTACTCTATGGAGAATCCTACGCGGCTTCATCGACTATATTATCAATCTATGTATGGGCACAATTTGGAAGTAACTTTGGTTTAGCGCGAAATGCTTACCTGGCTGTAGAAGGTAAATTACATATTTCCCTCTACTTGAGTGTAATTGGTGCAGTCACGAATATAGCGCTCAACTATTTATTAATTCCTAGCTATGGCGCACTTGGCGCAACGATAGCCACACTGATTACTTATTTTTTAGTGATTGTCTTGCTGAATTTTGTATTCAAGGATTTAAAGGTTATTGGAACAACTATCCTCCATTCTCTAAATTTTTATAAAGCCGCGTCCAGGATTATGCAATTGGTACGATAATTAAATAGGACTTACGCACTGAAACGAAGTCTCGTTGTTCTGAGCGTTGTTTGAGAAGCTGAAAGCCTCATTTTGCCGTTGCAGAACTGGCTGAGTGCGTAAGTCATATCAGAGTGCTGATGATTCGATACCTAGTTGTATAGGACAAACAGCATCTTTCACACACTTCTGCCTCTTTGTCAATGCGTAAGTCCTAATAATTATCTCAACATTTCTTATTGATTAAGAATTGATTAAGATAAGAGGATCTACTAGGGTCAGAGGTAAACTAACAGATCAAAAGTGGGAACGATTACTTTTTTTTTATAGACTACCAATATATCATAAAATGAATGATTTTGCTTCAGGAGATAAGGATAAGTGAAAGTCTTGATTACTGGTGCAACTGGGTTTTTGGGTTTTCATCTGTGCCAAAAGTTCATTAGTGAAGGTTACCAAGTGACAATTCTAAGACGCTTGACTTCAGATACCTCACCACTTAAAAGTTTAAACCTAAAGCAGGTAGTCGGAGATGTCATGAATATCGATAGTCTAAATCGGGCTGTGGAAGGGCAAGATGTAGTTATTCATACAGCTGCTTGTATTGATTTTCAACCCGAACTGAAAGACTCTGGAAACAAAGTAAACATGGAAGGTACTCAAAATCTTGTGGCGACTTGCAAAAAATATGAAATAAAGAGAATGGTACACGTTAGTACATCAATGGCTGTAGGTCAGATCTTAAATCCAAAAGATTCTCCTGCTGACGAAACATTTCATTTTAATCTAGAAGACAGTCCCGTTAATTACCCTATCTCAAAGCGTAGAGGAGAAGAGATAGTAATGAAAGAGTGTAAAAACGGTCTAGATGCAGTGGTTGTTAATCCAGGTTTTATGTTCGGAGCCTTTAAAAATCATTTTCGAGGTCCTGCAATTCTAGAAAAAACCTATACAAGAAGAATTGTTGATTACTATCCTGGCGGTGTAAGTGTTGTTAGTGTATATGATGTTGTTAATGGAATTTTTAGAGCTCTAACTAAAGGAAGAAATGGTGAACGATATATTCTGGGTGGCGAAAATGTTACTTATCTCCAAATTGGGAAGATGGTTGCTCAAAATCTTAGGGTAAAGAGGAGTTTTATCCTCATCCCACCTCCAGTTACTGGCCTAGCAGAAAGGGTATTAGTTCCACTTGGAAAGTTAATCAAAAAGCAATCTCCTGTCCCCTATGGAACACATTATTTTTCTAATCGATTTGATTTCTACAATTCTAACAAAGCTAAGAAAGAGCTAGGATATAACCCTGAACCCAATTCTTGTGAATTAATGGTGAAAGAATATCTCGATTATCGGAGTAATAAATCAATTAATTAGCCAAACAAAAAATAGTTTTTAATTATTTAACCTCAAGAAAAAGTAAAATCCCTATGAAAGTTAAAAGTTTAAACCCCAATAAAATTTATAGGCGGATATCAAGAGAGTTTTCTTTGATTCAATCTACTTTATCTCATTATTCAGAAGTCATAAAATATTCTAATAACCTTCCCATACTTACGCCATCTGATATCTCTATTTGTAAAGCTCTTCTAGACGAAGGAGTTTTTCGTAGTTCTTTAACAACTTTATCTTTATCCCATACAAAGCAGTTCTTAGATGATGCTAGAAGTTTAATGTCTAAAATTCCAGTAACTCCTTCTGAATCTCAATATGTTATTCATGCTGATTCGGCTCAAATACTAAGCCACCCAAACATTTTCTTGTGGGGTCTTGAAGAGCGCTTACTCAACATCGTAGAAAGTTATCTTGGTGTTCCAGTTGCTTACCGAGGCGTTTTTTTTCAAAGGGACTTAGCTAATGGACAAAATGTATCTACGAGACTATGGCATAAAGATCCAGAAGATTACCGAATTGTTAAAATTCTTGTCTATTTGAACGACGTAAACGAAAATGGCGGACCTTTTGAATATATCCCTAGATACCTAAATCCTCAACCATTTAGACTTAGATACCAACTTTTTTTCTCAGATTCTGAAATGGCAAGGCTTGTACCCAAATCAGAATGGGTTTCATGCACAGGAACTGCTGAAACAGTCATTTTCTTTGACCCTCATAATATCTTCCATCGCGGTAAACTACCCACAGGGTCAGACCGATTTGCAATATTTTTCGCTTACCACTCTAGGAAGCCCATAAAAGTTTTTCGAGGACATTGGAAAGCTCCCTTTTCTCATGATGAGTTACTTGTACTTTCGAGAACACTCTCTCAACGTCAAAGAGAGTGTGTTTTCTGGTGGGAACATGAAGACCAATCATTCAAGCCTGACTTAATGAGAGATCATTAAGTTCTAAATACAGAACTACAACCTTACCTAATTTCAAAAGGATATTCAGTGATTAATGTCACCCACTGTAATATCATGGTATCGAGTGATTTTAAGAGGGATGCTTTACTTTTAGAATAGCTGGAATAGGTCAATTAAGTAAGGATATTCTCAGTTTCAGAAACTTAACTGATATCGGAGTTAAACCCACTGATTAAAAGGTTTAGTTAACCAAGTATGCCCCGTATTAGCTGTATTATTGTAAGCTACAACAACGGCAGGTTTTTGAAGAATGCGGTCATGAGCGTCATTAATCAGACAATGCCAGTTGCTGAAATCATTATGGCAGATGATGGCTCGACAGATGGGTCTAGAGAATTAATCACGTCACTCGCTCAACAATACTCCCAGATTAAGCCAATTTTTAGAGAAAAAAATCTTGGAGTAGCCACTAATAGAGATTTAGCGATTAGAGAAGCGAATAGCGATCTGATCACAACTCTTGATGGGGATGACTGGTATTCGCCTGAAAAAATAGAGAGAGAGTTCTTGGCTATACAAAATTACTCGGTAGCTATAGCTTATTCTGATATTCAGCAAGTCTACAGTGATAGTAAAAAGATTTGTTGCTGGAATATCTCAGAGTTTTCGAGCCTTGATAGAAAGCAACGATTGCGCTGGTTAGCACATCTTTTAGGTTACATTCCGCGAGATATGTTAATCCCTAAAAAACTCTATCTCGAAGCGGGTGGTATGCAGCATAATCTGGCTTTATACGAAGATTGGGACTTGCAAATTCGTCTAGCTGCTTATCCTAATCCCTGGATGCACTCTGGTATTGTGGGAATTAATTATCGTCGGACTGACTCAGGACTATCTCAGAGTAATTCTGTGTTAAGGCATACTCAATGTCAATATCAAATCCTGATGTCGAATCACCAGTTACTCAAAGAGCATATTGGTGAGTATGAGTTCTGGTTCGCTATTGCCAAGGTTTTCATCAGAGAAGGACGTGCCGCACTTAGCCTTCGTAGTAAATTAAGAAACATGATTAAAAAGTTGCCACTATCGTTTTAATAATGATTGAAATTAAACCCAACATCCAACATCAATCAAACTGTCCTTATTGCCAGAATTCTCTCAAGCCAATTAATGTCAAATGGCAAGGAATGTATATCTATGTTGAATCTATCTGTAGCAAATGTTCTACTGAACTGATTGAAAATCTTAAAATTAGCCATCTTATTCATAAATATTTTCAAATTGATGTAGAAAAAAGTAAGTTTTGGTGGGAAGGAACGGCTATAGATCATGCTAAAATTTTACTGAACTCTCTTAATCATCCAGAGTCTGACCAACTAGAGATTAAAAAAGAATTATTTAAGCCCTCTAAGCAAGTTATTATCTTAAATTGTATTGATCATCTTTATGGACATTGCTTGTTAAAACTCCTCAATGCTCAACGATATTTAGATTCCTATCCAGATTACGGCTTAGTCATCATCATTCCTAAATTTATGAGATGGATGGTTCCAGAGGGTGTGGCTGAAGTTTGGACAGTTCCCATACCCTTAAGTAAGAGTTTTTGTTACTATCCTAGTTTTGCTGAATTTGTCAGTGAAGAATTGAAACGCTTTGATCAAGTTTATGTGAGTAAGGCTTATTCTCATCCCAGTCAGTTCGACATTACTAGATTTACTAGAGTGCCTAAACATGGCTTTGACCAAGCAGAATTTAAGATAACCTTTATATGGCGTGAAGATCGGATGTGGTTCGGTGATGAGAACCGCTTGAACCAGCTTATTTTCCGAGTACTGAGAAAACTCAAAATGCTCAAACCGATACTATTTCTGCAAAATTGGCGGGTGCGTCGGTTGTTAGCCAAAATAAAAACTAAGGTTCCTTCAGCAACATTTGTGGTAGCAGGTTTAGGGACACAGACTAAATTTCCAACCTGGATAGAAGACTTAAGAGTTAAGCAGTTTGAAGAAAAAACTGAAAAACAAATGTGCAAAGTTTATGCAGATAGCCGTTTAGTTATTGGCATTCATGGATCGAATATGCTGTTACCCTCCGGTCATGCGGGTATGACCCTAGATTTAATGCCAGATGCTCGATGGAATAACTTTGCTCAAGATATTCTTTATCAGGAAACTGATCCTCGATTGGCTTCTTTTCGCTATCGATATCTACCACTCCATACTAACATCCAGCGAATAGCTGATATTGCTTCAACTATGCTATTACAGCGCCCAGAGTTTTACTTGCAGATGACCTCAGATCGCTGAGTAGGAAAATCGGATTAACCGATAGCCAATCGGGACTTATATAGCGAGTCTATTTGATTCGTGAACAAGGATAGATAAGGGAGACTCTTGAGGACAAGGGGGACAAGGGAGAGGTATTTTACAAATCATTTAGACTGGCTATAACTACTTAATTTTGACAAATTTAGGACTTACGGAGAAAATCTATATGTAGGGTGGGTACTGCTCACCTTACATATAGACCAGTGTTTAAATTAGAAGTTTGTGTAAGTTCTGAAATTTACTGAGTAAAATCTTTCACAAAAGTATCGATGTTGTGAAACGATCTAAAATTACTCTTTAACCATTCTACGTCTTTGTCCCACCACTTAAAATTCAGGAGAAAGTCTATAGTCTCTGGTTCAAATCGATAACGAATCAACTTAGCAGGAACTCCACCATATATAGCATAAGGGGGAATATCCTTCGTGACAACTGCCCCGGCTGCTATAATTGCTCCGTCACCAATCGTTACACCATCTAAAACGATCACATTCGCACCAATCCAAACATCATTTCCTATTTTTATCGGTTTCCGTTCTTCCAAATAATCTCTATCGGCAAATGTTAGTCCTGCTTGCGCTTTGGTTGAGTAAAAAATAGGGTGAGTGGAAACGAAGTCTTGAGAAGGGTGTATCCCCCAACCCAACATACAGTTGGGACCAATGCTACAAAATCTGCCTGTAAATGCTTGCAAAATCAACGTTTTCATAGAGACGTAAGTAAAAGAACCAATAGAGGATTCTAATACCACGGCGTTGCTCTCTACAGAAACGTTGGGTTCTATTTGTGAGTGTGAAACGATCGCTAAATAGCCTTGATGAAATTGTTGAAATTTCCACTGATTTTGCAACCAATTAAGGAGGAAGCGCAAATAAATAGTCAGAGGATTTTTAATAACAAGGGCTAAAAATTCTCTAAAATTAGACATATTAAAACGTACTTCGCTTAATTTTAAAATTAGACTAGATCATCTCTATCCACTTAGTTTATTGCCTAATTTAAGATCAGGTTCACGGGATGAAGTTGAACATTGTTTTCCAGAAAAAATAGTCCATTAGGCGTTTTCGCAAAACATTCATAGCCATTAGAAATCATAAATTTGACTAAATCTGATTCGGCTAGCTCCTCTAGCTTCTTAGCAAGGCTTTCAACTAAAACCACTTTAGGTCTGTAGAGCGCCCAATTATTTGATTTTAATACCTCTAGATCCATGCCTTCGACATCAACTGACATAAAATCTATGGGTGTTGATTTAGGTAAGTATTGATCTAAGATGGTAGATAATTTTGAGGTTTTAATTTTAATTTCATTGACTATACTATCTTCCATTCCTAATTCTTCCAAGAAATCTTTAGAGAACGTATTCATTGTATTCACGGATTCAGCCATTTGATAGTAAGTCAAGGAATCCTCACGGTTGGCAATTGCGGCTTCTAGGTTAATGTCTCTAGGACGCAGTTTTTCAAATTCCTTCATACTTCCAGGTCTGGCATCAATATTAATTCCACGCCAACCTTTTTCATAGAATAGATAAGTATTAGAACAATCAATCGGATCAAAAGCTCCTATATCTACGTAAAAACCCGATGTTTGACGAAGGAAAAGATAGTTTAAAATCCGGTCTTCCCCCGCTAAAGAAAATGTTGTAGTTGATGGACTAAGTTTACAAATATACTTTTTAATGCTATGTTTGATACCTTTAGGAAGAAACTGTTGTATTGAATTCCTCAATTGGCTCATTCTAAATACTCCTTGCTACTCTTAAAGGACATGGTGTAGAAACGGTTTTCGGAAAACTGAGGATGTCTCTGCGAAGGCTTATTCTAGGATCACAGGTAAATTCTCATTAGTTTTACGAAGAGTATAATATTATATTCTCTCGTAAAGGTCATCCTCAATTCCTTCAGCCCATCAATGTATGAACCGAGAGCGCATCGCAGCCCTAATTACTTGCCATAACCGCAAGCCTAAAACCTTGGCTTGTTTAGCTGCACTGTTCAATCAGGTACTTCCTTCTGAGGTGATGATTGATGTCTATTTAGTTGATGACGGTAGTACTGATGGCACAGCCAAAGCAGTACAGGAAGCCTATCCTCAAGTGAAGATTCTCCAGGGAAATGGTAGTTTGTTCTGGAATGGGGGAATGCGTCGGGCTTTCTCGGAAGCGCTGAAACAGGACTATGACTACTACCTCTGGCTTAACGATGACACTATACTTTACCCGACAGCTTTAAGTACATTATTGACCACGGATCACCATTTGGCAGAGCAGAATGACAATCACGCGATCGTTGTGGGATCGACTCAAGATCCGGAAACTAGCGCACTGACCTATGGTGGTGTAGTGCAAGAATACTGGTGGCATCCCTTACGCTTTTGTTTAGTTAAACCGACCGAAACAGTTCAGCGTTGTGACACAATCAACGGAAACTGTGTCTTGATCCCCCGATTGGTTGCCCAAATTGTGGGTAATTTAGACCCAGCACTTATTCATTATTTAGCTGATTATGACTATGGTTTACGAGCCAAGCGTCAGGGATGTAGTATTTGGGTTGCACCTGGCTATGTAGGAACTTGTTCCCCCAATCCTCCACAAGAACGTAACTTGAATTCCGAGAAACCGTTGCATCAGCAATTGAAAAAAATGAGCCAACCTAAAGGGTTATCCCTTAACGACGTAACCCTTTACTCCTTTGAAGAATGGAAGCTATTTTCCCAACGGTATGGGGGGATTTTCTGGGTGATTTATTGGTTGCTACCCTATAGACGATTAATGGTCAGTTTGCTGTTTAGGAAACAAAAAAGCAAAACAGTATAAACCTATAAACCGGATTAATTACGTTGGTAGCTACCTTGTTTTTTGGTAGTTTGGTTTGGCTTGGGACAAAACGAAAGATCGGTTGATTAAAGCATCAGAAATAACGATAGATACCATAGAGCAGTCCTAAATGATTCGTGAAGACCAGATCCCCGACTTCTCTAAGAAGTCGGGGATCTGATCGCGATAAGCATAAATTCTGAGGTCACTGGCTAAGGGAATTGCCATCCAACGATATACTAAGCAATGAGGTTAGACAAAAATCTTCACATAAACAACCCGGTAAAATCATTGGATACTCGCAGTATCGAATGACCTGGTGTAATTACTCGTAACCGCCAACATGAACGCAGGAATTGACCTCCAAGGAAGTTTTATTGAATCGCTTACAGATTTTGGCATCCCAGCCGGAACTGCCAAAGCCATCTGGATGCCCCTACCCATGTTCTTGATGATTATCGGTGCAACGGTAGGCGTTCTCGTCGTCGTCTGGCTGGAACGAAAGATTTCAGCCGCCGCCCAACAGCGCATTGGTCCGGAATACGCTGGTCCTTTGGGTGTTCTCCAACCCGTAGCCGACGGGTTAAAACTTGTCTTTAAAGAAGATATTGTCCCGGCAAAGTCAGATCGATTGCTGTTCACCCTCGGCCCAATCCTCGTGGTCATTCCCGTATTTCTGTCTTTTCTGATCGTACCGTTCGGACAGAACTTGGTCATTTCAAACGTAGGAACTGGGATATTTTTGTGGATTTCTCTCTCCAGCATTCAACCGATTGGCTTATTGATGTCGGGCTATTCTTCTAATAATAAATACTCCTTACTCGGAGGTTTAAGAGCAGCCGCCCAGTCAATTAGTTACGAAATTCCCCTAGCTTTAGCCGTGTTAGCCGTCGTCATGATGTCGAATAGTCTGAGTACAATTGACATCGTAGAACAGCAATCCGGCTACGGTATTTTGGGGTGGAATATCTGGCGACAACCGATAGGCTTTTTAATCTTTTGGATTGCCGCTTTAGCTGAATGCGAACGACTCCCGTTTGACCTTCCAGAAGCTGAAGAAGAACTCGTTGCCGGATATCAAACCGAATACGCTGGAATGAAATTCGGTTTATTTTATATTGGTTCCTACGTCAACCTAGTTTTGTCTGCCCTTTTAGTTGCAGTCCTTTATCTTGGTGGTTGGGAGTTTCCCATTCCCCTGGACAAGTTAGCCAGTTGGTTAGGTGTTAGTGAAACGAGTTCTTGGTTACAGGTAATCACCGCCTCTTTAGGGATTACCATGACCCTTTTGAAAGCTTACTTCTTGGTGTTTATCGCCATTCTGATCCGCTGGACAGTTCCCCGCGTTCGTATTGACCAACTCCTTAATTTAGGGTGGAAATTCTTGTTACCCATTGGACTGGTTAATCTACTCCTAACTGCCGCCCTAAAACTAGCATTTCCTTTTGCTTTTGGTGGCTAGTTATTTGTCCGTTGTCCGTTGTTGGTTATTTTTTTATTGACAAATAACCACTGACAAACAACAAACAAC
>DNGI01000359.1:10021-10649 GCA_003486645.1 Cyanobacteria bacterium UBA11370 | reverse complement strand
CAACAAACAACAAACAACAAATGCTGAAATTCCTCAAACAAGTTAGCGATTACGCTAAAGAAACGGTTCAAGCTGCCCGTTACATTGGTCAAGGTCTATCCGTTACCTTCGATCATATGCAGCGCCGTCCTGTTACCGTACAATACCCTTACGAAAAACTAATTCCTTCGGAGCGATATCGGGGTAGGATTCACTTTGAGTTTGATAAATGTATTTCTTGCGAAGTTTGTGTCCGGGTTTGTCCGATTAATTTACCCGTGGTTGACTACGACTTTGATAAAGCCAGCAAGAAGAAAAAACTCAAACATTACAGCATTGATTTCGGTGTTTGTATCTTCTGCGCTAACTGCATTGAATATTGCCCAACCAATTGTCTGTCAGCAACAGAAGATTACGAATTATCCACCTACGATCGCCACGAACTTAACTATGACAACGTAGCGATGGGACGACTACCTTATAAAGTAACTCAAGACCCGATGGTTACTCCGTTAAGAGAGTTGGGTTACTTACCCAAGGGAGTTATCGACCCCCATGATTTACCACCTGGTTCTCAACGGGCGGGTCAGCGTCCAGAAGAAATTGCCAAACAAATGGAATCTAAAAATTAGTTGTTAGTTGTTGGTTG
>DNGI01000359.1:0-9804 GCA_003486645.1 Cyanobacteria bacterium UBA11370 | reverse complement strand
GTTGGTTGTTAGTTGTTAGTTGTCGTTGTGCGTTGTATTTCCAATGACGAATAACCAACAACCAATAACCAATAACCAATAACCAACAACCAACAACCAACAACCAACAACCAACAACAAACTATCATAAGGAGATTAAGCTACGGTGAATTTAGCCCAAGGGGTACAGTTTGTTTCATTTGCCCTACTATCTGTAATGATGATTGGGTCAGCTTTAGGAGTTGTCCTGCTTTCTAATATTGTGTACTCAGCCTTTTTACTGGGTGGTGTTTTGATCAGCATTGCTGGGTTGTATCTTTTGCTGAATGCTGATTTTGTGGCAGCGGCACAAATATTAATCTATGTGGGTGCAGTGAACGTTCTAATTTTGTTTGCCATCATGTTGGTAAACAAGAGAGAAGATTTTGTTCCTATTAGTAACCGTTGGATTCGTACCGCATCAACAGCACTCGTTTGTGTTGGCTTGTTTGCTCTCTTAGGAACAATGGTGCTGGCAACAAGTTGGTCGGTTGATACTAGCACTGCTGTCGTGGGTGACGGTTCAGTTGTTGAAATTGGGAAGCATTTCTTCAGTGACTTTTTACTACCGTTTGAACTAGCATCTGTACTGTTGTTAATGGCGATGGTAGGTGCAATTATCTTGGCACGTCGGGATTATATTCCCGAAAGTTTAGTGCCAAGGGATACTGAAGTTCAAACAAGTTTCACTTTACCAGAACGACCTCGTGAATTAGTTTCAGTGGGTAGTGATTCCAAGAAGTCTTCACGTTAGTATTAGGATTAAAATCCCCACACCCTACACCCTATTGGCAAATTAGAGATTCATGCAACTGCACCTTCAGTACTTTTTACTTCTAGCCGCTGCTTTATTCTGCATTGGCATCTATGGATTAATTACCAGCCGCAATGCTGTGCGAGTGTTAATGTCGATTGAATTAATGCTGAATGCAGTCAACCTGAACTTAATGGGATTTTCTAATTTTATAGACCCCCAAAGCATTAAAGGTCAGGTTTTTACGGTATTTGTAATTACGGTAGCTGCTGCTGAAGCTGCCGTAGGTTTAGCTATTGTGCTGTCAATTTACCGCAACCGCGATACTGTCGATATGGAACAGTTTAATTTACTTAAGTGGTAAGTTAACAATCAGATCTTCATCTGTTTTGTTGAACTTTGATAATGATTGCCTGCCGATATTCGGTGGGTATTTTTATTGTTAAACCAATAACTCAGCCACAGGGATACTAAATCCCGTTAATACAATTTGACTACTAACTACTTCATCCCTATTAAATAATTGCCAACGATTTTGAGTATTAATTAGAACTAAGCGAGTTTCGGGAAATAGTAACCACACTTCCTGACATCCGGATTCTAAATATTCTTGAGATTTAGCAAATAATTCCTCCGCACTATCATCGGGTGAAGCAACTTCTGCAATTAGAGGAAAACTTTGCGGAAGAACCGTAAAATTTCCACCAACTTGCTCTAACAGTTCAGCACTAATATAAGCTAAATCAGGACGACGTGCTTGTTTGTTAGTACGACAGAGGGTTTCTACACAAATTTCTCCCCCTTGTCCGGTAGAGATAATATAATCTCCCCAATAACGAATTAATTTACCTTGAGCTAGACCATGTTTATACGTCATTCCTGTTTTCTCAACCAGTTTGCCATCCACCCACTCTGTATGTTCTGGGGGATGAGCGATAAAGTCTTCTAAGGAAAAGAATTTTACAGGATTGGGTGTAGTAAGGGAAGTAATCATTGAATTGATTTGAATAAATAATTGAAGGTTTTTACTTGTTTCTAGCCAAACTGATAAATTAGACTGACAATCCTATTTCCGATACCCTCATCACAGCTACCTCTAGTATGGAAGTTGAGCGTAATTTAATAGAACATCTGCGGTCAGATGCCACTCTTATCCGAGAAGAATATATTAACAAACCATTTCCTAAAGGAAATGTTGCGGTTATTGAGGTACATCTGTCAAGCGGCATATCTTTTGGTATTGGGGCAACATCTAGAGCCAAAAGTCCGGCGACTCAACCTAAAGTAAGGTCAGAAGGAGGTCAATTTGAGCCTATTGTTGATCCTTACTCAGGTCGCGTTATGGATACTGACGCTGAATACAAAGCCCTATCCGCGATTGCAGATACCCTTAAGATGTTTTATGATCACGAAGTGGAGGGACAACTTTATCTTTATACCGAAAGGAAACCTTGTGAAAGTTGTAATGATGTCCTAGAGCAGTTTAAGGAAAAGTTCCCCAATATTCAGATATCAGAGGTATTTTGGGATCACCCATATCCACCAGACTCTTAGAAGGAGGATCAACCATGACATTACTATCATGTTACTACCCTGACTTTCAGATTTCCTCCTCGTTTGAAATTCCTAACCATTTGCGTGACTTACTTCACGAGATCTGGCAGCATCACTATGAAGAACTTTATGATGAAGACGCGGATGGAACTATTCCCCTAGAGGATGCCATTAAAGAAGTTTTAGATGCACTGTGGAGTGAGGATGATGGATTAGGTCATTCTCGTTATGTATTCATGGCGCTAATATTAGGATTTGCAGTTAGTCCAACGGTGGAGGCTTACTTACCGGATGATACAAGACCAAGAATTATTTTAATATTAATAGCTAATTGGTTAATCCAAGTTATGAAATCATCTATCTGGGATAACTATGCTATTACTAGTATTCATATATTACAAGCTCCAATTAAATTATTAGAGGAGGCTAAGATAACCGACAATAAAGAATTATATTTTACTTTAAAATGTCTTGAAGAACTATCGTTAGCTGAGTCTAAAAAATCTTCTATCTCAAATATCAACAATCAATTATTTCCTCAAGTATCAGTAGGAACACAGGCAATTGATGAAGCTTTAGATGTATTCCGAAATGCCTTGCGGGTTCTTGAAAGGAGTCAAGCACGGGAAGCCCTTCTAGAAATTCTAGATGATTGTTTTGAAGGATATGCTGTTTTCCCAGGTTCTCAGGGAAAACGGGATCTATTTAACTGGTGGTTATTAGAGGTGCTTCCAGCGACTTGGTGCTTGGAGTTTCCCGATGTTTTGTACACCATGAATGGTTTACAGCAAGTAAACCAGAGTTCTCCTGCAATTCCTAGAGTTCTCTTGAAATTCCTATGAGTCCTCTTTCAATTCCTTTCGGCTATAACCCTTGGCTATTGGGACGAAGGTCTAAGCAATTCAAAATTCAAAATTCAAAATTCAAAATGGGAAAACCCAATGCTAGCAAGCATCCTAGCTCCTGACTATATGCAAATTAAATGCGTGACAGCTTAGTGATTATTAAAAGTCCTCAAACCAACTCTAGTTATACAACAGATGCGTAGTAAACAATTAGCTCCTGTGGGATAGTGACCTGTGGCTTTACAATAGAAGACTCAAGCATCTGACCAATTAACCTGGGTAAGGTGTCACTATCCATTAAGTCTTAGGTGACTGCCTTTTCAACGATGAGCGAAAGAACACTATTTGACAAAGTTTGGGACTCTCACACCGTCGGAATCTTACCGTCGGGTCAAACTCAACTATTTATCGGTTTACACTTAATCCACGAAGTTACTAGTCCTCAAGCCTTTGGAATGCTGCGGGAACGGGGACTAAACGTATTGTATCCTCAGCGCACCGTTGCCACCGTAGATCATATCGTTCCTACCGATAACCAAGCGCGTCCTTTTGCTGATGATTTAGCAGAAGAAATGATGCAATCCTTGGAAAATAGCTGTAAAGAGTACAGGATTCGATTTTATAATATTGGGTCTGGCAATCAAGGAATTGTTCATGTTATTGCACCAGAACAGGGGTTAACTCAACCGGGAATGACGATTGCTTGCGGTGATTCTCATACCTCAACGCATGGTGCATTTGGTGCGATCGCATTTGGGATTGGTACGTCTCAAGTGCGGGATGTTTTAGCCTCTCAAACCCTAGCATTATCTAAACTCAAAGTCCGCAAAATTGAAGTGAATGGAAATTTGCTTCCCGGCGTTTATGCTAAAGATGTCATCTTACATATCATCCGCACTCTGGGTGTAAAAGGGGGTGTTGGTTATGCCTATGAATTTGCTGGGACTACCTTTGAGCAGATGAGTATGGAAGAACGGATGACCGTGTGTAATATGTCCATTGAAGGCGGTGCGAGATGTGGCTATATTAACCCGGATAAAGTAACATTTGAATACCTCAAAGGTAGAGATTTTTCGCCTAAAGGTGAAGACTGGGATAAAGCGGTGGAATGGTGGAAAAGTATCCGTTCTGATCAGGATGCAATTTATGATGATGTCGTTACTTTTGATGCGGCAGAAATTGCCCCAACTGTTACTTGGGGAATTACTCCGGGTCAGGGAATTGCTGTGAATGAAGTTATTCCAATACCCGATAATTTAGCAGAAAGTGAAAGAGCGATCGCCGAAGAAGCGTATCACTATATGCAACTCACTCCAGGAACTCCAATTCAAGGCACAAAAGTTGATGTTTGCTTTATTGGCAGTTGTACGAATGGCAGACTTAGCGATTTGCGAGAAGCAGCTAAATTTGCAAAAGGAAAGCACGTTGCTGAAGGAGTGAAAGCGTTTGTTGTTCCTGGTTCAGAACGGGTGAAAAACGAAGCTGAAGCAGAAGGATTGGATAAAATCTTTCTAGAGGCAGGATTTGAGTGGCGAGAACCGGGATGTTCGATGTGTTTAGCGATGAATCCTGACAAACTTCAGGGTAGTCAAATTAGCGCATCTTCGTCTAATCGTAACTTTAAAGGTCGTCAGGGTTCATCAACCGGAAGAACCTTACTGATGAGTCCGGCGATGGTGGTTGCGGCGGCGGTTAAGGGAAAAGTTTCTGACGTAAGAGAGTTGTTATGAGTTGTCCGAAATGGATTCAATTGAAGGTGTAGAATTCTAGTAGTCCTAAAGTTCTTTCATTAACGGCAACGGAGGGAAACCTAAATGAACTTAAAAGCAATAGCACTGGCTACAATTCTCGGTATTTCTGCGCCTGCGATCGCGGATATTACCCTAAATACACAGGTTCTTGCCCAAGCTAATGCACCCTTAAACACCTATAGTGATGGCGAATGGGCTGTTAGTATTGAATACTATGAAAATGCTTACAGCTACTACGGGACAAACTTAAGAACAGGTGATACCCTGACGCTAAGGGGAGCAAAAGTTGGAGGTGATAGCCAACGTCGTATTTACACTTGGACTAATGGTGATTATCGCTATCAAGTTGCATGGCAACCTAGCGATCCGGGAGTCATTCGTGTCCAAGTGTTTGATGGGAGGGGACGAGAAATTTTGAATCGTCTTCTCTATGAATATCGAGGATAATTCCTAGCTGATTAGTCGTAACGGGTAGGTTGGGTTAAATAAGGAAACTCAACCTACTTTTGTTTGAGGGTATATGTTTTAGGTTATATATTTATTTCAAGTAGCCTTGCTAAGACTTTTAAGCAGTTTGATACTATTTCTACTGTTTGATTGTGTGGTAGAATCCCTGATAGGTAAGGAGCCAATTTATGTTAAAGAGAATTTATATAGATAACTTTAGATGTCTGGGAAACTTTGAAATAAAGTTTGAGAATAATATTAGCCTTTTTCTAGGAACTAATGGGTCAGGGAAAACTACGGTATTTCATGTTTTAATGAAATTACAAAAATTTATTATGGGTGATTCTAAAGTTTCAGGGCTTTTTAAAAGTACAGATTTAACTAGATGGGATACTCGTTTAATTCAGAAATTTGAATTAGATATTGATGCAAATGGAGGAACCTATAAATATTCTCTAGAGATCGAACATCAAGAAGATGATACAAATCCGAGAATGCGTAGTGAGAGGTTAAGTTTTGATAATCAGCAACTCTTGGATTTTAGCACAGAGATCGGTCAAGCAACTATCTATAATGACACACCTAATAACAAAGGCTCATCTTTCCCATTTGGTAACTCGTCAGGTTCTGTTTTAAATTTAGTCTCTGAGAGACGGGATTATCAAAAACTAATTCAGTTTAAAAAACAGATAGCTCGGTTTTTTATTGTACATATCAATCCTTCAGCTATGAGTGCAGAGAGTCGTCAGGAAAATCTGTACCCAGCATGGGATATGTCAAACTACGCAGCTTGGTATAGTTATCTCACAGGCAATCAAGGTCAAATTATTAATCTCACAATGAAATTAAGAGAGATTATACAAGGGTTTGATTCATTTAAAAATGAGCGGATTGGTCAAGCAAAAGTTTTATCTTTGTCTTTCCCAAAACTAAGTAAAGAACCCTATAAACTGAATGAAATATCCGATGGTCAAAAAGTGATGCTTGCCCTATATACCTTAATATACTGCGCTCCAGATGAAGATTATACCTTGTGTATTGATGAACCAGAAAATTACCTAGCACTACCAGAAATACAGCCCTGGCTTCGTACGCTTTTCGACCAATGTTCAGGTGTCAATAGTCAAGGACAAGCTATTTTAATTTCTCACCATCCTGCGTTAATTAACTATTTAGCTAGCAGTTCAGGTTATTGGTTCGAGAGAACAGATGAGGGAATAACACGATTAAAACCCATTACAGATAAACAAGATACGGGTCTATCCCTTGCTAAGTTAATCGAACTTGGATGGATTTATGACGAATAAGAGTTATAAACCAGAAGTCATTATTTTATGTGAAGATATTGCCCACGAACGCTTTATAAGGCAATATCTTATATCCTGTGGCTTTGAGAATCGTAAAATTAAAGACTTTGGCAATCCTAAAGGAAGAAAGGTTAACAATAATAATGACTTTGTTCTCAAACACTATGCTTCTCTTGTTAAGAGTTATAGGAGCAAAAATTTTCAAAACCGTGCCATAGTCGTAATGACTGATGCTGATAATAAGACTATAAATGATATAATTCGTTCTCTAAATATAGCCTTAGATGAGCAGGAAGGTAAGTTAAACCGAGACTTACGGTTGCCTAATGAAAAAATTGCTATTTTTGTACCAACTAGAAATATTGAGACTTGGTTCTATTACATTAGTATTGACCATAATTGTGATGAAACGACAGATTATAAAACCAATCCAAAAATCAGGAAAATGAATGAAACGGAGAAGATCAAATTAGCTGAAGCATCGGCGATAAAATTAGCTAAAGAAATATGTCCTCAAGGACTCGACAGTCAGGCACTAACCTCTTTACACCACGCCTGTACTGAGTTACAACGATTATTAGATTAGTAACTAGAAATAATATCTTAGTAGGTATCTGTATTTTTCACTACCAATAACCCGATTCTATGATCGTGCCGATAGATCTCAACGAATATAAACAAGAAGTCATTGCATTCTACGAAGCTAGAACTAACTACGATAACGATTTCACCTATCGCCGCGCACTCCCTCTCATTGAATTAGTACACCTCCAACCCGGACAACAAGTTCTAGATATCGCAACGGGAACGGGAATAGTTGCGATCGCCGCTTCTCAAATCGTCGGTTCCGAAGGTAAAGTTATTGGTGTTGATTTTACCCCAGGAATGCTCAACCAAGCACGACAGAAAATCGCAGCAGCAGGGTTACACAACATTGAAATGATCGAAGCAGATGCCGAAACTATTACATTTGAAGATGAACGATTCGATGTGATTTTTTGTGCTACAGCTATTGTATTATTGAGTGATATCCCAGCCGCATTACGCCATTGGTATCGCTGGCTCAAACAGGGTGGAAGAGTTGCCTTTTCTTGTTGGTCTAAAACCTCATTCTTTACACCCATTATTACTAAAGTGTGTGGGAAATATGGTTTTGATTTGCCAAATCTCCATGAACCGCTAGGAAGTCCAGAAAAATGTTACACTCTACTTGAAGAGATTGGGTTTAAAGACATTGAAATAAAAACCGAGCAATTTGGAAGTTATCTCAGTCTTGACGAGGCTAAAAACTTTTGGCAAGGCAAATGGCTTCACCCTAACAATCCCCTGCGACAGCTATCATCTCAGGAAATCGACCAATTAATAGCCGAATATAGGTCAGAAGTTGAGACGTTAGTCACCGATCAAGGAGTTTGGTCAGAAAAAACAACATTTTTTGTAAGTGGGAAAAAGTAAGTAAAAAGGATTAAATTAATGACTCAAGTCAAGACAATCAAAACAGTTTCAGGACGAGGAATTCCGGTAGTTGGAAATGATATTGATACAGATAGAATTATTCCTGCCCGCTATTTACGTTGTGTTACCTTTGATGGATTGAAAGATAAAGCCTTTATCGATGATCGCGCCCAAACACAGGGACAACATCCCTTTGATTTACCGCAATATAAAGGCGCTAATATCTTAGTTGTAAATGGTAATTTTGGCTGTGGTTCTTCACGCGAACACGCACCGCAAGCCTTAGCAAAATCGGGAATTGAAGCTATTGTTGGAGAAAGTTTTGCCGAAATTTTCTTTGGCAATTGTGTGGTAATGGGAATTCCTTGTGTGACGGCTGACTCAGATGCAATTAAGCAGTTACAAACAATTCTACAAGAGAATTCTCAAGCTTCAATAACAGTAGATTTAGAAGCAATGCAAGTTCGTTGTGAAGATTTTCAAACGTCTGTATCGATGGGTGAGGGATCAAGGCAAATGCTGACGACAGGCACTTGGGATACCTGCGGACAACTCATGACTCAAGTTGATAAAATTCGTGCGACGGCGACTCAATTGCCTTATATAGCTTGGGATACTGGCGTGGTTGTTACTGCTGAATAAGTTGCCTGTGTTTTTAAATTACTGATTGAGATAGAGGGGGAGAAGGTTTAGCTGTTTGTTTCTTAATTGAAGAATATGTAATCCCAAATCCGGTTAATATACCCCCTTTAAGCAGAATTACCAAAACCCTGTAGAGACGTTGCAATGCAACGTCTCTACTACCATTAGTCGTAAAAAGAGATTGTTAAACCGGATTTGGTATGATGTGTTAAACCGGATTCGGTATAATGCAAGATGCAAGGACAGCTTAATCTTCAAAAGCTTTGGGATATTGGGTTGTAAAATTAAACAATTATCCCTACAAACTTAACCGTTGCGGATTAAATTTTTGTCATGAAAACAAAAGTAAACTCAGCCTCTGACACAACTTCAACTCTCTATGAAACAGATTTCTACGCCTGGACACAGGAACAAGCTAAACTTCTACAACAAGGCGCATGGGAACATCTGGATATTGTTAATTTAGTGGATGAGATTGAGTCTTTGGGTAAGCAACAACGGCAGGAATTAAGAAATCGTTTGGGTGTTTTATTAGGTCATTTACTCAAGTGGGAGTTTCAGCCTAATAAGCGATCAAAAAGTTGGTTTGTGACACTGCGAGAACAACGTCGTAGAGTTAGTGAAGTATTGAAAGAAAATCCCAGCTTGAAACCTTATTTACCTGAAGCGTTGCAGAAAGCTTACAAAGATGGACTCGATTTAGCTGTACGTGAAACCCCCCTCACAGACAAAGACTTTCCTGTTGAGTGTCTCTACTCCATTGAGTGTATATTGGATAGTAATTTTTTCCCAGGAGAACCGATTGAATCAGGTCACGATTGGGTGGTAGAGAATTAAAAAGAGCGATCGCCCTACATAAAAATATTACAAGATGCGATCGCCCCCAATACAAAAACTCTGGATGTTATATGATGTCCGGCAAATCACCCATAATAAAAAGTCTCCCCCTCTCCCTCTCTCCCTCTCTCCCCCTCACTCTTTTTTAGGGTTATTCAACCGGACATGATATAAGACAGTCCGCGCAGGCGGAC
>DNGI01000358.1 GCA_003486645.1 Cyanobacteria bacterium UBA11370 | reverse complement strand
ACCAACAACCAATGACAAACAACCAACAACCAACAACCAACAACAATTTTTTCCAATTTGAAGCCGACTTTGTTGATTCTTTGCGTTGCATTCCGATGCAAGTACGGATGAAATTAGATAATTGCGGAGTAAAACTGAAATTAACCCACTGGCATCAGTTTACTCAAGCAGAACGTCAACTATTAGTAGAAATGCCAGGAACTACAGCATCGGAAAGTGAAGCGTATCGGCAATACCTGCAACAACTGGTGATCAACCATACAGGGACACCCGCATCAGAACTCCCCATTGATCCTCATCCTGCCTGGATGGATGGGACAAAAATCCCTGCTAGCATTCAGGAAAAAGCCCAAGAATTTGGACTATCACTCACTACTCAACAGTGGGAAACTTTAACACCCGCGCAGCGTTTTGCCCTAATTAAACTCAGCCGTCCCAGTCATGAAAATAAGAACTTTTTATCAGCCCTCAAAGAATTCAAAATTGTCAAGTCTGAATCATGAATTAACCCCGCCATGGCTTTAATCGTTCTGATTAGAAGCTGGTCGCTTCTAGTAGGGGATAATTGTGAATTCTAGACTCATGATTAAGCATTTCCCTAGACGTATAATAGGGGTTTTGACAACAGCACTGCTGAGAGGTTTGACCGAGAGGAATTTCAATCACAAATTCCGTTCCTTGACCGGGTGATGAGAAGCATTTGAGATGACCACCATGCTTTTCTACTACTATTTGATAACTAATTGACAAGCCTAATCCCGTACCTTTACCCACAGGTTTTGTGGTAAAGAACGGGTCAAACAATCGCTGTTTTACGAGTTCTGGAATGCCTGCACCATTATCAGCAATGCGAATGGCTACCCAATCTTTATTGATGGCTTCAGTATGAATCCGAATTTGTTGTTTCTTATTTGCCAATGACAAATGATGATTAGCAAAGGATTCTTCTATGGCATCAATGGCGTTGCTGAGGATATTCATGAATACTTGATTTAACTCTCCAGCATAGCAATCGATTAGGGGTAAATCACCATAGTCTTTGATAATTTCAATACCGGGATGTCCTGATGTCGATTTGAGGCGACTTTGCAAAATGAGAAGTGTATTATCAATGCCTTCGTGAATATTAACAGGTTTCTTTTCCGCGCGATCCAGATGAGAAAAGTTGCGGAGCGATCGCACAATTTGATAGATGCGGTCTGCACCAACTTTCATTGAATGGAGTAATTTGGGGAGGTCTGTAGTTAAAAAATCGAGGTCAATCTGCTGGATCTGATCTTGAACCTTTGGCGCTGGATTGGGACAGCATTGCTGATAAACCTTGATCAATTCCAATAAATCTTGAAAATATTGTTCGGCATAATTGAGATTGCCATAAATAAAGCTAACAGGGTTATTAATTTCGTGAGCCACTCCAGCTACTAACTGACCCAAACTCGACATTTTTTCTGACTGAACGAGTTGAGCTTGAGCTTTTTTGAGCTGATGTAATGTTTGTTGTAATTGCTGAGTTTGCTGTCTTAATTGCTTTTCTGACCGCCGCAACTCTTTCTCCACTTGCTTGCGTTCATTAATCTCTTGTCTCAGCCGTTTATTCGTCTTAACCAGTTCCGCCGTTCGTTCTCCAACCCGCCTTTCTAAGTCATCGTGTGCTTGCTGCAACGCTTCCTCTGCCAATTTGCGTTCAGTGATGTCTTGAACTACCTTAGCAAACCCCCGCAACCGTCCCTTTTTATCTCGCAGCGCCGTGATCACCGCATTGGCCCAGAAGCGCGATCCATCCGGACGAACTCGGAAGCTTTCATCTTCAAACCGACCCACTTCTGCTGCTACTTTCAGGACATATTCTGGCTTACCCGATTCGATATCCTCTGGCGGATAAAGTAGGGAAACAGGTTGACCGAGAATTTCTTCTTCCCGATAGCCATTAATGCGTTCTGCACCCTGGTTCCAGCTAATTACTCGTCCCTGTGGATCGAGCATATAAATTGCATAGTCTTTAACATTTTCGACTAAACAATGAAAGCGTTCTTCACTATCCAAGAGTGCTTCTTTTGAGAGTTTACATTCGGTTTGATCCCGCACTACGGCGTAGATCAATTGGCGTTCTGGACAAAAGGATACATTCCATAGCAGCCATTTGTACGACCCATCAGCACAATAGCAGCGATTTTTAAACGTGATCGGTTCTGAGTTGGTGTAAAGTTTCCGGAGTTTACTTAACGTTAACTGACGGTCTTTCGGATAAACCAATTCAAGCCAAGGGTGTGCCAGAAGCTGTTCGCTCCTAAATCCCAGCGTTTTCTCCCACCTAGGGTTCAGTTCCTTGAAATAGCCATCGCTACTCATCACACAGAGCATATCTAGCGAGAGGGAGAAGAAGGGATCGGGCTTCAGGCTTAGTTTCTGACTCCCGCTGCTTGGCACTTCTGGAAGAAAAGTTAACATCTTAATACTTCGTGGGGTTTATGAGTGGAACCCTGAGATATTTTTTATTGAAAAAATATATAGATGCAGTTACCCTGTGGCTGATCGGAGATCCTTAACTAAAGTTTAAGGGAACTTGCAGCCAGGTTGTAGCTTCTACTGATTAGAATTTCTATTAGGATTGATTTAATTTCTCTATATATAGAGACAGGAGCACCAGGACGATCCCCGTACCAATTCTCGCTAATTCAAGATGATCCCCAGCCTAACTTCCAGAAAGGTGGGAAGCGATCGCTAACCTTCAACTTTTCGCTTAACTGGATAAATTTTTATTAAAAAAAGTTTAACTTATTTGGCTTTAGACCGCAAATATCATATCAAATCTCAGCCCTTCTCAAACGGTCAGGTTTTTCTTCGTGCGTCAAACAATGTACCCCCCTGGCAGAGTCAGTAAGGGTAAAGGGTAAAAAACGCTAACATTAGCCTTTCCTTATCACCCCCTCTCCCCACTTACTTACGACAGACAACGGTATTGTGAAAGAACATCCAGAAGTGATTTTTCCACTCCCCACTCCCTATTTTCAAAACATCCGATGAAACCCAAATTCAAAACGACCCTTGCATGGCAACAAGCTGAACTGCTAATGCAACCTGCTTTAATCCGTATTGTTGATCATATTCGCAAACAGCTCGACGAAACGACTTGGAAGGCAACTTACAAGGATGTCCAGCTACCCATACCCGGTTATGAGTTGTGCTTGGAAAAATCAAATTATTCAATTTGCGTCGATTTGTGGGATCTTTGTTTTAAAGTCTGTTTTCTCGACTATGATCCAGTCCATTCTCAACTCGAAAGCCAGGAGGTTGATATTGATACTAGCCTAATTAATGAAACAGGTGAGGTAGATTGGTCTTTATTGGATAGTAAAGCTCAAACCTTGGTAGAGCAATTCTTTGCTGACTTACCAGCTACTTAATAAGCTGCCTGTGCTTTTAAATTACTTATTAAGATAGAGGGGGAGAGAGTTTAACCGGAAAGTTTCTTAATTGAAGACTATGTAATGCAAGATGCAAGGGCAGCTTAATTCAAAATTCACGCCGGATCAAGCTTAATGCAATTAAACGCTTTAGCGATCGCACCCTAAGTGATACTAAATCCGGGTTATGTACCCCCTTTAATCGCTGTTGCGGGAATTGTGTAAAGACGTTGCATTGCAACGTCTCTACCGTTGGGTCTAAAAAGGGTTTGATCAAGCGGATTTTGTATGAAACAATAATAATCACCAGCCTCAAACTATTGGTTGATAATGGGAGTAATTTATGATTGAACAATTACAAGATATCCAGCGCAATACTGGGGCAATATTTGAGCCAGTTACTGAGGGAATGATTCCCGCTAGTTTTGGTAATGATGCAGTAGCAATTCAAGCAGCATATCAAGGGGTTGCTCTGGTTGATTTGTCCCATTGGGGACTACTAAAAATTTCCGATGACGACCGATTACGATTTTTACATAATCAAAGTACGAATGATTTCCAGGGACTCCAGCCGGGACAGGGTTGTGATACGGTTTTTGTAACGTCTACTGCTCGGACGATTGATTTAAGTACAGCTTATGTTACCGAAGATGCTGTCTTAGTTTTAGTTTCTCCTAATCGGCGACAGCAATTAATAGCATGGCTGGATCGGTATATTTTTCCGATGGATCGAGTAGTATTAACGGATTTATCCAGCAATAATTGTGTCTTTAGCTTAATTGGTTCCGAGAGTGATGCACTTTTGGAAAAGTTAGGTGTTTCAATGCCTATCGGTGAAGACTATGCCAGTCATCAACAAGTCAGGGTAGAGAATTGTTCGGTAAGAATTGCTGTCGGTAATGGCTTGGCGTTACCCGGATATACTTTAATTTTTGCTGCTAATGAGGCGGCAAATTTATGGATAAAATTAACAGAACTAGGCGCAATTCCGATGGGCGATCGCGTGTGGAACCAGTTACGAATTCAGCAGGGTCGTCCTGTTCCTGATTGCGAACTCACTGAGGATTATAATCCTTTAGAGGCGGGTTTGTGGCAAACTATTTCTTTTAATAAAGGATGTTATATCGGTCAAGAAACTATTGCTCGATTGAATACTTATAAAGGGGTTAAGCAGCACCTCTGGGGAGTACGTTTGGCATCACCTGCTGAACCCGGAACGGTTATTACTGTAGAGAATGAAAAAGTTGGTAAACTAACCAGCATTACTGTAACTGAGCAAGGTTATTTGGGTTTAGCCTATATTCGTACAAAAGCAGGCGGTATGGGTTTAAAGGTACAGATTGGAGAAGTTGAAGGTGAAATTATAGATGTCCCTTTTTTAACTCATGATTATCCTGGGGAATAGTTGCTGTCTCTTCTTTTGCTCGAAGTTGAACGAACACGTCCTTTATTGAAAACTTTTGGCTATCCTTTTTTTCAAATTCTAGTCCAAAAAAGGCTTAAGCATTTCTGCCTAAGCCTTTTCGTTGAATTGAGTTTCAACAACTAAATGGGTTTAGCTTTCTTGTTGGATTAGTAGCGGCGATTTCCCCGTCCACTACCACCAAATGAACCTCTGTCTTCCTTGGGTTTAGCTTTATTAACCTTCAGGTCACGACCCATCCATTCAGCACCATCAAGGGCATCAATAGCACTCGTTTCTTCTGCTTCTGTACCCATTTCCACAAAAGCAAAACCGCGCACGCGACCTGTTTCACGGTCTGTGGGTAGCTGAACCCGCTTTACAGAACCATATTCGGCAAAAACACCATTGAGGTCTTCTTGCGTAACGTCGTAGGATAAATTGCCTACATAAATTGACATAGATTATCTCCTTTCATCAGAGGTGTGTAGAGATTTAGATGTCGGAGACAAGCCTGTCAAGACCAAAAGGGAAAAGCCAATCAATACTAATAACAAATGCTGCAACCGAATTTATTCTCACTTACTACAGTAGCACAACATTCAGGCGAAGGGGCTTTAAGAAAAAGCTAAGATAGTGAACGCTCAAACCCATCAGGCGATCGCTCCTTATCCCCATTTTCCCTAGAACTAAGAGCGATCGCCCCCTATTCATCCCTAGTCCAACATTGTAACAAAACTTTACCTCACGTCCTATGCCAGCCTGTATCTCGGCTGTACTCCAAGTTAAATTTAACTCTAGTAGACAGCGTGAGAACTCTTTCTCAAAGTTGCATTTGGCGTTATAAACTAAGTTAATCAAAGGACTTAATTTTGCGGGTAAATATGTTGTGATCAGTAGGAAATATTAACAACAAACAACCAACAACCAACAACCAACAACCAACAACCAACAACTCTCAAACCACCTGATAAATAAAACTTAGCGTTGCCCAAGCCTTCATATCCAGTGCATAAACGTCAGAAATCATATTGATTGCTTCCGGGGGAATAGCACTCGCTTGGTGTAAGTCTTGTAGGATAGCGTGTGCCACGTCTAGGGGGTTAGATAAATCGCCAATTCGTGTTCCCTCTCCTTTGGAACGCATGGCTTCCGAGAGTGCAGCCATTCCTTGAGTAAAAGGGCAACAACTGCAAATCAATTGGATCTCGGCAAGTCCTCCAGGACTAGGAACTATCCATTTAAAAGACGCGGAAGGGTCCGGTACGGTGAGGGTTTCTCCAGGTGCGATCACACCATTGTTTAGAGGAGGATTTTTGTCAGCTTCCGAGGTAGTTTGAAGGGATTGATTTTGATAAAGAGCGATCGCATTCCCACTTGTCTCAAAACCCAGTATCATAAAATAAATTGGGTTATTAGTACTATTTTCCAATCGATACTGGATGCGACTGCCAATCGGTAAGACGGGTACAGTTGCTGAACCAATACGAGACGTTAAATCACGAGAGTTTTTTGAGTCTGTCAGTAGCTGAGTCGCGGAAGAGATTCGCCACGTTTCCCGTTGCATGATCACCTTTGACTCAGGACTAACCATCTCCAGGAATGCCCGAATACCTAAACGAGATGACCCTTCATTGGCACTTAAGCGCAGTAACTTCGCGGCTAATAAGGTTTTGAACTTTGGTTGTAGTCGATTAACAGCAGACTTAACTGCCTCTCCCTGTTCCCCAAGTGTATTGCGAATTGGGTCGCGGGCGAGATAAAACAGTCCATAGCCACCTGTAAAGTGAGGTTCAGTGCTTTCAGGCGTTGGTTCTTGTTGCCCTCTACCAAACAAATAGTCAGCAGGTTGTTCTCCGGCAATGACTACTG
Source organism: Cyanobacteria bacterium UBA11370 (assembly GCA_003486645.1). Lineage (GTDB taxonomy): Bacteria > Cyanobacteriota > Cyanobacteriia > Cyanobacteriales > Coleofasciculaceae > UBA11370. The sequence continues at coordinate 2,306 of DNGI01000358.1, read as the reverse complement.
ATGACACATCAGGAATACTGGCAAAAGCACTTGTGGCATCAACCCGTTCAATGCGTTCGAGGTGAGTATCCAAAGCAACCGTTAAACCCAAATTGCGGGGTAAAACACGAACCGATTCTTGCACTAATTGTCCAACTTGGGGTGGGGACGTTTGAGCGATCGCACTACTAACAATTCGCGCTTTTGCTGTTAAACCGTCTTTGGATCGTAGTTGGAGTTTTGGTTGGTTATTGGTTGTTGGTTGTTGATTGTTTGTAGTTTGACTCACTACTGGTCTGGTTTCACTGACCAATTCGAGTAGAGAATGAGTGCCATAGTATTCTAGAACAGTTGCGGGTAATCCGGCTAACCATACCTGTGCAATTTTGCCATTCTCTTCGACCGCAGTGACAACCCCATCTGCACCCATTGTAGGGTCAGGGGAGAGATAATACGCAAGTAGAGGATTTTGATTTTTTTGACTAATTAAAGTCGGCTTTTGATTATTGCCTGCTAACTGATTAACGGTGAGGGCTGTTCGACTTAAACTAATATGAACAGTTGTTGCAGGTACGGCGTGCCATAGATATTGAGTGAGAGCATAGGTAAATAAACCAGCACTGAAACCGTGCCATTGAGCCTCTGTTGCTAGTTGGGAAGGGCCAGCCGCAGCCAAGACTAATCCCGGCATTAGATGTCTACCTTCAGTTTGTTTAAGTTGCGATCGCGTGGGATTAATTCGCTGTAAAATTTGTTCTTGAAAGGCAAGTTCATCAGGGTTAGACCCTACGGCGGGGGGATGAGGAGAAGACCGCACACGAAGATTTCCTTGAAGAACGTTAACGGGATCGGTATGACTCGTATCAAGAAGGGTCATGACCCGATCTGTAGCCAGAGATAACAACAGTAACGCTAACGTTTCTTCTAACAGAGTGTTGGCTAAACGTGACTCTTTGGGCTGTAAAATTCCATCAACGGGTACAAAACTATTTTGTAGGTGTAGTGATGGATCAGTAGAAGACTCTTCACCTAGTTGAATGCGGCTACCATAACCGCTAAAATGGAAAACCACCACATCACCTGTATTCGCTTGCTTGGTTAGATGTTCAACAAATCCCGTTTCAATACTTTCGCGGGTGGCTTGACTATCCGTTAACGTTAAGATATCTCTGGGATTAAAACCAAACCGATGAATCAAAAGCTCCCGTTGCAGTTCGACATCAGTTACACACCCACCTAACGCTGTACTTTGAGGATACTGGTTGATACCCACGAGTAACGCTAACTTTCGCCCACCGGGTTGCGCCAGCGCCTGGAAATAACGGTCAAATAGGGGTACGGCTAAACTTTGATCAACCAGCAGTGATAGCACCGTTTCACTCACCCCTAGTACTGCTAGCCCTAAGCCAGCTTTTCGCAAAAAAGTCCGCCGATTAAGTCCCATATCGCAATCAGCTTAAGTTGATTCCAGCTATCAGCGTATCAGGAATAGGGAGTAGGGAGAGGGAGAGAGGGGGAGAGAGGGAAAAATGTTATGTCAATTACCTAAATGTTTGCTATGGATGATGACGCACAAGAAACGGAGACGGGGGGACAAGGAGAGTAAGCTGATGTGCATTTAAATTGCACAGTTGAGCAATCAGGAAAAAACTCTTAATCCTCCTGCCCTCTGCCTCCTGCCTTACTTCTTCCATCATGGAGTTTAAATGCCGATGAGCTTATGATGTGTTATCCTCGTCTCCCCTATCTCTATCGTTAAGCTGCTTTTTGAGTTTGGTTGTCCAACAAATTGGAGGGAACACCTTTGCCTAATAGTTCAGCCGACTTAGGCACAGGATTGACAATCAGTTTTTGAAGTGCTACACGCAGATCGTCCCGTCCTTGGAAGTTGTCAAGGCGCTGAACCAACTGACCGTTGTTAAACAACAGCAAGGTCGGCAGGGACTTGAGTTGATAGCAATTGGCAAGCCTCAGATTGTTATCCGCATTGACCCTCACGACTTTAATCTGCTCACTCCAATCCGTCTGGAATTCTTGAACCAGAGGATGGATCAGGCGACACAGACCACACCAGGGTGCCCAAAAATCGACCAGAACCTTAGAGGAGGTTTCTAAAACTTCTTGTTTAAAAGTCCGCTCGTTAACAGACAGTACCATGATTCCTCGAAGTATATTGTGTTTTTACAATTCTTTGGGATCATGCTACATCTAATTGGGATCATCTGATCAAGAAAACTTATCTTTTTTGGAAATTGGGGAGTGGGGAGTGAGGAGTGGGGAGTGGGGACAAGGGGACAAGGGGGACAAGGGGACAAGGGGGACAAGGG
>DNGI01000189.1 GCA_003486645.1 Cyanobacteria bacterium UBA11370 | reverse complement strand
TCATTTAGACTGGCTATATAAGGATTGTTTGACTAAGCTATCTTTAATTTTCTCGCCTCTATTCTGATATCAGTTCTCTATCCTAACTCCCAGACTTATTCTCTAATAGCAAACAACAAACAACCAACAACCAACAACTAACTCAACTTATCGCCCAAGGGTAAGTTCTTCCTTTTTCCCTAAGATACCTTGAGGTCGCCATATCATCAGTATCATGAGAATTAGACCAATCAACATCACTCGAAACGCACCCAAACGGGAACCGTCTAGTAAATCTTGAGGGAGGATAAAGCGACTTCCCTCAAAATATGCCCAAAAAATGACTGCTCCTAAGATAGTACCAGCATTATTCCCAGCGCCACCTAAAACAACAATGATCCAGGCATAAAAGGTAAATAAGGGTTCAAAATTACTGGGATAAACGGATGTAAGTTGCCAAGCATAGAACGCACCCGCAACCCCAGCGATCGCGCCTCCTAACATAAAGGCTTGTAATTTATACCAAAAGACATTTTTACCTAATGCTTTGGGGATTTGTTCATCTTCTCGAATGGCTTTTAGAATTCGTCCCCAAGGCGATCGTACTAATCGTTCTAACAACCAATAAACAAGAGTCAATACAACCAAGGATACTAACATTAATCCGGCTTTGTAGGTATAGTTATATAACGCCACAACTCCTGTACCGTAGAGTACTAAAATTAACAGAACTATCATGATCGCTGATAGTGCTAAACCAATCGGCTTACTTTGTTTAACGTCTTTATCCCCGACCTGCGGTTGATACCACTGTTTGCTAAACCATCGCCCTAATTGCCATAATGTCCAACCTGTAATTGCTGTTAGCAATCCAATCATAACAACCTTACTAAACAGGCTGGGATTAAATGTTTCTAGAGGAAGTGGATAGCGTTGTAATCCAAACGATCCTTCAGTTAGCCACTCTTCATTTAAAGCTACGAGTCGTAATACCTCAGAAACCCCAATCGTTACAATTGCCAGGTAATCTTCTCGCAGACGCAGGGTTGAAATACCAATTAAAAGTCCCAAAATTGCCGCAACAAATGCCCCAATAACCACAGCGAGAATTAGGGGTACACCCTCCTGACTTAATAACACAGCAGTATAAGCACCAACCGTCATGAACGCAATATGTCCAAAGTTAATCAGTCCAGTGAATCCCCACTGCAAATTTAACCCTAGACTGAATAAGGCATAGGTTGCTGCTGAGATAGCTAGAAAAACGAGATAATTAACCATTCAAGTGAAAGTTGATACCGATAAAATCCGATGGTATCAGATCTAGATGCTGATGAGTTACCCTTTCTAATTTATTCTTCTGTTTATTCCACTATTAAGGAGTTCCCTAGTTTTGAGCAAGTCGTCCCTAATTCTTAAATACCGATATCCCCAACTTCTTGAAGAAGTCGGGTATCTGAACAGCCAACTGAGTCCTGTTCCCATTAAACTTGAACCAAGAAGTTACTGCCAGATAGAGTTGTTACCCCAGATAAATTAGCAAACATTCCCCCACTTCCTAACCCAGCAGTCGTTCCATTTTGATTATAGAATAAATCGCCAGTCGCTTGATTGAAAACGATTCGATCTGCAAGACCTCCTGCTACCAATTCCCCATCGTCAGAAGCATTAATAACAGCAAAATCACTGCTATTTAAACCCCCACCCGCTACACTCGTAAGTGTTGTAAAGGTAGTTTTATCTAAGACGATTCTATCTGTACCTCTCACAAAATCAGTAATAGTATCTACACCTACATCATTGGTTGTAAAACTTGAGCCAGTATTGTAGATAAATCGATCTACCCCAGATCCTCCAGTTACAGTATCATCCCCACCACGACCGTTGATTCTATCGTTACCAGCGCCACCATTGATACTGTCATCACCAGACCAAGTGGTGATATTATCATTTTTACTAGTGCCTTTAATGTTAAAACGGTCGATGTCTTGGAAGTAAAGGTAGTCGAGATAACTCGAACTAGTACTCGTCGTATATCGATACACATTTCCTTTAGATCCATAGGTGCTACTAGAGATATTCATTGATATACCAATACCTGTATCGCCTATAGAGTAATCCAAGATTAGCAGGTCATCACCTGTATAGCCGTAGACTTCATCATTCCGACCTAAACCAGGGTTAAATGTATCGTTACCACTACCACCACTAAAAACATCATTACTACGATAAACGGCATTATTAATGAGTCCTGACTGTGTTAAAGTATCGTTGCCAGAGCCAGTAGTAATGGTGAATCTTTCAAAGTTTATAGCTTGAACAGTTCCAGGCATATCAATGCCGAGATTAGGATTGGAAATAGTGATACTGCTACTTTGATTAGAGAAGTCTAACCGCAGCCTATCAGTACCTGTACCACCATCAAGAATGTCATAACCACCACCGCCATTTGTTACCGTATCATTCCCCGCCCCAGCGTTGATAGTATCATTGCCAGTCGAAGGGTTAATATAGTCGTTTTTACTCGTACCTGTAATAGCAAAACGGTTGATCTCTTCAAAGTAAATCCGATCCAGATAAACGGTACTGTTTGTTGCTGTATATCGATACCCATATCCTTCAGCACCAAAGCTGTCACTGGAAGCATCCAGGGTCATACCAGTACCTGTATCATCCACGGAGTAGTCTAAAATAAGCAGGTCATCACCTGTATAACCTTTTACTTGGTCATCCTTACCTAAACCTGCATTGAATGTATCGTTTCCGCCACCACCGTTAAAGATTTCATTGCTACGGTAGACAGCTCCATTAATCAGTCCAGATTGCGTTAGAGTATTGTTACCATTGCCAGTCGTAATGTTGAATTTCTCGAAGTTTATTGCCTGAATAACACCGGGAATATTAATACCAAGAAGGGGATTATTGATGGTAATATTACTGAAGCTAGATAAGTCTAACAGTAGGGTGTCAGTGCCTGCTCCGCCATCAAGAAAGTCATAACCACCATCACCGTTACTAACGGTATCATCCCCTGCTCCAGCGTTGATGGTATCATTGCCACGCCAAGGGTTAATGTAGTCATCTTTGCTCGTACCTACGATATTGAAACGGTCGATACCTTCAAAGTAGATCCGGTCAAGATAAACGATACTGCCTAGGGCTGTGTAACGATACCCATACCCTTCAGCACCAAAGAGATCGCTGGAGGTATCTAGAGTCATACCAGTGCCTGTATCGCCTTGGGAGTAGTCTAGGATTAGTAAATCGTTACCGATACCGCCGTCTACTTGGTCATCGCCTAAACCAGGATTAAATTCATCGTTTGCACTAGTCCCATTGAGTTCATCGTTGCCGTTGGTTCCATTTAAGACTGCCATATTTCTTAATCTCTATACGTCTGAGCATTGACATCCAATAATTTTATATAACCATCAGCCATCAGCTATCCGCTATCACCACAAGATCCCATTGCCAAAAATAAGCCTTACCTGAGTCTATCTTATACTCCTATTTATCGTTCTCTCATCAACTCTTAATGATTACCTCAGTACAACCTAGGCTTCCAAAGAGACACTGAAACTAGCAAATTAATCAATCCATCAATAGGCTTTTCAGCAGGAAATAATATCCATTATGACAACCAAAACAGCGGAAGAACAAAGGCTAGAAGAATCCCGTAATCATCAAGCTCAATGGCACAAATGGGGACCCTATTTGAGCGAACGGCAATGGGGAACGGTACGAGAAGATTACAGTTCTGATGGTACAGTTTGGGACTCTTTTCCCCACGATCATGCTCGTTCCCGTGCTTACCGTTGGGGTGAAGATGGAATAGCTGGAATTTCGGATGATCAACAGCAACTTTGTTTGGCGATCGCACTTTGGAATGGCGAAGATCCCATTCTCAAAGAGCGGATGTTTGGGCTAACAGGTAATGAGGGAAATCATGGGGAAGATCTCAAAGAGTATTACTTTTATCTGGATAATACTCCTACTCATTCTTACATGAAATACCTCTACAAATATCCGCAATCCGCATTTCCCTACACTCAATTAATCGCCGAAAACCAACGGCGATCGCGTCGAGAGTTAGAGTTTGAATTATTGGATACCGGAGTATTTAAGGAGAATCGGTACTTTGATGTGTTTGTGGAGTATGCCAAGGTATCTCCTGAAGATATCCTGATGCAAATTCAGATTGTTAACCGGGGGTCAGAAGCTAAAACCCTACATCTTTTACCAACGTTATGGTTCCGCAATACTTGGTCTTGGAATTATCACGCTGAAAAACCAATACTCAAGGCAATTCAATCTGCCTCTGTTGCTGACAAGGAGATTGAATTCAGTCTAATTGAAGCTTCGCACCCAATGCTGGGAAAACGCTGGCTTTATTGCGCCGGGTCAAGCGAGTTATTATTTACTGAAAATGAAACTAATACTCAGCGGTTGTTTGGGGTAGAAAATACTTGTCCTTACGTTAAAGATGGGATTAATAACTATATCGTCAATGGAAAAAAAGAAGCGATTAATCCTGATAAAATTGGCACAAAAGCTTCGGCTCATTATGTGTTATCTATTCCTGCCGGAGAAACGCAAATAATTCAGTTACGTTTGAGTAATTCTCGTGACCTTAACCAACCCTTTGGTAACGAATTTAACAGGATATTTCAAACCCGAATACAAGAGGCAGATGAATTTTATCAACGCCTTACACCTTTCCCCTTAAGTGAGGATATGCGAAACGTGCAACGGCAGGCATTTGCTGGGATGTTGTGGAGCAAACAATTCTATTCTTACAGTATAGAAAATTGGCTAGAAGGTGATCCGGCAACCCCACCGCCGCCAGCATCACGCCACCGTAATCATGAGTGGATTCATCTGGATAATAATGAAATTCTTTCAATGCCAGATAAGTGGGAATATCCTTACTATTGTGTTTGGGATACAGCCTTTCATACGATTACTCTAGCAATGATTGATCCGGATTATGCTAAGTATCAATTAGACATCCTGACGCGGGAATGGTATATGCACCCAAATGGGCAAATTCCCGCTTATGAATGGGCATTTAGTGATGTTAATCCTCCGGTTCATGCTTGGGCAACGTGGCGCGTTTATAAGATTGAGCAAAAAATGTATGGTCGTAGCGATCGCCAATTTTTAGAACGGGTCTTTCAAAAGCTATTACTCAATTTTACCTGGTGGGTTAATCGCAAGGATGCTGAAGGGAAAAATGTCTTCCAAGGGGGATTCTTGGGGATGGATAATGTGGGTGTATTTGATCGTAGCGCGGAACTGCCAACTGGGGGATATATTAATCAATCGGATGGCACGAGTTGGATGGCAATGTATTGTCTGAATTTACTCACTATTGCTTTAGAATTAGCTTTGGATAATCCTGTCTACGAAGATATTGCAACTAAATTTTTTGAACATTTCCTTTACATCGCTAAAGCCATGAATCACATTGGTGAAGATGACACTGCTTTGTGGGATGAAAAAGATGGATTCTTTTACGATGTTTTACAGTTGCCCGATGGGGAACAAATTAAACTGAAAGTACGGTCAATGGTCGGATTAGTACCACTGTTTGCTGTGGCAACAATTGAGCCGGAAATATTAGAAAAATTGCCAGCCTTTAAAGAACGTTTAGAATGGTTTATCGAAAATCGCCCTCACTTGAAACACAATGTCGCTTGTATGCAAACACCAGGAGTGGGCGCGAAACGGTTATTGGCGATTGTGCATCGGGATAAACTAAAGAAAATTCTGCAAAAGATGCTGGATGAAACTGAGTTTCTCGGTGCTTATGGTATTCGTGCTGTTTCCAGATTTCATGCAGAACATCCTTATCGTTTTGATGTCAATGGGAGTCAGTTTTGCGTGGATTATGAACCTGCTGAATCGAGTAGTGGTTTGTTTGGTGGTAATTCTAATTGGCGGGGTCCGGTTTGGTTTCCGGTGAATTTTTTACTGATTGAGTCGCTACAAAAGTTTTACCACTACTTAGGAGATGATTTTACGGTGGAATATCCAACGGGTTCTGGTCAATATTTGAATCTCTGGGACGTGTCAACAGAATTGTCTAAACGGTTAATACAAATTTTCCTTAAAGATTCATCAGGACGGCGACCGTTGTATGGTGGAATTGAAATGTTTCAAACTGATCCGAATTGGCAAAATTTAATTCTGTTCCATGAATATTTTCACGGGGATAATGGGGCGGGAATTGGTGCTTCTCATCAAACCGGTTGGACAGGTTTAGTTGCCAAGCTGATTCAGCAATTTGGCGAGTATGAAGCCCAAAATCAAAAGCCTGAATTAAGGCAAATGCCGATAGAAGAAGAAGAATTAAAGGCGATCGCTTAATTAAAAAATACTCTGCACCAATCTATCTTTTCCCTATCTTTGGGGATGGGTTAGATTGGTGCAACTCTATCGGAAAACTACGTTCAAGCTAGTTTTAGGCTGCCTCTTGAAGCAGTACTTTCGATTCATTTAAAGCAGAATGAACAAAAGACCTAACCTGACTTTGTTGAGCTTTTTCAGTCACGTTTTTTGCCAAGTTAGAGGCAGTTAAAACCGCTCCGACCCAGTTTTGTTTATGCCAGAAACCATTGCCTTCTAAACTAGGAAACTCGTCAATTTTTGGGTAAGGATAGGGAGTCACATACCAGTATGGTTCGTCATAACTGGTATCACCAGGAGACAAACCAATACCGATAGTTTTCTCCTCTCCATCTTTAGTACTTGGGAGAGAGATTAAGGTTGCCATATCAAAGTGATGCGGCCAAATATGGATGGGTGAACTATCCTCAGTTATAGCAATAATTTCCTGCAAAAGTTCGTAGGTATTAGCATAATAGGCTACCAATTCACTACGCTCAGATTCTTTGCTAGCATCGAAGGGAGTACCGTGAGCAACTGGATGATCCGGAAAATCATCAGGTGGATAGGAAAGAAGAGTTATTTTACTGGCATCAGCACCTAATTTAGAAATCTCATTTTTGTGCCAATTCAATCCCTCTACCAATGTTTTTTTATGCAATGGTAATGCAGCAATTTTATTCCCTTGTTCATCCAAAATAAGTGAGGTAAGACTGACCGGATCGAGGGCGACTTGAAAAGATGTTTCACCTTGAATAAGGCTTCCAACAAAGACATTTAATTCCGGATTCCATCCCAAACTCGTATGGCTGTAATCAGGTTGGGGTTCGGCTAAAGCATTCCCCGTTGCAGCAAGAAACTGAATGGCATAGTGTAATTGCTGTCTGCTTTCTGTCAGTTCTTGAAGATTAACTTTGCCTGTTTTTTGCTCTAACTTATTCATACTAAATTACTCCGTTTATTGACTTGAAGGCACTTAATTAAGAGCAGCAGCACCAAACGTTGCATTGAATTTACGACACCAGATCGCAACGGATTGATAGTCTGCTAAATTAACGTTATCTGGAATGGAATAGCTTTGAGCGCCACTAAACTTTTGCAAGGGAGCAAGGATAACATAATCTGACTGTTGAATTGGATAGGCTGGGGGTTTAGTAGAGCCAATCACATCACTAGAACGATGTAAGATTACCACTAAATCAGGTCCCATTTCAGAGGTTTTAAATGCCTCATTGAGTTCTAAAACAGGTTTTCCATTTTTAGTAACAATCTGAACTGTTCCTTGGGTAGGGTGTTCTCCAGAAACAAAGGTGCCAGACTTAATGACATCTTGATTTACAGTTTCAACTGATTCTGTTGAACTAGGACTAGATTGAGCAAGAGGGCTTGTAGAAGGTTGGCTGACTGATTCTTGTTGGGTACAGCTAACAATCAACACAGCAGCGAGACTCAGGGTTAGTAAATGGTTGAGTTTCATAAGTAGAAAATCCTTAAACTATTTGATCGGAAGCGCGAAAATTGCTATGGCGGCAGCCTTGGATATGCTCTCAGTTACCTTGCTATGGAGATTGATTCTGGATGAAGTTTTGAACTGAGACATACAAATGATCTTACTGCTCCTGATAATTCCAAAGCAATCCACCATCGACGAAGAAGGTTGCACCTGTGATGTAGTCAGCATCAGATGAAGCCAAAAAAGCAACAAGGGAAGCTACATCTTCTGGTTTACCCAAACGACCAAGGGGAATATTTTTCACCAAAGCACCCAATTTTTCTGGATCATTTAACAGCTTAGTATTGATCGGAGTTTCAATGGCTCCTGGCGCTACATTGTTAATCGTAATTCCTAAAGAACCAAGCTCAACTGCCAAGTTACGAGTCAACATTTTCATCCCACCTTTACTAGCACAATAGGCTGTAAAATTGGGAAATGGTAGTTCTTCATGCACCGAACTAATGTTGATAATTTTTCCAGTTCGTTTGGTTTCTCTTAAGTGCTTAACCATTTCCTGGGTAGCAAAAAATACGCCCTTCAAATTGACATTCATCACGGCATCATAATCAGCTTCAGTCACATCCCAAAACGCACCGTGTCGTTCAATTCCTGCATTATTAACTAAAATATCTAACTTACCAAAATGTGCAATGCTCTCATCAATCATCCGGCGCACGTCGCTAACAACACCTAAATCAGCTTTGATAATATAACCCGGAGAGTGAGGACAGCCAGACATATGGCACTTGCCACCAGCCTTTTCTACCTTAGCCAAAGTTTCCTCAGCACCTTCTGGATGAGAGCGATAGTCAATGACAATACTAGCTCCTTCGGTGGCTAAACGTACAGCAATACCTTGACCAATTCCTTGGCTACTACCCGTTACTAAAGCTATTTTTCCTTCAAGTTTCATCAACGTTCTCCTATGTTAATAATTTGCGACAAAAGTTATTAGCTTCGAGCGGAATAAAAGCTAGATTGAGGCTCAATAATTGATAGTTACCTCAAGAGCGATTTCTCAACTTATAATCCAAGAATTAAGGTTAATTTTTGAGGTTAATAAGATTATGGTTTTAAAAAGTTGTTAAATTATGAGATCTTCTTAAGAAGTGAATGCAATAAAAATGATAAATTAGATAGAAATTTTTTAGGAATTTCTCAGCTAAATCTCATTTTCAATCTATCCTACCTGACTAATATTGATGTTATAGCTGTTACAGCACTAACAGAGATTGTCCCTAGTCAAATATTCTACTAATTCGATCAAAGTTGATCTATTGTCCTCAAAGGTAAGCCAGAAAATGGTTACAATTCCAGGCTATCAAATCATTGAACAACTCTATGAAAGCACCAAAACCCTAGTTTATCGAGGAGTTCGTGATTCAGACCAAATTCCTGTAATTCTCAAGATTCTCAAGGAAAAATATCCAACACCCGATGCGATCGCTCGCTTTAAACTGGAATATGACATCACTCGCAACTTAACGAAAGAAGGTGTTATTAAAACCTATGGCTTAGAGAACTATCACTATAGTTTAGTAATGATTTTGGAAGATTTTGGAGGTGAATCCTTAAACCGATTACTGAATCACAGAAAATTTACCTTGGAAGAATTTCTTACCCTGGTTATTCGGATTACTGAGATTTTAGGTGAAATTCACGCTGCAACTATTATTCATAAAGATATTAACCCATCCAATATTGTTTTTAACCCAACTACAGGACAAGTTAAAATTATTGACTTTGGGATTTCCAGTCTTCTCTCAGGGGAAAGCGTAACGATTCCCAATCCTAATATTTTAGAAGGAACCCTTGCCTATATGTCACCGGAACAAACAGGCAGAATGAATCGAACAATTGACTACCGGACTGACTTTTATTCACTGGGTATCACGTTTTATCAATTGCTATGCGATCGCCTACCGTTTGAAGCAACCGATGCCATGGAATTAGTTCATTGTCATATTGCTAAATATCCTACGTCACCCCATGAATTAAGTTTACAAATTCCCCAAGTTATTTCAACCTTAGTTATGAAATTATTAGCGAAAAGTCCTGAAGATCGATATCAAAGTGCTTGGGCAATTAAGTCTGATTTACAATTGTGCTTACAACAGTTAAAAGAAAGCGGTAAAATAATCAGATTTTCTCTGAGTAATCAAGATGTTGCTGATAAGTTTCAAATTTCGCAAAAGTTGTATGGTAGAGAGCAAGAAATTAAAATTTTACTTGCAGCCTTTGAGCGAGTGAGTGGCGGGTTGGCAGCGGATTTTGTAGCGGATGTAACGGATGGGGCGTTGGTATTCTCTTCAGATTTATCGGGTAGAGAGAATTCAGGGGTTGGTTCTATTTCTACATTGTCTTCTAAAATTGAACTGATGTTGATATCGGGGTATTCTGGTATTGGTAAGTCAGCGTTGGTGCAGAACTTTTATAAAGTTATTACTCGAAAACGAGGTTATTTCATTCGCGGAAAATTTGATCAATATCAGCGTAATATTCCCTACTCAGCCGTTATTCAAGCCTTTCAGGAATTAATCAAACAACTTTTAACTGAACCTGAGTTAAAACTTACCCAATGGCGAGAAAAACTATTAGCAATTTTAGGAAATAACGCTCAAATTATTATTGATGTTATTCCTGAAGTAGAGTTGATCGTCGGTAAACAACCTACTGTATCAGAACTGCGTCCAACAGAATCGCAAAATCGCTTTAATCTCGTCTTTCAAAATTTTATGAATGTGTTTGCTCAACGAGAGCATCCTTTAGTCATTTTTCTGGATGATTTGCAGTGGGCAGATAGTGCTTCTCTCAAACTGATTCAACGGCTAATGGCTAAACCAGATAGTCAATTCTTACTATTAATTGGGGCTTACCGCGACAATGAAGTTAGGGTCGATCATCCGTTAATGCTTATCTTGAATGAGATTAAGGCTACAAAGGCAACGATCAATCACATTTCCCTTAAACCTTTAAATTTAGCGACGATTAATCAGTTAATTGTAGATACCCTTAACTGTGAACCAGAAAAAACGTTACCTTTAGCAGAATTAATTAACCTTAAAACTAGAGGTAATCCATTTTTTATTACTGAGTTTCTCAAAGCTATTTATCAAAATAATTTACTAACGTTTGATTTTAAACTTAATGAATGGCAGTGGAATTTGGACGAAATTCAATCAGCACAGCTTAGTGATAATGTAGTTGAGTTGATGATCGATAGGATTCAAAATCTCTCTGAACGGCTTCAACAGATTTTAAAGTTAGCTGCCTGTATTGGTAATCAATTTGATTTCAAAACTTTGTCGATTCTGAATGAAAAACCTAAAACTGAAACTGCCTCTGCTCTTTGGGGAGTGATGCAAGAAGGTTTAATTGTGCCCCTTGGAGATGAATACAAATGTCTTCAAGTTTACCCTCAATCCGAATTTGATGATCTGGCTATTTCCTGCAAATTTTTCCATGATCGAGTACGCCAATCTGCTTACTCCTTAATTTCTGAAGAAGATAAAAAACACATCCATTTAAAAATTGGTGAATGGCTGATAAAATCCACTCCCACAAAATCCTGGGGAGATAAAATATTTGATACTGTTAATCACCTCAATAATGGGATTGAATTGATGAGTGAGCAAGCCCAGAAAAATCAATTGGCTCAACTCAATCTTATCGCTGGCAAGAAAGCGATCGCATCAGTCGCTTATGAAGCTGCATTCACGTATTTGACTGTTGGTAGGGCACTTTTGGGAAAAAACTGTTGGTTAGAAACGTATGATTTGACCCTTGCATTGTATGAGTTAGGCGCAGAAGCGGCATATCTTAACGGCGACTTTGAACAGATGAAAACCTTAGCCGAGATAGCCGTACAAGAAGCAAAAACAACACTGGATAAGGTAAAGGGATATGAAGTCAAAATTCAAGCTTGTGTTGTCCAGAATCAAATGTTAGACGCTATCAGAATAGCTTTAGAAGTTCTGGAATTATTGGGAGTGAAGCTTCCCATAAATCCCAATCAATTGGATGTTTTCTTGGGACGGGTGAAGACAAAGTTAGCCTTAACGAGAAAACCTATTAAGGCGTTAATTGATCAACCAAAAATGACAGATGCTTATAAACTGGCGGTGATGCGTATTATTGCCAGTGTCTGTACTCCAACTTATTTTATTGCGCCTCAGTTGTGGCAAATGATGGTGTTTCAAAAGATTCAACTTTCGCTCAAATATGGGAATGCTCCCGGTTCTCCCTTTGGCTATGCTGATTATGCGATGGTACTTTGTGGAGTAGAGGGAGACATTGATTCAGGTTATCAATTTGCTCAACTTGCTTTAAATTTATTACTAAGATTGAATGCTAAAGAATTCAAAGCCAAAACGTATCTTTTAGTTGAAATGTATATCAGGCATTGGAAGGAACATCTGAAAGAAACCTTAAATCCTTTGCTTGAGGCTTATCAGTGTGGACTGGAAACCGGGGATTTAGAATATGGTGTCTTTTCTATCTTTTATCGCCTTTATAATTCCTATATTCTGGGTAGGGAATTAGGGGAACTTAAACAAGAAATGGCAGCCTACAGTGATGCGATCGCACCTTTCAAACAAGAGCAACCCCTATCGTTAATTCAAATCTATCAACAGGTTGTCTTAAACCTCATGGGCGAGTCCCAAAATTCCTGTTGTTTAATGGGAGAAGGTTACAACGAGGAGCAACGTTTACCTCTTCATATTGCTATCAATGATAATTATATCCTTTATAATTTTTATTTTAATAAATTAGTTCTTTGTTATTTATTTGAAGACTATTCAAACGCTATTAAAAATACTAAAATTGCCGAACATCTTTTAGTGAATGGTGCAACAGGCTTACTTGTTGTTCCTATTTTCTATTTTTATGAATCACTGGTTATTCTTGCTCTATTTTTTGATATTCAAAAGCCAGAACAACGGCGGATTTTAAGAAAAGTATCTGCCAATCAAAAAAAGATGGAAACATGGGCACGTCATGCTCCAATGAATTATTGGCATAAATTTTATCTGGTGGAGGCAGAACAATATCGAGTTCTTGGTAAAAATATTCAAGCCATAGAATATTATGATCGCGCTATTGCTTTAGCCCAAGAAAATGAATATATCAATGAAGAAGCACTTGCTCATGAACTAGCCGCAAAATTTTATCTAGCGCAAGGACAAACAAAAATTGCCGCTGTCTATATGTTGGATGCCCGTTACTGCTATCTGAGATGGGGGGCAATAGCTAAAGTAAAGGATTTAGATCGGCGATATCCCCAGTTGCTTGAGGGTATTTCTGAAAGAACGAACGCTAAAACCACACGAATATCTACTTCTCCAACTACAACAGGAAGCACAGGCACAGAAGTACTAGATTTAGCTACAGTAATCAAAGCATCACAAGCCCTTTCCGGCGAAATTGTGCTGGATCAATTACTAGCGAAATTAATGAAAATTTTGATTGAAAATACCGGGGCGCAAAGAGGACTCTTTATACAAGAGAAGGAAGGCAAACCCTTTATTCAAGTAGAAGGATTCGTTGATGAACTTGAAGTAAAAACGTTTTCATCCAGTTTTGTTGAGTTGAACCAAAGATTCTCGCCTGCCATTATCAATTATGTAAAAAGAACCGGAGAAAGTTTAGTTATAGCGAATGCTGAAAATGATAGTAGATTTGCCAACGATGTTTATATTGTTCACAACAAACCCAAATCAATTTTATGTGTGCCAATCGTGCATCAGAGTCAACTCATTGGAATTGTATATTTGGAAAATCATTTACTAAGCGAGGTTTTTACTCCTGATCGCCTTGAGATTGTAAAAATTCTGACGGCACAGGCAGCGATCGCCCTAGAAAATGCCAGACTTTATGATGAGATGAAGCAAGAAATGATGCAGCGTAAAAGGGCAGAAGAAACCCTCCGTGCGATTACCGAAGGAACAGCATCTGTCACCGGAAGTGATTTCTTTTGTTCGCTGGTTCGTCATCTTGCTGATGCGCTTCAGGTAAAGTATGCTTTTATCACTGAATGCACGCATACAAGCCATAGTCAGGTTCGCACGCTTGCATTTTGGCAAGGAGAAAACTTTACCGAAAATATTACTTACCTGTTAGCAGGTACGCCTTGTGAGTACGTTATTGGTGGAGAAGTCTGTTGCTATTCTGAGCATCTACAACTGCTCTTTCCTCAAGACAAAGATTTGGTTGATCTCAAAGCAGAAAGTTATTTGGGTGTTCCGCTTCACGACTTATCAGGAAACATCTTGGGTCATTTAGCTGTAATGGATAATAAACCGATGAATGCCCAACCTGATCATATTTCTATTTTGAAGATTTTCGCCGCTCGTGCGGGTGTAGAATTGGTGCGTAAACGGGCGGAAGAAACTCTTTTAAAGGCGCGAGATGAGTTGGAAATTCGGGTGAAAGAACGAACACTAGAACTTACCGAAGCGAATGAACAACTAGAGCAATTAACCACCGAGTTAAAACGCTCCAACCAAGAATTAGAACAGTTTGCTTACATTGCGTCTCACGATTTACAAGAACCCCTACGGGCAGTTGCGAGTTATACCCAAATGTTGGCGAAGCGCTATCAAGGAAAGTTAGATGAAAAAGCCGATATTTATATTAATTTTGCTGTAGATGGGGCAACTCGAATGCAGCAACTGATTAAAGACTTACTGGCATATTCTAGAATAGGTCGGCATCAATTAAAGTTGCAATCAACCGATTGTAATGTTGTAGTGAATAAAGTATTAAAAGATTTGCAGTTTAGTATTACTGAAAACCACGCAAAAATTACCATTGAGTTCTTACCTACCCTCTTCGTTGATACATCCCAAATCACCCTCCTGTTCCAAAATCTGATTAGTAATGCCATTAAATATCGAGGTGAAGCATCACCCCAAGTCACTATATCAGCAGAAAATCAACGTTCTGGATGGCTCTTTAGAATTCGAGATAATGGAATTGGTATTGAGCCAGAGTATGCCGAGCAAATCTTTGGTATCTTCCAGCGGCTTCATACCAGTGATGAATATCCCGGTACAGGACTAGGTTTGGCAATTTGCAAACGAATTGTTGAACGCCATGGGGGGCACATTTGGGTTGAGTCACAACTGGGAAAGGGATCGCTTTTTTGTTTTGAAATTCCCAGTCTTAATGGAAATGTAAAATGAATAATTCTAACCCCTTTAAAAGCCTAGAAATCCTCCTAGTCGAAGATTCTAAAAGTGATGCCGTTCTGACACTAGAAACGCTGAGTGAAAGTACAGTTATCAATAAACTGCATTGGGTTAGAGACGGGGCAGCGGCTATTGATTTCCTTTACAAACGGGGACACTATACTGATGCACCTCGTCCAGATTTGATCGTGTTAGATCTAAATTTACCTAAGAAAAATGGTAGAGATGTTCTGACAATAATCAAGGGAGATGATGACTTAAAAACGATTCCGGTTATAGTTCTCACAACCTCCGCAAATGAAGAAGACGTTCGGGAGATTTATGGACTGCAAGCCAATAGCTATCTGGTTAAACCTGTTGACTTAGAGCAGTTCATTGGTGTAGTCAAATCAATAGAGAATTTTTGGTTTGCAGCCGTAACCCTACCTCCCAAAGTGGAGTAAATAACTGTATATGCTAATACCGACTCCTCTGTTGCTCGTCGA
The DNA here is from genome assembly GCA_003486645.1 of Cyanobacteria bacterium UBA11370. GTDB lineage: Bacteria > Cyanobacteriota > Cyanobacteriia > Cyanobacteriales > Coleofasciculaceae > UBA11370. Next base: position 1,388 of record DNGI01000189.1, on the reverse strand, counting down.
AGATAACTTGGCTGATGCTTATCTGTTAATAGAAATGTTGGCACAAACAGATAAACAGCAATGGCACATTGTCCAAGCAAAACGTCTTAATATTGCCCTTGAATATTTAAACAATTCTAACTTTAGTGTCGTCTTATTAGACCTTTCTCTCCCCGATTCTAAAGGATTAAATACTGTTAGTCAGATTCAAACAGCCGCTCAAGATCTCCCCATTGTTGTGTTAACTGGAACGGATGATCAAGAACTTGCGTTAAAAGCTGTTGCTTTAGGAGCGCAAGATTACTTGGTTAAGGGTGAAATTACTCAAGAAATGTTGGTGCGATCGCTTCGTTATGCCATTGAACGGGGACGAATACTTAAGCAGCTTCAAGAAAGTGAGCGACGTACACTTATAGCCTTAGAAAAGGAACGGGAACTCAACCAACTTAAATCAAAATTTGTATCAATGGTGTCCCATGAATTCCGCACTCCCATGACTACGATTCGACTCTGTGCTGAGAAACTAAAAGGTGACAACCCTCAACTCAATTCAGAGCGCAGAAACCAGTATTTTGAACTCATGCAAGGGTCAATTTCTGATATGCTCCAGCTATTAGATGAAGTGTTGCTTTTAGCTCGTACTGAGGCAGGTGGACTAAAGTACGAACCTAATGCTTTAAATTTAGAAGAATTTTGCCAGGAATTAATAGAAGTTTTCCAATTTAATGCTAGCGATCGCCAGCTTATCTTTACCTATCAAAGTAACTGTACCGAAGTTGTTATGGATGCCATTTTATTAAAACATATTCTGATGAATCTTCTCTCCAACGCTATCAAGTATTCTCCAGCAGAAAGTACCATTCAATTCAACCTAAACTGTGACAATAACACCGCTATATTTCAGATCCAAGACCAAGGAATGGGCATTCCCATTAATGATCAACAACGTCTATTTGAAACCTTCCATCGTGCTAGTAACGTAGGTCAAATTCAAGGAACAGGATTAGGACTTTCTATCGTCAAACGGTGTGTCGATTTGCACAGCGGACAGATTAAGATTGAAAGTGAAGTGGGTGTGGGGACAACGGTTACAGTAACCTTGCCATTAAACTAATAACCCAAGTTGCTAGTTAGCTGATCAGGGTAGCTAATGGCTAATGGAAAACACGCTAATTGTTAATCGAAGATGAGCTTTTGAACAATTAGCCATTAGCCATTAGCCATTAGCCATTAGCCATTAGCCATTAGCCATTAGCCATTAAAAATCTCTTCGTTTATAATTAGCAACTTACGTTAATAGATTGAATGATACTCATGCTTGTTTAATCAATCCAATTTAGTCTTCAAACTGTGCATTTAAACTTCATAGTATTCAGTTAGGTAATAAACCCTCTCCCCCTCTCCCCCTC